>JAILBP010000173.1:0-13241 GCA_024680835.1 Lachnospiraceae bacterium | reverse complement strand
AATAAAGCCATTGAACAGACCGCCGATACCGGCTGGAAAGTTCAGGGTGACCTTCTGCAGGAAAATTCCTACGATGGGGCCACTCTGTTGATCTTGCAATACTTCTATCCTGATTAAAACTCAGAACTATGGGGACGGGGTCAATGTCATTTAGATAAGCTTCAACCTACTTTGTAATTGAATAGTCATCATAAATCAGAGGTGAAATATCCTCTGATTTTTTTGCATTTTTTGCCGCATGTGAAGAAATTTCAAATATCCGGTTCTCTTTGTTTGACTGCAATTCTATATTTTCCGATACAAGTCATTAGTTCAGACCTATTTCATTGACTTCTATTAACGATTATCCAACATGAGTCACAACTTTGAGGTGTTTTATTTGACTGCAAGCCTCCTTTTTCTAATATGAGTCACAACCATGGATTATTTTACTTGACCGCAAGCCTACTTTTTCTAATATGAGTCACAAACCTGGACCATTTTGCCTGACTGCATCCCGCGAATTTGAAAATCAAGTCAATTTATATCAAAAAGTGCCACCCGCAAAACTCCGATTGTCGTATATACTGAAAAATCTCATAGCATTCTTCCATTCCGATCACAATAAAAAAGTACCCGGATGATGGGTACTTTTGACTGTCAAGTCATTGTCCATCATCTGGGTACCGGTTTAGAGAAAATCTTTGATTTTCGAGCTTGCTTCTGAACAGTTACAATATGATATCATGGTCAAAAGCCCATGATTTTCGTGCCTTCATGATCTGTCCGATGATCTTTTTAATGCCGTCACCAGGTGTATTATATCCGTACAGAGCACCAGTATCAGCAGAACCGAGGCTCCCGGACGCATTACAGTGTGGCAGCGCATGGTATTCATCATACACATGGGGATGATGTTCTGAGGTATCAGAACCCCGCAGATACACACAACAACAGAAGCCAGTGCCAGTCCGTTTACAGCCATGCACCTGTCCGGCAGGATCAGCCCCAGCAGATGCAGCACTGCCAGTGCACAGCCAAACAGCATCAGAACATTCCTTACATGATGGCACAGCATGAAGCTTCCGTCCTCCTTGGGACCGCATGCATCCAGAAATGTGCATAATCCCACGCATAATACAGCACTTAACAGTAATCCCGGTAACATCCACAACCTCTTTTTCACTTCCTCTTAACTCCTTTCCTTTTAACTGCCCTGTTGCTTCTCGACAAAAGTCTGTCCATATCCAGTCCGGCGGGACATATATCCCTGCATGCCAGCGACTTCCCGCATCCCTCATACACCCTTTTCCTGTATGTCTCTGCCAGCTCATCTCTGCCCTTTCCCGCAAGCTTTCCGGCTGCCGGTGCCATGGCTGCCATTCCGGCAAACACGCCCCCCGGATAGTAATTCGGACAGATCTCAAGACACAGACCGCACTGCAGACACCGTGAGGCTTCATATACCGTTTCCTCACGGCACACCGTGTCGCGTTCAGCCTCTTTGTGATCCACGGTGGTTTTTTCCGCGTATATCCTCATTTCCCTTAAGGTGTCATTTAAGACCGTGCGATCCACCAGCAGATCCCTTATCACAGGGAATTTTTTCAGCGGCTCCACTGTGACTATCTCACCTTTACATGACTTAAGGGGCGTATCACACGCCAGTGCCGGCTGGTGATCTATCACCATGGCACATGCTCCGCATTTCTTTTGCAGGCAGCTGTGCTCCCATGCCAGATCCGTCTGCCCGGCAATATGCATCAGAGCTGTTGCAACCGTAGCGTTTTCGGCTTCTGTTTCGTAAACATGATCCTCATAGTACGGATCATCTCCGGGGCTCTTCCTCCGCAGGATCCTGATCGTCTTCTTCATATTGCACCGCCTCCGTCAAAACCCTCCGACAACACCGTTTTCCACTCATCGCGCAGCACCGGCAACTCCTCAAAGCCTGTCTCTACCGCTCCGTTTATGTATTGCGCCGTGGTTATCCTCTGCAGCGCTTCAGCACGCCCGGGGTATTCCCGAACCGAATGGGCTCCTCTTGATTCTTTTCTGACCAGTGCGGATCTTAGTATCGCTTCCGCAAGCAGAAGTCTTGCTCTGTCAAGCCTGCCGTTTTTCTCTGCTGCGGCTTTTTCCGCCAGCATAGCCTCCAGCCCCTCCTGCATCTGCTCCTGTGTCCGCAGAACCGGAAGGCTTCGAAACAGCAGCCCGGAAAGATCCGTCACCCTTCCGCTCCCATCATCCGTTACACCGTCCTCTGAGAGCGGCAAAACAGTCTCCGCATGGCTACGGCTGTCCTTTAGCGCGCTTTCGGCAGCAATTTTCCCACCGTATATGGCACCCAGCAGGGAATTACCGCCCAGACGGTTGGCGCCGTGATATGCGCATGCGCATTCTCCGGCAGCATACAGTCCGGGAATATTGCTCCGGTGTTCTTCATTCACACGGATCCCTCCCATAAAAAAATGGATTCCCGGCGAGACCGGCACCGGCTCACTTTTCGGATCCAGCGCAAGATAATGTATCAGCTCCTCCCTGAGATCGCTGAGCCTTTTTTCCCAGATGTGCGCCGAAAGAGCCCTCAGATCCAGAAACACCTCCCTGCCGCACATCAGCATTTCCCTTGCCACTACATCCCTGGGCATCAGATTCCCCGATGCACCATATTTTTCTTCCATAAAGTAACAGGGGTTTCCCGCATTATCCCTGTAAAACAGTCTTCCGCCCTCACCTCTGGCGGCTTCCGAGACCAGAAGCCTCTTTCCGGGGATCTGCACCGTAGTCGGATGATACTGTATCATCTCCAGATCAGCCATCTGAACTCCCCTTGAAAACAGCAGTGCAGCCGCATTTCCGGTGTTTGCAGTGGTCCCCGTGGTCTTACCCGAAAAAAATCCGTTTATCCCGCCGCATGCAATGATCACTTCCCCGGGTAACCGCAGCAGTTTTCCACGGTACGGATCATAGACTGAAACGCCAACGCATTTTCCCTCCGACAGGATGATATCCTGAAACAGATGATGGGAAAAACGCCCTGTCAGACCCTCACACTCATACCGCCGTACCGCCTCAATAAGAGTGGTCGTGATCATCTTTCCGGTGCTGCTTTTTACGTAGGCGGTACGTTTCTTTTTCTGGCCGCCGAAATTGCGCTGTATCATCCGTCCGTTTTCCCGCTGGAACGGCACCCCGTATTCCGACAATTCTCTTATAATGCCGGGTGCCGCAGCACACATTCCCGCCACCATATTCGGATCGGCAAGATCACAGCCGCCGCGTACGGTATCGGCAAAATGCTCCGACACATGGTCTTCTTCTCCCATAACATCCAGACAGGCGTTGATACCGCCCTCTGCCAGATTGGACTGGGCACGCTCCGAGGTCTGGGCGGAGATCAGCCTGCATGGGATCCCTGCCTTCCCAAGCTCCAATGCCGCAGACAACCCTGCCAGTCCTGCTCCTATTATATTGATCACTGATCTCTCTGTTTCCGGCATGCTTTTAACTTTCCGTTAATGTTCCGGCATCCATACGATACAATGTATCAGCAAAGATACCGATATTGTCTTCATGAGTTACCACCAGGACACAGTGTCCGTCCCCGGCGTATTGCTGTATCATCCGGAAAACCACCTCTGTGTTTTCATCATCCAGATCTGCTGTGGGCTCATCTGCCAACAATACCTCCGGATGCAGCACCATCCCGCGGGCTATGGCCATTCGCTTCAGCTCGCCGCCGGACAGGTTCTGCGGCTTTTCATCTGCCAGATGTCCAATCCCCAGCATCTCCATCAGCCGGTCAGCCTCCTTTTGTGTATCCTCCTCCCGGATGTCCTGTTTTTTCAGGTGCTGCGGCAACAAGATATTCTCCCGTATCGTCAGTGATGAGATCGCACTGCTGCCCTGCGGTATATAGCCGATGTGCCGGTTTCTGAATGCGGAAAGCCCGGTATCATCCATTGCGTACAGATCCGTTTCATCATATAATACCGTACCCGACGAGGGCTTCAGGATCCCTGCTATCATGTTCAGCAGCGTGCTCTTTCCGCTTCCGGATCTGCCGCGTATTCCGATGAGCGTCCCTGCGCGGAGTGTTATTGTGGTCGGCTTTACTGCCGTATAAACATTTGTCCCCGTACCGCGACGGATAAAATCCTTTTTTATGTTTTCCGTCCGAATCTCCATGGAGCCCTCCGTTTCTGTCTTCAATATGGATTTCTATGTTTTTCTGTGATCATCCATGGTTTTTTATCAGCTTCTATGAACGATCGGTCCCATAAAACCCATCCTTCAGTTCTCTGCCCGAAGGATCGTACCTGCATCCGTTTTTGCGATCCTGAAAGCTGCAAATGCAGAAGATGCCGCGCCAAAAATCACAGCCAGCAAAACGGTTCCGGCAGCGATCGTAAACAGTGTCCCCGGCTTTGGCAGCAGAAACGGCAGTCCCATCATCTGCTCGATGATCCCCGCAAACGGCACTACAATGATTCCTCCCAGCACAATGCCTGTCAGGCTTCCCGTCAGGCTTAGCTGCACTCCCTCCAGCAGCACTATACCGGCCAGCTCCCTGCGGGATGCACCCAGCACCCTCAGCACGGCAAATTCTTTTTTTCTCTCATTTGCCATCATCATAAAAGAAACCGTCAGTATCACCAGGGAAAGCACCCACAAAAATACTGCCAACAGCTTTGCTGCTCCCGACACCCCTTTCAGACTGTCGGCTATACCGGAGATCATATTGCCGGTTCGCACCGCGCTGACCTTTCGAACATGAAGATTGATATCATTCAGCACCTCCTCCACATCCGCATCCCCGGCAACATCGACCAATACGCAGGACACAACGTTTCCGGCATTTATATTACCGTATTCGTTCAGCTTCTTATCCAGTGATGCCTGAATAAGAGTCGTTATGGTGTCTCTTCCTGTGAATACCGCAGTATCATACTGAGTTCCGGTCTTGTCCAGCTTTGCCGCAACGCGGACCTCTGTCCCGTAAAAGCTGAGCTTATCCCCGACAAAGGCATTCAGGTCGTTGCCAACCACCACATCCAGATATCCAAGTTCTTTTCCATTGCTTTTTCTGATCCAGGGTGTAATGGTAAAATCCGTTTCCGGATCAAAGCCGATGATCTCTACCGGGATCGAGCAGCAGCTTGAGCTGGCACTTGCCAAATAATACTGGGCAGAACAGCGTTTTACTCCGTTCATCGACGCGATCTTTTCAACCACGTCCCCGCTCATATAAAAATATCCCGTATTACCCTGCAATATAATACTTTCCAGAGATGACTTTGTAGACGCCTCATAGGGTACCACCATAATGTCCGCGCCGAGCCGTTCCCGAAGGGACTCAAACCCGTTTTGCAATGCCATGGTGACTGCCATTTCGGCAAATGCAGTGAAAGTGAGAAACGCCAGCAACACAACCAGAGCAATGCTGCGGAGCGGCCGATTGATAACATTTTTTTTGGCAAGTTTAAATAATCGTTTCATTGTTTTTCTCTTACTTGTATGAAATGACAGGATTGCTCCGCAATCCGATCCGCCCGGAAGTTGCGATTCCATATTATGACTTCGTCATGATCACGTCTCCATGTGATCTGTCGCAAATTCCTCTTCTGTCTTCATATACCATGTGTCACAGTTGTATACATCGTCCAAAGTGGGATCCATATATCTTTTTCCCTCTTCTGTCTCTACCATTATCCATGCGTGCCTTTCCCTGACACCCTCCACCATGGCGTCACCCATCACAATGCGACAGTCAATCCCGAGTTCCTTCAAAAGACGGTAAGTCAGCACCGCATATCCCTGACAAACTGCCTGATGATATTTCAACGCCGCATAGGCAGTCGTCTTCCCATGACTTTGCATATGATTTTTATGTACATGGTCGTATGAAAGCGTTTCCGTTACAAGATCATGAACCCAGCGGATCTGTTCCTCTTTCGTACCACTCATCGGCGCATCCGATAATACACTTTGTATTTCCGCATCCACAAAGTCTTCTTCTTCTCTCGTGCTGTAATATACAGGGCGTAATTCCATGGTATACCGCCATGTCAGAAAACGGCGTTTAGCATCGCTGTGAATATCGTAACCGCCCAACTGACAGCGGATATAGTCACCACCCGCCGGGTCGTCACTTTCATACAGGGCATCCAGAAACAGCCTCTCTGTCTGTGACTGGGCTTCCTCAAGATCCTGTGTACGTGCCGTAAAATGAACAGTAAGGATCTCGCTCCTGTTTTTAAGACCTGTCCGGATAGCTTCCGTCACCGCCTCCCGGTTTGATATGACTATTCCCTCATAATCCATGCTGAAGTACACAGCAAGGCTTATCACCAGTGCTGAGAGCATGATCCCCAAGGATATAACAGCCACGCAGATCATTCTCTTTCTCATACTGCACGCCACCGCAGATAATAAATGAAAAAAGCGACTCCTGCCATCAGCAGCAGAACACTCAGAACGATCAGAGCATCCGTCTTGAAATTTTTGCTGTCCTCTATCCCGAGCGCTATCTTTAACGGGCGTATGTTTGTCGTCAGATGGATCAGCAGCGAGAGCACCATACCTATCTGCGTCAAAAGCGCCATGACATTGAAGTGAGGCATCAAAAATGCCCCCTCCAGCTCTCGTCCGGAAAACAGCCAGATATGGGCAGCAACAAAGATTATCATGGCAAAGCCTGAAATCCTGCGGATCCAGAACAGGCGGTTTGCTCCGGCGTAGGATACACCCGATCTTCGGATCGCCACCAGCGTATCAATGGTCAGCTTACACCCGATCAATATATGCAAAGCGATCAGCGCGCTCATCAACCAGGTCAGCAAACGAAATGCCGGATTTCCACCGGCTGTAATTCCAAGCATTACCAAAACGCCCCATATCATGTGAACCAAAAACAATCCCATGATCGCGGCACTCAATCGTGCATTAATCCTTCTCATTTCATTCATCCCCCGACATAACGGGCATTATATAAGACAATTCCGTAACCACTTCCGCCCCGTATGCCCGGTAAGCCTCACGTGACATGATCGCCACATCGAATTCACCATAGTATACCTTGGACAAAAACAACGTTGCATCCTCGGTTCGCAGCTTCATCTGGTTTTCCGGCAGACGGCTTTGAAAGCTCTCCGCCAGTTCCCATCCGCTTTTATCAGCCGAAGACACTATACACGAAATGTCTTCAAAAATATAGTCTGTTTCTTCTCCGGAGAAAAACTTTATCCAGGTGTCAAGCTTATCCGCATTTGTATGTCTGTTCCGGTTCACGAATACAACATATGCACCCGATGGCTGCTCTAAGATCGTTGTTGCCGAACTGACAGCGTCGGTTCCGTCTCCATGTAAGGCTGCCAAACGGACTGCAGGCACCACTATGAACAGTATGACCGTGATCAGAAGACAGACCGCATGCCGGAGCAGCTCACTCCCTGGCCTGTGAGAGCGCATTATTCACCGCCTCTGTAAACTCGTTATAATTGATGGTTGCTCCGCTGATCGCATCTATACCATTCAACTGACCATTCTGCACCAGCATAGCGGCATATTCCGCACAGGCGGCATTTGCTTTCTGTGCTTTATTGTAAAAGTCCTTGTTCGCTATACGACCGTCCTCTTTTCCGTAATCCTCACCCTTTTCCGTACCGTCTTCCTCATATGTCTTAAACACACAGTCTGAAATTTTACCATCCTTGATGGTGATGGTCACAACACCGTATCCGTTGCCCTCATCCGATCCATCCTCTGTATGATACACCGAGCTTTGAGCCTCGTAAGTTCCGTCCTTATACGCAACACTTCCCGAACCGCACCCTGTCAAAATGATACTGCCTGTTATCAATGCCGCAATTAACCTTTTTTTCATATAATCCTCCTGAATCACGGATCGGATCGATCCTACTGAAGCGTGATATGTTTGATCTTTCCGGTAAAATTCGGATTAACAGTCTCACGTTCCACCTTACCGTTCCGCAGCACTATGGTGCGCTGCGCTACCTCTGCCACCTCCGGATTGTGGGTTACGACCACCAGAGTAGTGCCCTCCTCGTGAAGCTTTCTGAACAGCTCCACCACTATCTCTTCATTTGCCTCGTCCAGATTTCCTGTGGGTTCATCCGCCAGGATGATCTCCGGATAATTGATCAGCGCTCTGGCTACACATACACGCTGCTGCTCTCCACCGGACAGCTGGCTCGGATAATGCCTGGCTCTCTCTTTTAATCCTACACGCTCCAGTGCTTCCAGTGCCTCCTTTTCATCCGGCACACTATGATAATACTGCGATAACATAACATTTTCAACAGCCGTCAGATAGCTTACAAGATGGAACTGCTGGAATATCAGTCCGATCTTGTCCCGTCGTATCTCTGTAAGTGCCTTTGCAGTCTTTTTTGCTATGTCAACACCGTCTAACAGTATCTCTCCCTCGGTCGCTTTGTCCAGAGCACCTATGATATTCATCATTGTGCTTTTTCCCGAGCCGGAGGGACCCATTATGGCAAGCCACTCTCCCTGCTCCACCTTCAGACTCACATGATCCAGGGCATGGAGGCTTCCGTATATTTTGGATACATTTTTCAATTCCAGAAGTGCACTCATTTTTATTCTCCTTTCAGGACAAGCGCAGGATCCACATCCGTTGCGGAACGGATAGGTATCATACACGCAATTGCCGTTACCAGCACGGATGCCAGCAGTGTTACCGGCACCAGCCATGGCATCAGCACGATAGAGCTGTTAAAAACATTCACGGAAACTGTCTGGGCAAACCAGAAGCCAAGCAGCGCTCCCAGCAGTCCGCCCACAGCACCCAGCACGATACCTTCGCCCATAAACTCGGCTATGATACTGCTGTTGGACGCTCCCAAAGCCTTTCGCAGTCCGATCTCCTTACGCCGCTCCGCAACCACTGCTGTCATGGTGGTCGCAACGCAGATCATGGTCAGCATCAGCACGACCACGGTAACTAACAGCACCAGTGCCTGCAGCTTGGATAATACCGTGTCCTCAGATTGTGTCACACGCTTGACAAGCTTTGCGTTGACCGAGGACAGCTCTCCGGTTATACGGTCCGCATAGGCACGCAGACCCTCCGCGTCCGCGGAGACCGAAAGCTCACAGACGTCATATCCTTTATCTTTGCCGGTCAGTTGCTGCATATCAGCAAAGCTCATATAAACATAGTCTTCTTCTTTTCCTCCGGTGTCTAATATTCCCGTCACCGTAAAATCACTGCTGTTATCCAGCGTGTCCTCCGTGGCCTCCTCCGGCATGTAGGTCGCGGTAGTTTTACTGCCCACACGCAAAAGATAAAGATCCGCCACATTCTTTCCGACCATGATCTCTCCATCCGAATCAGGCCACTCTCCATCCACACGCCAGAATGGGCTGGCTGCCTTTGCTCCCTGCATATCGGTTGCAGCCGCCAGTACGGGCCGGTCGTTGATCCTCACAGTCTCATAACGATAGGGAGCGACTCCTACGATCTCATCCTGAGATATGAAGGACAAAGCCGCAGCCACCGCCTCCGGTTGTATCCGCTCTTCGGCGGGCGTCAGGATCATGTTTGCTCCGTAGTTTCTGAACTGCGTCCTCATCTGTCTCGGAACATCAATATATATCGTCAGCAATCCGGACAGTATTGTCGCTCCTATGGCTATCGCGAGCAGGGCTATGATCATTCTGGAGCGCCTTCGCAGCAGGGATGCCGTGATCATCCTGAAATACATTTTTCTCTTTTTCATCGTTACCTTGTCACCTCCCGTGCAGCACTTCCGTCGGTCTCAGACTCTGCAACATACGGATCGCAGGGATGCATCCCACCAGTGTTACCAGTGCGACCAGCACTATCACAATGGGAACTACCATCGGCTTGACAGAGATTGCCGACTGGAATACGGTATGTCCGATGATCTGGGCAAAGCCGATCCCGGCAAAAAATCCCAATGCAGTACCTATCAATGCCGTACAGAATATTTCGGTCAGCACCAGTGCCGTGATCGCAATATTATGCGCGCCTATCGCTTTCATCAGTCCTATCTCCTGAGAGCGCTCCATTACGGATGCCGTCACCAGATTACAGATTCCCAGTGCCGCACCTATCAGTGACAGGATCGTGATCAATACCATCAAAAGCTGTGTCTTCTCTAAGATCTGCCCCTCGGAATCTGCCACCTGACGTACTGCGGATGCAACAGAATCGCTGATCACTTCCTCGATCTGATAGCATATGGAGCTCACATAAGCTGTACAATACCAGGTTTCATATTGGGATACCGAAAGCGAGGAGGGATCCTTTGCAGCCTTCTCTGCAAGCTCGTTATCCGGTGTTGTCAGTGCCGACACCTCTATACTGTCGATCTTTCCTTCCAGTCCCGCCAGATCCTGAGCCAGATCCAGTGGAACATATATTTCGCTGTCCTCATCGCCGCCGGCATCGAAGATCCCGGTGATCTTCACCTCCGCGTCTGCGCTGCTTCCCTGCAGATGCAGCACATCACCCGCGTGAAGCCCTTCTTTTTCCGCCAGATCACGCCCCACCATCGCCTGCATGAGACCACTGTCATCCTGTTCGTCAAGCCAGTCGCCGGCGATCACATCCCACCAGCTCCTCATTGATGTCACTCCGGCATCAAGCTCCTCGCCGGTGGGAAGACTCAGGTGGTGATTAAACCATGTTCCGCGCATCTTTACGGTGTCTCCGTTATCCAGCGTTAGCTCCGCATTCACAAACGGAGCATAATCCGCAATATTGAAAGCCCAGAAGATCGTTTTTATCTTACCGAGCTCCTCCTCCTTCAGGTAGGCTCCGGAGATGTTCTCATCCTCTCCCATCTCATAGAGGGAGGATAAGACCGAGGTTCCCTTCGGCACCACCGTTATATTTGCTCCGTATGCCTTCAGCTCCTGATTTACCTTATCACCCACATCCAGCATCACGGAAAGCATGGCTGTTGCCAGCGATGCTCCCAGCGCGATCGTGAATGCGATCATCGCCATCTTTTTCCACTGTCTGAAAAACGCTTTTGCGATCATCCGTATAAACATATTTACACCTTATTTCCGAAATTTCTTTTCATGCTCCACCAATCCGCTGATGGGAACGATGATCCTGCTGTTCTTTATTTCATAGGGGATCACGATCGGATTGCATCCCCCCTTAAATCCAATGGTACTGATATTCATGATGACATCACAGCGCTTGCAAACAACCTGTCCGTCTCTCTCGTAATATCCTGCCTCTCCGCAGATATCGCATGCATCCAGCCCCACTCCGTAGGACTGGGAATTAGGCTTTTTGATCACGATAAACCTGATCTGGGTGCCGGACTCGGTAGTATAGGCAAAACGGTGAAGATGACCATCACTTACCATATCAAACGGCACATACATGTTCTCTTCGTCATATTCGATATCCTCCACCGGAGAAAGAGTGACCTCCCGTGAATTTATATCCTCCATGACCGTAACCGTCAAAAAGCCAAGTATGGAAAACAACACAAGTGTAGCCGCCCACCTGCGGTTTTTACGCCACTTTGCCAGGATCTTTCTGTGTTCGGCGGGATTATTGTAGGGCTCATTCACATGAAGACCCCTGATCAGGAGGCCTGTTGCCGGTATAAGAGCCACTATCAGCGCCGCAGTCAGGAAATAAACATTATGGTTTTTTACAAATACCACAAATGAAAAGACCGCATGATTTGACCTGATGGTCCCGTTCTGCAAAAGAACGGAAAAAATCCCGGAAACCATGATCACCTCCAGGATCACCGATTCCGCGATCGTAAGCGCACGAGCCTTATTTTTTTCTGTTCTTTTCACGCACTGTACAGCAGCCAGATACACCAGAAGCGACAATACCACACCTGACAGTATGCCTATCATATTCATCAGATATGCCGTGGAAAAAACAGTTTTCTCAGACAACAGTATCTTGTACGGGTACATCATGACCTCCGGAAAGGAATAGATCATGAGTGCTGCCAGAAACACTGATAAAGCCGCATACTGTGGCATTCCCGTAAGTCTTCTGTTCTTTGTTGCCGTGCCAAGGATCTGCAGGATCACAAAAATCGTAAAAGCTGTCAGGGATACACTGTAGATCACGGTGTTTAGCGTTGCCGATTTGATCAGGCTTGTATGATTTCGCAAAAGTGCCACTATCACGGCTCCTGCCAGACCGGCCAACATGCCCGCATGCACCACGCGAACCTCCGCCTTCTTTCCGGACAGGCGGGTATCACCAACTGCTATTCCGGTAATGGTTGCTGCCATCAGGATCGCTTTTATGGTATATATCAGATACGTCCACATATTTATGCTCCAAAATTCGTAACTCTTTTTAACGCACTGCGGCACACCGGAAAAAAACCGGTGCGCCGTTTGTGTTCCTTATAAATGAAATTCTTTGTTACCGATCACTCAAGTCCGGCAAAATTCCAGCCTTCATAAGTGTAAGTCAAAGGTCCGTTTCCGAATACATCTGAGAGCAGTCCGCCGGGGCCTGTCTCTGCATCAGAGTGGATAAGATAGTTGTTTTCACCCGGGCTGTGGATCGTAAAGGTGATATCGTATGTACCCGGATCAAGCTTGATGTTGTTGCCGTAGTGCGGACCATCGGAAGCTGCCATCGGCATGAAAGTTCCATCTGTTACTGCCTGCTTGGTTGAGGAATCCACGATCGAATAATCCACCTTCAGATACGGTACCCAGTCACCGACACCGTAACCAAGGTTGTTATCCAGGGCTGAGATATCTGCCTCAAGATGGATATCGTAATCCTCTGCCTTGTAATCCTGGCTCTCGCTGTCTGTCATAGGTACTGACTGGAAATAAACCGCAGAGAGATTGATGAAATTCAGTGCTTCATCCTCAAAGATCGGGTACTCCGTGAATCCGGCACCATCTGTTGCGGCATCCGTGCTCTGCTCAGATACCTCTGCCGTTACGGATTCAGATGAACCTGTGTCTGTTGTTGTTGCGGATTTGTCACTGCCACAGCCTGCCAATGCAGATACTGCAAGCAGAGACGCACAAAAAATAGCTGCGTTACGCTTTTTCATTTGTTGGTCCTCCTTATTGGAAAAAATTGATTGTTTTATCTATGAAAGGTTTTTGTGCCTGTTCATACATTGTTATTTTGAGGCTTTAGCCTCCTGCACCAGCTTGCTGTTTTTCTTCATCCAATAGATAAAGGTCACTACAGTGATCGCCAGCAGTATCAGCTGCGGTACCACGGT
>JAILBP010000167.1:0-5902 GCA_024680835.1 Lachnospiraceae bacterium | reverse complement strand
CTGTTTCCGGCTTTTATCGATAATACCATCCTCGGGCTCTTCGATCTCTGTTTTGCGACTGCCGGCACTGAACGTCGCCGACGTGCGGGTTCTGTTCTCGTCTATTTCGGGACCTTCATTCTCCGGTTCTTCTTTCGCAGGTTCTTCTTTCGCAGGTTCTTCCTTTGCAGGCTCTTCTTTTACAGACTCTTCTTTTACAGGCTCTTCTTTTACAGGCTCTTCTTTTACAGGCTCTTCTTTTACAGGCTCTTCTTTTACAGGCTCTTCCTTTGCAGGTCCTTCCTTTGCCTCCTCCTTTTTGATCTCCGGCGCAATATAAGGCTTAAGCGCGCGCAACTCGCCCGACCTTATCTTTCCGTCATCACCGATCACAGTAGTGTAAACTTCTATCTTTTTGTCAGGCATCACGGAAGCCTTCACGATCTCCGCTTTGACGCGTTTCTCCTGTTCGAGCGGAGGAAGATCCTTATATTTTTCGGCAAACTGCTCCTTTGCAGACTTTCCGTCAATGAGTATCAGATCATCGTAATCTTTTTTCTCATTCTGACACATGACATTGAAGGTCGACGAATCCATGAATACGCCGAAACTGCTCTGATAAAGATCGAAGGCCTTGTCTATCTCCTCCTGTTTCATTTCTTCCACATTTTTGAAGGAACCGTTCTCACCTGCGAAAAGTTTAAATCTTTCTTCTGCAACACTTTTCTCACCGTCCGATATACGACCGTCTGCAGCGTGGATTTCGTTTATCTTTAACTCTTTTCCCGACTCCAATCCCAGCTTCTTGATATGCTCGGTCAACTCATTCGGACCCTTCCGGTCACATACGAAATCCTCGAGCATCTTTTCTCTGGCTTTAATATCCTTAGGTCCCACCTCCAGGTCTTCAAGCTCGTCATTGATATTGAAGTTCATCAGCTCAAATACCTTATCCAGATTTTCGGATATCTGACCCCAGGTTTTCCCTTTGTATAAATCCTTCTCTCCCTCAAAGATCGATCTGCTGTTAGTCTGGTCCATCAGGATGGTAACTCTGTCAGAGGTCGTTTTCGCCGAATAGCATTTTTGCACTGCATTTCCGATCATCTGCATTGAAGCTGCAATATTTGACATTTCTGTGAAGGCCTTTGAACCGCCCATGCCCTCCATAAACGGACCGGTATACCCCTGCCGGCTGCCCGCGTGATACATACGCTCCGCTTCCTGGGTAATATTGATTCCAAGGTTAAAATATATTGCAAACGCATTAGCATGTTTTTCAAAAGCCCTGTCATCAGCGATGCTGATATCCGGAAGCTTGTGCTCTTTTATCTTATCAATACCCTTTTTATATACAGCTCCCCAGATCTTCAGGTTTTCCTGATTCGGTCTCGGTTTGCCGGTCTCAGGATCCGGTCCTGCTTCAGTGGGATGATCCTCCACAAAACGCTTAAACTCGTCTACCAGCACATTTTTTTCGCCCTGTTTGATGGGATCTTTCAGATTTTCCCTGCTGTACATATCGATGACTTCATCGAGAGATTTACCCTTCTCTCCCATAAGCCATACCTGAAATACCGAATGCGGACCTACTCCTGCATCTCTGAGCTGGCATTTTCTGGCAGTTTCTGTTTTACAAAAATCACCAAACTCTTTGTTGGCCTCATCGACACCTATCATCCTGTTGGCATCAAACCATGCCTCGCCGTGAAACTCTCTTCGAAGCTCCCTGTCTTTTTCTGCGGCGGTCAACTGGCCTTTTTTCTTTCTTTTATCGTAATCCTTCTGTTCTGCTCTTTGCCTTTTCTCTGCAGCCCTTGCTTTCTCAGCCTCCATTTTGGCCTGAGCATTCGGGTCATGTTTTCCGAGAGTTCCTGTCTTTTTTCCAAACGAAGGCGTTTTATCCGGATTCAGCACTATCTCATGGAACACCACATTATATGCCGGATCCACGCAGGCACGCATAAGCTCGATCTGCATGTATTCCTCTCTCTGTTTGTCAGTGAGATCAGCCCATTTTTTGCCATCTCCGTACATGGGTTTACCGGAATTGTATGCTTCCTCACAATGTTCCTTGAAGTGTCCGCCGTTGACCTCTATCATGTCAAACTGGTCCAGTCCGACTGCATCCAGATTACTCTTTGTATACATGCCGCCGTATGCCTGGAAAACAGTATCATAGAAGGTATCAAGGGCGGCCTCTCTCTGCTGCGGTGTCATATTCGAAACAGAAGGCGCAGTCCTGCCTTTCGGCGCAAGAGTTTCTCCAAGTTTTTCAACCTTCGGCTGCATATTCCTGCGGTTCATTAAATGAACGGTTTCATCCCCCTGCATTGACGGGAAAAAGACATTTTTCAGCATATCAAGATCATCGGCAATCGTCTTCTGCATATCCTCCGGCAGCGGTGTGCCGTTAGACATATACGCGCGAACCGCCTTCTGCTCTTCCGCAGACATGGATGATAAAGTCTTCATGGCATTCGGAAGAAGGACTTCGATGGTGCTGTAAGTCGATCTCTCGGGAATATTCTGTCTTACCTCATGAAGGCTTTTGCCTGCATAAAGATCCTTGTTTTTATGTGCAAATTCCCTGGTATACAGTGATCCGATAATTGCATTATTTATCTGTTCGGGAGTTTCATCACGATATTTGGTCGTACACCCCTGCAGGATACTTCTCACATCCTGTAAAGTATCAAGATTTGCCAAAAACTCGTTCTGAGCCTTAACGCCTCCCATTCCTTCCGTAAATTTCCGGTTCAGTCCCGGATCCGCATATCCCATCATCTGCTGCTCCATCACCTGGACCAGATCGGTTCCGATCTGTGACAGCATAGCGAGTTCAGGCAGCTTATCACCGTAGCTTGAAGGGTTACCAAAATCCACATCCGGAAGCTTATATTCTTTCAGGACATTATTGGCAGAGGCATAGATGGCACCCCATGCCTTTGCATTCTCCGGATATGTTACCTTCTTGCCATCCACCATTTCGTGTACGGGATGCGCCTTTACAAAAGCTTCAAATTCTCTGACCAGCGACTCTTTATCATACCCCGGAAGCTCACCTTTTTCAAACTTTGGAATATCGGAAAACGGAATACCCCGGGTTCCCATAACATAAAGATCGAACATGGAATTGACAGAGCTCATCCTCTGGTCGAGAAAACCTGCTCTCTTCAGGTCATTCCTGTCGATCTTACTCATATTGGAACCCGTATTTTCTTCATAACGGATGTATTCATTTTTTATGTTCCGGATTCCCATCGTATCGAAATCCATCTGCTCAGGTATCTGTACCTCGTTGTCAAAATCACCCATGTCTCATTCCTCCCAAAGTATGATTTTAGATAAAAACTGCTTCATCCTCTTTCAATAATAATACATCCAATATACGAAAAAAGTTGCAATAAATTTTCAAAAGGAACCGTTAACCGGAATAAAAAAGAAAAGGAGTCACAGCTCATGAATCTGTTCAATCACCATTCTCCTTTTCTTTTCTGAAAAAGTCAATTATTAAATTTCGTTAAAGCCTTCTCTTGCTGCATAGGTTGTATGCAGAAGCTCATGAGACTTGTGTCCGCAGGGCTCACCGAGGAACTTATCATAAAGCTCGATGATCTGCGGGTTATTGTGAGACTGACGAAGTGTCTGTCTCTCATCCTCTGAGTAGAGTGCCTGTGCACGCTTCTCTTTGTATGTATCCATGATATCGTCGTCTTCATTGGGTAAGAAGCACTCACGAACGTAAGGCTGTCCACCACCGTTGATACATCCGCCGGGGCAACCCATGATCTCGATGAACTGGTACTTTGAGCTTCCGTCACGGATCTCGTCAAGGAGTACCTTTGCTGACTTCATGCCTGAAGCGATGGCAACGTTTACTGTCTGTCCGTTGATATCCAGAGAAGCCTCTCTGATACCTGCGTCATGACCTCTTACAGCAGTAAACTCGATAGGCTCTGATTCCTTGCCTGTGAGCTTGAAGTAAACTGTACGGAGAGCTGCCTCCATAACACCACCGGTAACACCGAAGATAACGCCTGCACCTGTGTAATCGCCCATGATATCCTGATCCCAATCCTCATCCGGAAGTCTGTCGAAGAGGATACCGCTTCTCTTGATCATGCGGGCAAGCTCACGTGTTGTGATAACTGCATCAACGTCGTTAAGACCGTTAACCTTGAGCTGCTCTCTCTCCTTCTCGAACTTCTTGGCTGTACATGGCATAACGGATACGACAAAGATGTCTTCCGGCTTGATACCGTTCTGCTCTGCCCAATAGCTCTTGATGATAGCGCCCTGCATCTGATGCGGAGATTTGCATGATGAAAGGTGCGGTAAAAGATCACCGTAATTGTACTCTGCGTAGTTAACCCATCCCGGTGAGCAGGATGTGATCATCGGAAGTGTTCCGCCATTAGTAAGTCTCTGAAGAAGCTCTGTGCCTTCCTCCATGATGGTAAGGTCAGCACCGAAGTTTACGTCATATACTCTCTTGAATCCGAGTCTTCTCATGGCTGCTGCCATCTTGCCGGTAACAGGTGTTCCGATCTTGTAGCCGAACTCCTCACCGAGGGCTGCTCTGACTGCCGGAGCCGCCTGAGCGATGACAACCTTGCCTGCCTTGAATGCAGCGTCGATCTTATCGATCTCTGAGTGCTCCATAAGAGCGCCTGTGGGACATACATTTACACACTGTCCGCACTGGATACAGGGTGAATCAGCAAATGATCTGTTCTCGGCCGGAGATACAAATACGCTGAAGCCTCTGTTCTCGAAGCCTAAGATGCCAAGTCCGTGAGCGTTCTTGCATCTCTCGATACATCTTCCGCAAAGGATACATTTTGATGTATCTCTGGTGATGCCCGGTGCAACTTCATCGATATGTGTCTCTGAGTGTACGCCTGCAAATGCGCCTTCTCTTGCGCCTGTTAAGTATGCAACATGCAAAAGCTCACATTTGCCGTTCTTGTCGCACTGCTGGCAGTTCTGATTGTGGTTTGAAAGAAGCAGCTCCACGCTGTTTCTTCTGGCTGCTGTAGCTGCCGGAGATGATATTGTGATCTCCATGCCTTCAGCTACGGGATATACGCAGCTTGCTACGAGTCCTCTGGCGCCTGTAGCCTCTACGAGACATACACGACAGGAACCCTGATTGCACTCTCCGTGATTAAATGCACAGAGTGACGGAATTTCATATCCGCATTTTTTTGCGGCCTCTAATATTGTGAGACCCTCCTCCACCTGGTAGGAGATACCTTCTATTTTAATGTTAATAAGCGACACAGTTATCCCCCCTTACTCTTTTGAAATAGCACTGAATTTACAGTTGCTCATGCACAGACCGCACTTAACGCACTTGCTGCTGTCGATCTCGAATGATGCGAGCTTATGACCTTCGGCAATGTAATCCGTTCTGGAGATACATCCTGCCGGGCAGTTCTTTGCGCACATTCCGCATCCGATACATTTGTTTTTGTCGATCTTGTACTGCATAAGGTTCTTGCATACATGAGCCGGACATTTCTTGTCAACGATATGAGCTATGTACTCATCTCTGAAGTGTTTCAGAGTAGAATTAACGGGGTTAGCTGCTGTCTGACCAAGAGCGCACAGAGAGTTTGTCTTGATCGTAGCTGAAAGCTCTTCGAGTGTGTCAAGGTCTTCCATTGTACCCTTACCGTCTGTGATACGGTTTAAGATCTCAAGAATCCTCTTGGTACCGATACGGCAGGGTGAACACTTTCCGCAGGACTCATCACAGATGAACTCCATGTAGAACTTGGCAACATCTACCATACAGTTGTCTTCATCCATAACGATGGCACCGCCGGATCCCATCATGGAACCTTTCTGTACCAGGTTATCGAAATCAATGGGCTCATCCAGGTACTCTGTCGGAAGACATCCGCCCGAAGGACCA
>JAILBP010000126.1:0-9761 GCA_024680835.1 Lachnospiraceae bacterium | reverse complement strand
CCTTGTGTACAGGGTCGCCGGTGTGGGAACAGACGAGTTTTCAAGGCTGCACACAGGAGATCTGCTGAGACTGATAGGACCTCTCGGTAACGGATACCCTGTATCGGATGAGTACAAAGCTCCGATACTGATAGGCGGTGGCATCGGAATACCGCCGATCCTGCAGCTTTCAAAGGATCTCGCTGATGTTGAACAAAAGACGGTAGTCTTAGGTTACAGAAAAGAGCTCTTCCTGACAGACGAGTTTGAGCATACCGGAAAACGGGTCTGCATGGCTACGGAAGACGGGTCAGCAGGTGTCAGGGGAACCGTGATAGATGCCATGGAATGCGCTAATGTCAAGGGTGATGTTATCTATGCCTGTGGTCCTATGCCCATGCTGAAGGCTATAGCGACATATGCTGAAAATGCCGGCATACCTGCATACCTTTCGCTTGAGGAGCGCATGGCATGTGGCGTAGGAGCGTGCCTGGGCTGCGTTGTGAAGACGAGAGAGAAAGATGCTCACTCCAATGTGGAAAATGCCAGGATATGTACGGAGGGCCCTGTCTTTTTGGCATCGGAGCTTAGGTGGAGTTAAGGTACAGGTAAGATCGGGATACAGGTGAAGCTGATGATATGAATTTACCTGTGTGGCGGGTTGGTCAGGGCATAATGCCGGGCAATATTATACAAGAGGATAGATATGAGTCTTTCAGTTGAATTTTGCGGAAAAGTATTTAAGAATCCCATAGTCACTGCCTCGGGAACCTTTGGCAGCGGTATGGAGTACTCGGAGTTTTTGGATCTCAACAGACTTGGCGGCATCATTACCAAGGGCGTATCCATAGTCCCGTGGGAGGGCAATAATGTTCCGAGAGTTGCGGAGACACCCTCGGGTATGCTGAATTCCATAGGCTTACAGAACCCGGGGGCAGAGCTCTTTGCCTCAAGGGATATCCCTTTTTTACAGCAGTATGACACGGTAAAGATCGTGAATCTCTGTGGACATACAGTGGATGAATATGTGGCTGTCACGGAACGGTTAAATGATGAATCTGTGGATATGTTCGAACTTAATATTTCATGTCCCAATGTCAAAGAGGGCGGAATCGGGTTCGGTACAGATGCGAATGCTGCATCAGAGGTCGTATCAAAGGTGAAGAACGTATGTAAGAAACCTTTGATTGTAAAACTGACACCCAACGTGACGGATATATGCGCTATTGCAAAAGCCGTGGAGGAAGCGGGGGCAGATGCGATCTCGCTGATAAATACCGTTACAGGTATGAAGATCGACATTGAGAGGAGAAAGCCGTTGTTAGCCAATGTTACGGGAGGGCTTTCGGGTCCTGCGATACATCCGATAGCAGTCAGGATGTGCTATCAGGTGGCAAAGAGCGTGAACATCCCCATCATAGGCGGCGGCGGAGTTTATGATACAGAGAGTGCCATTGAGATGCTGTTAGCGGGGGCAAGCCTTGTGTCGGTTGGCTGTGCGACCTTCGGAAAACCTGATGTTTGCCTGGATATCATCGACGGTATTGAGGAGTATATGGCAAGACACGGATTTACCAATGTTTCGGAAATCACAATGTCATAGCAGCAAAGCCGGGCGCTTTGTTGCAGGAACGGTTGGAGTGGGTGCTGACAATGCACCGGTGTTAAATGAAAATGCAGCGTAATTGTTCAGAACACCTTCTGAACAGACACAATACAGCATAATAAGGAGAAAAAAATGGAGAAGTCGGTAGAACAGATCAAGGGTTTCATCGAAGATGGAAAAGCAGTTCTGGGCATTGAGTTCGGCTCGACCCGTATCAAGGGAGTGCTGACGGATGAGGATCACAAGATCCTGGCTGTGGGCATTCATGATTGGGAGAACGCTTACGAAAACGGACTCTGGACCTACAGCCTTGATGCCATCTTGACAGGTCTTAAGAGCTGTTACGCATCAATGAAAAATGAGGTTAAGGAAAAATACGGTATTTCCGTAAAGAAACTGGCTGCCATCGGTATTTCCGGTATGATGCACGGTTACGTCGCTCTTGACAAAGACGGAGAATTTCTTGCACCCTTCAGAACTTGGAGAAACACCAACACTGCCAAGGCAGCTGCTTTTTTGTCTGATCTTTTTGATTTCAATATACCGATGCGCTGGAGCATTTCGCACCTGTATCAGGCGATACTGAACGGTGAGGATCATGTGGGGAAAATCGACTATCTCACAACCCTGGCAGGATATATCCATCTGAGACTTTCGGGAGAGCGTGCCATGGGTGTTGGCGAGGCCAGCGGAATGTTCCCGATCGACAGCTCTACAGTACAGTTTGATGAGGGGATGTTGGATAAGTTTGCTGCTCTTGATGAGGTAAAAAAATTCGATTGGGATATCAGAAAGATACTGCCGAAGGTATTGCCTGCGGGCGAGAAGGCAGGCGTACTAACAGCCGACGGCGCGCGTCTTTTGGATGAGAGCGGAGAGCTTGAAGCAGGTGCGCTCATAGCTCCGCCTGAAGGTGATGCAGGTACCGGCATGACAGCCACAAATTCCGTTGGCGTCAGGACAGGAAATGTTTCTGCGGGAACCAGTGTTTTCGCAATGGTAGTCACCGATAAGCCTTTGAAAAAACGTCATGAGGAGCTTGACATGGTGACAACTCCTTCGGGTGATGCTGTAGCCATGGTTCATTGCAACAACTGCACTTCGGATATAAATGCATGGGCAGGTCTTTTCAGGGAATTTGCCGCGCTCTCGGGACATGAGATGAGTGCCGGGGATGTGTTCACGCTCCTGTTTAAGAATTCGGAAAACGGAGCTGCTGACTGCGGCGGCATCATCAACTTCAATACGGTATCGGGAGAGCCGGTGGTAGGTCTTTCGGAGGGACGTCCCATGATAGTGAGAACACCTGATGCAAATGTGACTCTCGCCAATTTCGTCAGATCATGTCTCTACGGAGCGCTGGCATCCTTAAAGGCAGGCTGTGATATCCTGTTCAAGGAAGAGGGAGTTCAGGTGGATACACTCTACGGACACGGCGGATTCTTTAAGACTCCGGGAGTTGGACAGAGGGTTCTGTCTGCTGCCATGAACGCTCCGGTTTCCGTGATGGAGAATGCCGGAGAGGGCGGTCCCTGGGGTATGGCGATCCTGGCATCCTACATGATATACAAAAAGGACGGAGAGTCTCTGGCAGATTATCTTAATAGCCGTGTTTTCGCACATGTCAACACGAGCACTGTTCAGCCGGATGAGGCTATGGTAAAGGGATTTGACAAGTACATGGAGAGCTACAAAGCACTTGTGGAAGTTGAGAAGAGAGCGTCTGAAGTGTTCTGAGATCTGAATTTCCGAAAGAGTGGCTGTGAACAGAAAGGTATTGACAAATCAAACGTCAGACCGTACAGAGAGGAGATAAAATGTTAGAAAAATTAAAAGAACAAGTTTTCCGGGCAAACCTTGAGCTTCCCAAAAGAGGACTTGTGACATATACCTGGGGTAATGTCAGCGGTATAGACAGAGAGAGCGGATATTTTGTCATAAAGCCAAGCGGCGTGGATTACGAGACTATGACAGCTGCAGACATGGTGGTGATGGATCTGGAGGGAAACCGCATTGAGGGAAATTTAAATCCCAGTTCGGATACGCCGACTCATATTGAGCTGTACAAAAAATATCCCTGTATCGGCGGTGTGGTACATACACATTCCACAGAGGCTGTTGCCTGGGCGCAGGCAGGCCGTGATATCCCCGTGTATGGCACCACACATGCGGACTATTTCTTTGGTCCCATCCCCTGCACCAGGAGCCTTACTGTTCAGGAGATCGAAGAAGCTTACGAGAAAAACACCGGACTTGTGATCATATCTACACTTGAGAAGAAAGGCATAAATCCTGAATACACACCGGGAGTTCTGTGTAAAAACCACGGCCCCTTTACCTGGGGCACGGATGCCGCAAATGCCGTACACAATGCGGTGGTCCTGGAGGAGGTTGCAAAGATGGCCCGCCTGACGGAAACAGTCAACAGGGAAGCCGATAAAGCACCGGATTATCTTATCGAAAAGCATTTTTACCGCAAGCATGGTGAGAATGCATACTACGGACAGAAATAAAGTGAAAAAAATGCCGGAACGGAAGCGCTGAGATGCTCCGTTCCGGTGTGTTGTATTATGGAGAAAAGGACTGTCGGGGACAGAGAGAGGACGACACGGTTATGATAGAATTCGCAGCAGTATTGAAAGATCATGCGGTTTTGCAGCGTGATAAGAAAGCAGCTATATGGGGTAATACCGATCAAAAAGAGGCTCTGATCGAGTTAAGAGATGCGGCAGATAATACCGTTTGTAAGGTTGAGGCTGTTGTGTCAGATGGCAGGTTTGAGGTGAGTTTACCGCCTGTGAGTGCCGGTGGACCCTACAGTATAACTGCCTCTGCCGGATCCGACAAGAATATCATAAATGATATTTATTTTGGCGAAGTATGGCTTGCCGGCGGACAGTCCAACATGGAGCTGGAGCTTCAGAATTCCGACGGAGGCGCAGAGGAGGTTAAAAATGCGAATGATCCTCTGGTGCGTTTTTACTATACTCAAAAAGTCTCATGGGTGGGAGAAGAACTTTTCGAGGCGGAGGAGAGAAGCTGCTGGCAGCTCTGCGAGCCGGGAGTACCTGCGGCATGGTCAGCAGTTGCATACTATTTTGCGAAGGATCTGGCAAAAAGGCTTGGAGTTATGGTGGGTATCATAGGCTGTAACTGGGGAGGAACCAGTGCATCCTGCTGGGTTGACCGGGATTCCCTTGCGGAAAATGATAAGCTGAAGACCTATGTGGAAGCCTACGATAAGGCGACAGAAGACCAGGATCCCGTAAAATACGATCAGGAATGGCAGGAGTATCTTGAGTATCAGAGCGGATTTGATAAGAGGCTGGGAGAGTATTACAGTACATATCCCAACCCGAACTGGGATGAGGCTATAAAGATCTGCGGTGAAAATCGTTATCCCGGTCCCATGGGACCCAAAAATTTCACACGCCCCTGCGGACTTTACGGATCCATGCTTAAAAGAGTCGTGCCCTATACTCTGGCGGGATTCATCTATTATCAGGGGGAGGAGGATGACAACAGACCGTATATCTACAGGGATCTGATGGAAACTCTGATCAGGGTTTGGCGCCGGGACTTCAGGGATGAGAAGCTGCCTTTTATACTGACACAGCTTCCGATATTCGTTAACGAGGGTGAGGATGATTTCAAAAACTGGCCCTTTATCAGGGAGGCTCAGGCAGATGTCACAAAGTCGGTGCCTGATACATGGATGGCGGTGATATTGGATAAAGGAGAGTTCCATAATATCCATCCCACGGATAAAAAGACTGTTGGGGACAGACTTGCAGAGATTGCACTCCTGAAGGTTTACGATAAGGGAGATGAGAGCGTGGCATTTGCTCCGGAGTATTCCGGATACAGGATAGCAGATGGGAAGATCCATATCAGCTTTGAGCATTGCAGCGGGGGGCTGAAGATTTCGGAAGACGCGCCCGAAGACACGTCAGAGTGGGGCTTTGAGATAGCCGGGGATGACAATATCTATGAGGCGGCAACGGTGGAGATAAAAGATAACGGAGAGGTTATTCTCAGTTCACCTGAGATAGAAAATCCTGCGAAGGCGAGATATTTCTGGAGAAATTATGCGCCCGTATACATATTCGGACAGAGCGGACTTCCGCTGGCACCCTTCAGAACCGACAGAAATGACGGTGCCATTGCTCTCGGTTCAAGACAGGGTGAGCTGAAAAACTGATAAAACATTATTTCTTGGAGATGTTGCCGGTGGTCTTGGCGGTCTTTTGTTTTGAAGCATTTTTTTTGGCCAGCCGAGCGGCATCAGCCGGAGAAAACCTTTTCGCCGTAAATTGAATTTACCAGATTTCTGACCTCAAACTCATTTTTATCAGGCATGTATTCCATCATATTCATGACGAGATATTGTCTGGAGATATATTCGGTCAACACATGACAGCCTGCCGGCAAATGTGTCTGATTGTATGACCTAACAAAGGGAGGCAAACATGATCTATATCGTATACCCGTTACTCTTGATCGCGCTGTTTTGGGGATGTGCCATCAGTAAAAAAGGTCAGTGGAACGAGGAGGCTTTTTCACTCGGACAGATGAAGGCGATGCAGGGTTTTGCCGCTGTATGTATAATGCTGCATCATTGCGGGCAGAAGACCAGTGCTTCGTGGATCGATGAGAGTTATTATGTGCCGGGACTTGAGTTTTTTGTCCCCATCGGTTTTATACTGGTGAGCCTGTTCATGTTTTGTTCCGGGTACGGACTTTACAAGAGCTTTAAGACAAAAAAAGACTATCTCAAAGATCGCTTTGTCAGGAAGAGGATAGTACCGGTTATAGTGTTGAGTTACCTGATCTCCCTGATCTTTTTGGCGGTCAGGATCTTACTCGGAGAGGATATGGGCGGCGGAACAATCGTATGGTATCTTCTCAGATTCAAGCTCTGTAATCCCAATGAGTGGTTTGCCCTGGTCATACCGTTTTTCTATTTGTGCTTTTTTCTGGCATTTCGTTTTTGCAAGAGTGACAGATCAGCTCTTTTGGCGGTTGTGATCTTTACAGTATGCTATCAGCTGCTGGGGGCGTCATTAGATCATGGCGACTGGTGGATGTGCGGAGAGTGGTGGTATAATTCGGTTCATCTTTTTGCCGTGGGAATCTTTTTTGCAATGCACGAGGAAAAGATCGTGGGACATCTGCGCAGGCATTACAGGCTGTATCTGGTATTGGGATTGCTTGCCATGGCAGTCTTCGTCGTATTAAGCCGGTTTGTTACCGCGGTGGTGTCTTATTACGGGGAATACTGGGACGCACCGGACAGGATCCCGAGGCGTATAATCTGTCTTTGCTCCGAAATGCTGGCATCATCCTCGGTAGTGTTCTACGCCTTCTTGCTGGGACTAAAGATTCGCATAGGAAACCGCTTTTTGAAGCTGATGGGAAAGATAACCCTGGAGTTTTACCTGATCCACGGATTGTTCGTGGAGCTCTTCTGCTATTCTTTTAACGGAAAGCTTCAAAGTCTTTATTACATACACAATAATGCCCTGTTCGTGCTGGTGGTATTCGCACTCGGACTGCCATCCGCGATCCTTTTAAACATACTCATGAGCAAACTGAAAAAACTGTGGATGTAGACAGTAGTGTATATGGATATTCCGGCACGATCACATACATGATAGGCTGTGAATAGTAAGAGAAATTAAAAGTTGATTTTGAGTAGTTTTGATAATATAATGATTTGTGTATGTGCTCTGTGGCGGAAGAGATAAGACGAGTCTTTCCGCAATGCGGATTCCATATACAATAATTGTATTTTGGAAGGGTATCATGTTTAAGAATCTGAAAAACGGGTTGTCGCTTAGAGCGATACATGTATGGCTGATTATAACCATGGTCATATGGTCCGGAACCGTTGTCATAGCATCATTTCGATTAACTAATACCTTTATGAGACTTGCAAATGCCGAAGAGGTGCACACTGAGCTGGTGAAGGCAGCCCATGAGCTGATGGATGCATCCGATTATCTTACAGAGCGGGTGCAGAGATTCACTCTCAACGGAGACAGGCGCTTCATGGATGAGTACTTCAAGGAGGCATTCGAATCCAACAGGCGTGAGCAGGCTATAGCAAAGATGGATCTCAATGATAAGACACAGAAGGCTCTGGCACAGCTCAAAGAGGCTATGTCCCATTCGGTCAATCTCATGAATCAGGAGTATTACGCCATGCGCCTGGTGATCGAGGCAAAGGGATATACCGACTATCCCGATGTTCTGGATGAGGTTACACTCAGCCCGGAGGATGAGGCTTTATCGCCGGATGAGAAGATCAGACGAGCAACGGAGCTCGTTCTTAATGATGAATATTACGAACAGAAGGATAATATCAGACGCGATATGAGTGACAGCCTTGAGGAAGTAGACAGGCTGATGATGACAAAGAAGGAAGAGGAACTTGGAGTCCTTCGCAACGAGCTTACCTTTGTGCGTATAGTCATAGTGATCCAGGTACTGTCAATACTGATCATGGTGAGACTCACATCGATTCTCGGAATTCATCCTGTATTGAAGGCTGTGGACAAGATAAAGGAAGACAGTCCCATACCTGAAGAGGGAGCCAATGAGTTCAAATATCTTGCGCAGGCGTACAATAAAATGTACAGCCGCTACAGATCAAGTCTGGAAAGCCTGAATTTCAAGGCATCCCATGACGAGCTGACGGGAGCATATAACCGTGCGGGTTATGATCTTCTGATGTCAGGTATCGATCTCAGTACCACATACATGATGCTGATGGACGTTGATAACTTTAAGGGCGTCAATGACAATTACGGTCACGAGACCGGAGATAAGGTTCTGATCAAGCTTGTTAAGATATTTAACCGTATTTTCCGTGATGACGACTGTATCTGCCGTATAGGCGGAGATGAGTTTGTGGTATTTATGGTCCATTCTTCGGGAATACAGCACAGTCTTATTGAGTCAAAGATCAATCAGATAAACGAGGAAATGCAGAAAACAGATGACGGACTTCCGCCTGTGACAGTCAGTGTCGGCATTGTGAACGGCCATGATGCAAATGATGCCGAGAGCCTCTTTGAAAAAACGGACGAAGCAATGTATGAGTCAAAACGCAAAGGAAAGCATACTTATACATTCTATGAGAGTTGATGCGCCCGCCTGAACCGTCCTGAAGGATCCGCCATAAGCGATACCCCTCGGGACCATGAAGAAGGAGAGAAAGATGAGTCTTGCTGATGATATTTTCATAAACATGTGTAAAGATATTCTGGAGAACGGAACGGATACCAGAGGAGAGCTGGTGCGCCCCCACTGGGAGGACGGGACCAGCGCCTACACCATCAAAAAATTCGGAGTGGTGAACAGGTATGACCTATCTAAGGAGTTCCCTGCCATCACTCTGAGGAAGACCTATATCAAGAGCGCTACGGATGAGATGCTGTGGATCTGGCAGAAAAAGTCCAATAATGTACACGATCTTAAGAGTAATATCTGGGATGAGTGGGCCGACGAGAACGGTTCCATCGGAAAAGCATACGGATATCAGATGGGTGTAAAGCATCACTACAAAGAGGGGGATTTTGATCAGGTCGACAGAGTGATCTATGACCTGAAGCACAATCCTTTTTCAAGGCGTATCATGACCAATATTTATGTGCACAGCGATCTTTCAGAGATGAGGCTCTACCCCTGTGCATACAGCATGACATTCAATGTGACCCAGAGATCCGGTCATGATAAGCTCACCCTGAATGCAATACTGAACCAGCGCAGTCAGGATGTCCTTGCAGCTAACAACTGGAATGTGTGCCAGTATGCGGTATTGGTATACATGCTGGCTCAGGTCTGCGATATGGAACCGGGAGAGCTGGTACACGTCATAGCGGATGCTCACATCTATGACAGACATGTGGACATCGTAAAGGAACTTATATCCCGGGAGACACATCCTGCACCGAAGTTCCGGCTCAATCCGGATATACATGATTTTTACGATTTCACAACCGCCGACATATATATTGAGGACTATGTAACCGGCGAGCAGATCAAGGATATACCGATAGCCATCTGAGTGTCGGGGAAGCTGGCCGAAGGCCTGAGGGGGCAATTCTGAGAGAACAATTCATATTACAGGAAGGAACCATCATGACGAAGTCATGATTTGTAATGGTTCCGA
>JAILBP010000093.1:0-9145 GCA_024680835.1 Lachnospiraceae bacterium | reverse complement strand
CAGTTTCCAGGCTTCATCATAATCCAGGGTGCATGAGCTCGCAGGGTATTCTGCCGACAATCTTTCTATTATGATGTTGACCAGATCTTTTTTTCTCATCTTTACACTATATCCTCTCTAATGTAAAATACTCTATTGAGTGCAAAGTTGCAAGCAAAAAACGTTAGTTACTAGTTATTATTCACAGCATATTTATGATGTAGTTCGGCACGACCACATTCATGTACACTGCTGTTCGTGTGTGATTTGTAATGGCACGATTCGTAAACGAATCACCTGTTGCTTCGCGATCCCTCGCCGGGATGGCATCATGCACTCGTGCCTCGTGCATGATATACGCTGCCCTATCGGTCGGAACCATTACAAATCATGACTTCGTCATGATGGTTCCTTCCTCGTGTGATATTTCTCCAGCATCAGGTCCGGGCGGTAAGCCATCTTGGCACGTCTGAGCCCTTCAAGCCCTATATCCTCCTCGCGATTGATCCACCGCGCTCCGTGTTTTTCCAGCAGATGCTCTGCAAACAGCCTGTTTATTACCGCAAAGCCGCCTGCCTGGGCATAATCACCGTAGCACTTCTCAAAATGTATATCATAAACTCCCTCTGAGGTCTTTGATGCCATTGTCATTGCCACCGGCACCCCGCCAACATATATGACCGCACCTGAAAGTCCCAGCTCTCGCCACAGCTTACATGCCTCGTAGATCTCAATCCTCTCCAGAAAGGACGAATCCAGACGCTCCGACTGCAGAGCAAACCACCTTTCCTCCACGCATACCATATCCTCCAGCAATGAGGCATCCGGGTCAGCTTCGGCAAATCTGATCTCCATATCAGGATAAACACGCTTAAAACGGCTGACACGGTTGCGTTTTTTCTCGTTATCCTTGCCCTTTAAGAGTGCCAGATGCTCCGCTGTATATGTGTAATCTGAATTGCCCTCTGCCATGTCAAATATCATGTCCGGGTAGCTGCGTGACACGATATCCCGCTGTTCCTGTGTCAAAAAGATGAATCTTGCCGGTTTTGCGCGTTCAGCACAGTCCTCCTCCAGTATTTCCAATGCCTTTTTCGTATCTCCGCCCAGCGGAAATGTTATGCCTCCCCGCCCTTCAAGACGGGTACCTGTGTACAGCCTTACCAGCGCATCTGCCACATAGGCTATTTTTATATTGTATTTTTCACGCAGCAGATATATGTTCACCGCATTGGCATCGCTTCCCATAACCCCGGCCTCTTCCGAAAGTTGCCGCATCTTCCGCACATCTTCCAGAGCCGGTACTCTCCAATTTATCATAACTCTCCTCTTCTAATCCAGGCCTTAATCCTGCAGTTGTCTATCCCAATTCAACGAGACCCTATTTATCTCTGCAACAGGTAAAACCGTACGATTATAGCCGTTCTGAATATATACTGGTTAATGATTTTAGTTACATATACACCCGGCTACTGAACGAAATCAGAACAGTATTCCGGATTTGGAAAATGGCAGTTGATTTCGTTCAATGGTATAACTTCTTAAACGCGTTCATAATAATCAATAAAATCTCCACCTCGTCAGCAAAAATCCCGGTACCACCACTATGATAAAGAATATCCAGCTGATGAGTGTGAAGGTCTTAATAAAGTTTACTCCCCGTCCCGGGTACTCCCTCACATAGATACGGTAATTGATCACCGAGGCGAGGGATCCGATGAGTGAGCACAACCCCGCCGTGTCTGCGCCGTAGATCAGTCCCGCGAAATTCTCTGTAAAAGGATACAGCACTATGGATGCGGGGACATTGGATATGATCTGGCTTAAACCTATGACCCACCAGTATTCATGCCCTGCCACAGCATTTTTCAAAAATCCTCCGATAGCCGGATTTGCCGCAATGGACGATGAGAATACGAAAAAACACAGGAACGTAACCAGCAGCACATAATCCACTGAAGCAAAGAGCTTTCTGTTGACCAGCAAAACAGCTGCTATGACTATGACCACCGATACGAGCCAATATGAAGTCCTGCTCACTATGGTAGCCAGTATCAGTACAAAGAGTGCCATATATGTCACCCTGCGTACCCTGTATTCCCGTTTCCACCCCGCTGTGATCTTCGTGGGATCAAGCTCTATCCGTTTGCCCAGCTCACGCCTGTACATCACCATCACGAATATGATGAGCAGCACGGCAGAACCGACACAAAGGGGCATCATATGCAGCATGAAGTGCAGCGCTCCCACTCCGGACTGCTGATACAGGAAAAGATTCTGCGGGCTCCCGAATGGCATCAGTAAAGACCCTCTGATGGCAGCGATATTCTCCATTGTGATCACCGGCAGGATGCACTCTTCTCTCTGCAGCCCCCTGAACAGCAATATAGTCAGAGGTACGAATATTATCAGTGAAACATCATTCGTGACAAACATTGACGAAAAAAACACGCCGAATATCAAAAAGAGCGACAGGGTGAACATACTCTTAAACCTTGAACTGATCTTAATGACCGGATCAAAAAGGTTTTCCTGCTTGAATCCCTCCAGCACAGTCAGCATCATAAACAGCGTGCCGATCGTATGCCAGTCAATGCTCTTCAGCAGATCTCCATTCGGCGGTGTTATCAATAATGAAGCCAATGCCGCTATCACAGATATGACGGGCATCGGCTCCTTTTTAATAAATGTCAGTATTCTATTCATATTACCTTTACTTCAAAAACATATCCCTGTACCACGCAAGTGCCTGAACATATGCATCGTACGCCTTATCATCATCGATCTCATGGATCACCATCTGTCTTGAAGCCTCTGTAAAAGAAGCATTATCATAATTGGTGATGAAATTCAAAACCTCGGCGAAATCTCCCTTTCGGTCTACAAGAGCATCATGTATCTCTTTGCTGACCTTGACCATATCAAGAGCTTCATCCATAGGCTTGTCGAGGATGATATCCAACACTGAGAACAGTCCCATGAGGAAGAGCTCTCCCGAGAGCACTGCCTTCCCGAACAGCGGAGCAACATTCTCTGCGAACTTGGCGCGTAAGAGTGACATTCTGGTGATCTCGCTCGGTCTGTCCGTGCACAGTTCCTTAGCAACAGCTGTATTGATCCATTTCTTGAGCTCTTTCTGTCCCAGCATTGCAGCAGCGTGCCTTACGGAAGTGATCTCCGAGGTCTTGGTGATCCTGTTGACCATCTGTAACAGAGAGATGACCAGCGCCGTATCTCTGGATATTACATCCGCAGCCTTGGCGATATCGAAATCCGGATCATTGACCACATTGAGAAGCTCTATGTAATTGACCTTTAAGGGTGCCACTTCCTTGTCGCCGCTGGTCACCGGCATTCTGAAAAACTCGCCTTCATACAGGGCATAGCCCTCTTTTTCGGTAAGCGCCTCATAATCCTCTCTGGAATTGACATTAACCGCTACCAGCTTGAGGTTCGGATATTTCGACGAGAAGAACATCTTGGCAACCGCAACATTCATGCGCTTGTGATCTAACAGCACATAATCCAGGATCTCCAGGATGGGCTTATATTCCTCAAACTGGGTATATACGATACCCTTTATCGCAAGCGAGAATCCCTTTCCCTTAAGTTCCAGCATTCTCTGCACATACTGTGACGTGGGTTTGATGCTCTTGTGAGCCAACAACACCACCTTGGACGGATCCGCATGACACCGCGATTCTATATCCGAAAAGATCGAGATGTTGTTAACCTCTATGAAAACCCGGCAATTCTCAGCCGTAAGGGAATCAAGCCCCATGTTGTTGATGATCTCAAATCCCGGAACACTCGCCGCCATATCAAGGCTTCCCGTACCCATATAATACGGGTTCGCCAAAAGATTCTCCCGCTGCGCAAATATGGTATACGCCGGCACATTCATCGCATTGTCAAAAAAAGGAATAAGTGTAGCGAGCATAAGCATCCCTCCCCTTCGTATGGTGACTTCTCCATCTGTCTATTCCTGTGAAAAAACAAATCTTTTCATTAACATTATACAATCGAAGCACTTAAAATACAACACAGATTTTACCTGTCACTCCACCAGCCTGTCTTTTCTGACATTCAGTGCGTAGCCTAAAACTCCACCCACGATACCGCCCAGTATGTGTGCCATGTTGGAAATATTGTCGCGGATCGTAAGACCGTCAATGACCTGCTGCCCGATGTAGAATACCATCACCAATATGAATGTGAGTGGTATCTCACCCTCCCTGAAACTGGTGAAGGATGACAACATTATGAATGTGAACACAACTCCACTGGCGCCACACAGTGCTATGCCCGGGAAAAAGATAAAGTTCACAAGGCTGGTCACAAAAGCCGTTACGACCACCGCGAACCCCAATGTACCCGAACCGTATTTTTCCTCAAGCATCGGGCCCAACAGCAGCAAATAACTCATATTGCCTGCAAAATGCGCCATGTCCGCATGACCGAAAATATGGGTAAATGCCCTGAGCCACGTAAACGGCGAAAGCATAGACGCCCGATATGTTGAAAACAGCAATAAATTGGATCCTCCCGCCGTTACAAAATTCAATATCGTGGCGATCAGGCTTACCCCTACTATCCCCAGCACCACAGGCGCATTAAATGTCAATTTCAATTTCTTTTTCATGCTCTGACCTCACTCATGTAATATGTATAACACCTCAGGTCCAATGTCATATCGGATGTGAATATCAACATTGTCCCATAATCTCCCCGAAGAGAAACTTTGATTATTATTATACCCCATCCGATGTCACTAAATTCAGCCTTCACTTCGTTCGGCTTCATTAAGTGATCCTGTATGGGTAAATCTAAACTCAATCTTCGCCGTTGGCTCGTTTTCGTTAAGATTATACCCCATACTACGGTTGTTTTCAAATTAAAAAATCCGGCACTCTCCCATGAGAGCGCCGGATCACTTTACTATGCATGTTTTCTCTTTTCCCTGTTCTTTAATACCACGCTCTGCAGGATGATGAAGAAGCACAGCATTCCGCCTGTGGTGATACTCTGCCACCAGGGATCGTTGAGACCGCTGGAAACCACTATTTTCTTAATAGTAGTCAGCGACATTGTGCCAAAGAATGTTCCCAACACATTGCCCACACCGCCTGTCAGCAGGGTTCCTCCGATGATGGATGAAGCGATGGCGTTCATCTCCATGCCGGCTGCATTCGTAGCATTTCCGGCTCCGGTATGCATCATGAAAACATAACCGGAAATGCCGCTCAAAAGACCGCTGATAACATAGCTGAAGAATCTTGTCCTCTTAACATTGATACCCAGCATCAATGCGCTCTGCTGATTGCCGCCCATTGCGTAAAAGCAGCGTCCAAGGCGCATGAACTGCAGCAATACGAACACTACTATAACACACAACAGTGCTACCACAACACCGGGCTCCATACGCGCCGGTATAAGGTTACCGTTTTTGGCCACATATCCAAGCCAGGGTATCTCGATCTTGGCATTCTGCATTGCCGCAAAGCCCTCATGCTCAACCTTCTGCGGATTTACGGAAAGGATCGTTGTCATACCTCTGGCAAAGAACATTCCCGCAAGGGTCACTATGAAGGGCTGGATCTCAAGATAACTGATAAGGAAACCGTGAACCGCTCCAAAGGCAAGTCCAATGCCCAAAGCCAGCAGTATTGATACAAAGATATTACCGCCATTATTGAGATACAGCACACAACTCATGACTACCAGAGATGTGACTGCGCCTACGCTGATATCGATACCGCCGCCTATCATGACTATAGTCAGTCCGCAGGACACGATGATCAGGCTGGCATTATCATTGAGAAGGTCGAAGATCTGCTGTGCATGTAAAAATCCACCCTGCAGCAGCACCACTGCCAAAAGATACATCACGAAAAAGATAATGATGGTGATGGTCATCAGAAGCTGTGTATCGGTAAGCGGTTCTTTGTTTTTGTTCAGACTAACATTCTGTTTTACACTCATGCCTTTGCCGCTCCTTTCTCTGATGCTTCAATCTTTTTGCTGCGTATCTGTCCCATAAATTTCGAAAATTTACTCTTCACAACAGGAGATCCTATCACTACGAGGATGATGATGACTATGGCCTTGTAGGCCTTAACATCTGTAGATGAAACCTTCATGGCGTACAGTGTAATGGTGAGCATCTGGATGACATATGCTCCTATGATACTGCCGCTGATCTTGAACTTTCCACCGCCTAAGTTATTGCCGCCTATGGCAACAGCCAAGATCGCATCCATCTCCACATCCAACAGCAGTGTCTCATGGTTGATGAGTCCGAGTCGGCTTACGCCTATGCTGCCTGCAACCGCAACGCACAGTCCTAAGATTATGAAAGATAAAAGCTTTATAAACGTGGTGTTGATACCGTTAAGTCTTGCTGCACTTCCGTTGATACCCACCGACTGTGTCAGCAGTTCAAGTGATGTAAAACGAAATACCAGCTTAAACAGTATTGCTACTATGATGACTATGAGCACCGGCGTAGGTACCGGTATACCCGGTATGTAGCTGCCCCATGCCGATATGATGGGGCTCTCAACGGTAGGAGTTGCACCGCCGTTGATCCAGTATGCGATGGAACGTCCGCAGGTGTACAATATCAATGTCGCTATCATGGGCTGTATCTTAAATACAGCGACCAACGAACCGTTAAATGATCCGAAGATTATGGCAACAACACATGAACAAAGGAATGCCAGTATTACCGTGCCTCCGTTGATGGAGGGAGAAGACTTCAAAACCTTTACGAACACACTGCCTGCTATGGCTGCGGCAGCGCCCACGCTGATATCCTGTCCTCCGCAGGCTGCTGTGACCAATGTCATTCCCATGGCCAGAACCGCAAGTTCGCTGGCTCCGTTTATGATACTGATAAGGTTACCGGTCAGTACCAGATTTCCGTCGTTATTGGTAGTCACACCTATACTGAAAAAGCTTATATCTCTGAAAATATTAAAGATAAACAGCAGCGCGATCGCTATGAGAGGGATCGCCAGCTGACTTAAGTCCGCGTTAAAGAATTTCTTTTTATTCTTCATTTTTTGCCTCCCCTCCCGCTATGGTCTTCATAACCTGCGCCTGATTCAAGTCACTTCCTTTGAGTTCGCCCACAATGTGACGGTCACGCATTACGATAAGTCTGCTGCAGGTTCGCAGCATCTCCTCAACCTCGGATGAGATAAATGTTACACTGACATCATCTTCAGCGAGTTTGAGCACCAGCTTCTGTATCTCAAGCTTGGTACCTACATCGATACCACGGGTGGGCTCATCCAGTATCAGATACTCGGGATGGGTGAGCAGCCATCTGGCTAACAGCACCTTCTGCTGGTTTCCGCCGCTGAGTGAACCTATTGGTGTCTCACGGCTGGCTGTCTTAATGTTGAGAGCTTTTATGTACTCATCCGCAAAGGCCTCGGACTCACTTCGGCTGATAGGTTTGAAGAATCCGTTCATAACCTGAAGCGCCAGAATGATATTCTCACGCACACTTAAGTCTGCAATGATACCATCGCGTTTTCTGTCCTCTGCCAGATAGCCGATACCATTCTTCATGGCGTCTATGGGCTTTGTGATCTTGACGGGTTTTCCCTTTATCTTAACCGTTCCGCCATTCACCTTATCGGCTCCGAATATGGCTCTCACGCTCTCACTTCGGCCTGATCCCAGAAGTCCGGTAAAGCCGTTGACCTCACCTTTTCTGATAGAGAAATCGAAGGGAAGCGCATCACTGCTGGAAAGATTTTCGGCTTCATACAGCACATCGCCCGTCTTGTGTTTCTTTTCCTCTGTATCCGACAGGTTGTTGAGCTCATCCAGCTCTTTACCCATCATCTTGGCAACCAGCTGTACCTGCGGCAGATCCTGCACAAGATACTCTCCTACCAGCTCACCGTTTCGTAAAACAGTGATCCTGTCGCAAACCTCGTATACCTGCTCCAGGAAGTGAGTTACAAACACGATGCCTACGCCCCTCTCCCTGAGATCCCTCATGAGGCTGAAGAGCATGTTAACTTCCTTGTCATCGAGGGAAGATGTAGGCTCATCCAGTATCAAAACCTTACACTGCATATCTACAGCACGGGCGATAGCCACCATCTGCTGAACAGCAAGAGAACAGTTTCCAAGCTGTTTTTTTGCACCTGCGGGAATCTGCAGACTCTTCAGTATTTCGTCCGCGCGCTTCTCGTAATCCTTTTGTTTTACAAATGCGGCGTTATCACGACCGATAAACATATTCTCTGCAACAGTCAGATTCGGACACAGGGTGATCTCCTGATAAACCGTACTGATACCGTTGTTCTGTGCATCCTGTGGGGATCCTATGTGAACAACCTGTCCCTCCACTGTCACGGTTCCCTTATCCATAGGATAAACGCCTGTCAATATTTTTATCAGCGTAGATTTTCCCGCTCCGTTCTCGCCCATGAGAGCGTGTATCTCGCCCTTCCTCAATGTGAAATCCACATTGTGAAGCGCCAGTACTCCGGGGAAACGCTTTTCAATACCTGTCAGCTTTAGTAAGCAATCCTCCTGCATGTAAATACCTCCCTAATTAATGGAACTGCCCCCTCCCTTCGGTCGGCGGCCTGTCGGTCGGTTCGATTACCAATCATGTCTTCGACATGATCGAACCTCCCTAAACAAAAGCTTTGGTCCATAGAAAAAGCGCAGCCCGACTGTCGTAAAATATACAGCCTGACTGCGCTGTCCGGTCTATTTATATCGATTATTCGCCCAAACCGTAGGTGTCAATATCTTCCTGAGTAAGTGTCTTAGCGTCAAAGCCCTTCTCTTCGTTAATGATCTTCTTTGAAGACGGGTTGTCGCCACCCTTGATCAGATCGCTGATGATCTGTGCCTGGAAGGGTGAGCACTGTCCATCGTAGTTCCACTTCTGTGCAAGGAGCTCTCTGAGTGCCCACTTGTTGCAGTCAAAGCCCATTACGATAACGTCGCCGTCAACACCGTGTGTGATACCTGCCTCGTCAAGTGCTGCAACAGCACCCTTAGCCATACCGTCGTTCTCAGCGTAGATTACGTTGAACTCTTCGTTGCTGTTGATAACAGACTCAACGATCTTCTTTGCCTCTGCCTCGTCCCATGTAGCTGTCTGCTGAACAACCTTGTTCATCTTGCCTGA
>JAILBP010000085.1:0-8441 GCA_024680835.1 Lachnospiraceae bacterium | reverse complement strand
ATCTTCCATGGTCCGGCTGTATTTCCTCTGCCTGTATTCTCCTGAAACTTATCGTTATCACCCATAATGTAAAACTCCTGTCTTTCTCATTACTACCACCCGAAACCCGGAATGTCAAACCGGGGGCAAAACAAATTTTGCCCCCGTATCATATCAAATACCCGAATATTTAGCAAACGAAATAAAACCTTTCGTTGCAATACTGCATTGATTACTCGCCTGCGATCTCGCTCTTGCGCTCCTCGATCTGTTTTTGAGCAACCTCATCCGGAGCCTGCTCATAAGCTGAGAACTCATAAGAGAATCTTCCGCTTCCGCTGGTCATGGAATGAAGCTTTGTATCGTATCCAAAGAGCTCCAGATAAGGAACATCCGCCAATATCTCCTGAGTTCCGTCTCCCAGAGGATTCATGCCCATTACTCTCGCGCGGCGTTTGTTGAGATCTCCCATTACATCACCTGTGAAGCTGTCCGGAACCACTACCCTCAAAGATGCGATGGGCTCCAAAAGAACCGGTGAAGCATCCATAAATCCCTTCTTGAATGCCTGTATAGCAGCGGTCTTGAATGCCATCTCCGAAGAATCTACCGGATGATAGCTTCCGTCGTAGAGCACAGCCTTTACGCCCACAACAGGATATGCAGCCAGAGGTCCGCTCTTGACAGCCTCCGCAATACCCTTCTCAACAGCCGGGAAGTAGTTTTTCGGAACTGCACCGCCCACAACCGTCTGCTCGAATACATAGGGTGTCTCAAGATCACCAGACGGCTCGAAGGTCATCTTTACATGACCGTACTGACCATGTCCGCCGGACTGTTTCTTATATTTATACTCCGTATCGGATTTCTTGCGGATGGTCTCCCTGAATGCTGTCCTCGGACGCATCAGCTCGATCTCCACCTTGTATTTCTCCAGCAGAATGCTTGTCACAACATCGAGGTGCATACCGCTGATACCGTACAAAAGTGTCTGTCCGTTCTCACTGTCATTGACATATTTGAGTGTCAAATCTTCCATCATCATCTTAGAGAGAGCCTGTGAGATCTTGTCCTCATCTCCCTTGTTCTTTGGCACGTATCTCATGCTGACATAGGGCTTTGAGATAGTGGTCCGGATATATGTAACCGGTTTTTTCTTGGTGGAAAGCGTGTCTGTAGTCTGTGTGCTGACAAGCTTTGCCAACGCGCCTATATCACCTGCATGAAGCTCTTTGACTTCCTCGGTCTTGTTGCCGCAGATAACATAGAGTTTTCCTATCTTCTCCTCGCAATCCCTGTGGTAGTTGAACATCACATCATCTGTCTTCAGCACGCCCGAGTTAACCTTGATGAGCGAGTACTTGCCAATGAAAGGATCTGCCAGTGTTTTGAAAACATAAGCCGACTTCGGCTTTGAGAAATCGTAATCAGCCTCAAATACCTCATTGGTCTGGGTATCGATACCTGCGCATTTGCACTTGTCCGGTCCCGGGAAGTATTTGATGATGTCTGCCATCAGAGTATACATTCCTCTGGCAAGGGTGTTGGAACCCATCAATACCGGCACGATGGAGCCGTCACAGACATTGGTCCTCAGAGCCTGACGGATCTCATCCTCGGAGAACTCGTCGCCGTCAAAGAACCTCTCCATGAACTCCTCGCTGGTCTCGGCAACCGCCTCAACCAAAGCCTCCCTGCAGATAGAAAGGTTTTCCTGTGAATAATCCGGAACATCGAACTTGTCTACAGTGCCCTTGTCATTCCATCTCTTGGCCTTCTGCTGTATAACATTAACATAACCCACGAATTTGCCTTCCTCGCGGATGGGAAGATGGAATGGTGCGATCTTCTTGCCGTAGAGATCCTGAAGATCCTGCACTACCTGCCTGAAGCTGGCCTCATCTATATCCATATCAGTCACGAAGAACATACGCGGAAGCTTATGTTTTTCACAAAGATCCCATGCGCGCTTTGTGCCGGTCTCAACACCTGCCTTGCCCGATACCACTATAATGGCAGCATCCGCAACGGATACAGCTTCCTCGGTCTCGCCGACAAAATCGAAATATCCGGGAGTATCCAGAAGGTTAACCTTGTAATCTCCCCACACCACCGGAACAACCGTAGTCCTGATGGAAAAATGTCTCTTAGCTTCTTCCTTATCATAATCGCTGATCGTATTGCCCGCATCAACCGTCCCCATTCGGTTTGTAATGCCGCCCAGATAAGCGATCGCCTCAGCCAGAGATGTCTTTCCGCATCCGCCATGCCCCAACAGCGCTACGTTTCGGATCTTGTCTGTGATAAAAACCTCCATACATTCTACCTCCCATTTTTCTCCCGCGTTCCATACGGGTCATCTAATATGTTTGCCGTAAATACAGGGTTTTAGCCCGTTTTCGACTTGCAATGAAAGTATTGTACCACATTCATTTTATAAAATCATCAAATATTCACAAAAAAATTCAGAAATATTTGAAATTCTTTGTAAACTGTGTCATTATATAAACATGAGTTTTCTGACAGATCCGTGTATTCATCTGATCTGTCATACACTAAAGGATTCTACTTCAGGAGGAGGGACAACATGGGATTATTAGACAAAGCGATGACTGCTGCCAGCGGGACTTTCGCAGGTGCTGTTGCACCGTCGGCTACTACTCCGGCAATTCTTTTGCCGGAATGGAAGAACGACAGAAAGATAGTATTAAAAGATCCGGCACCGGAAAGCCTTGAAGAACTCAAGGCAGCCGTAGATGTTTCCGATCCCGGCAGCATCACGGGTTACTGGGTTTACGCCGTTATGGCGCTCACTGCCGACTTTGAGATCGGTATGAGCATGATGAAATACCTCTATGCCGACCTTGAACCCTTCGGCAGAGGCTTTACAGAAGGCGGTAACAACGGCAAAGCAGGCTGGGAGCAGTTTTTCAATGACAGATTAAAGGACGACAACTACCGCTGGCTTCCAAGAGCATATTTTGACGGTTCTGTGGCCGACAACGGTTTCCATCCGCCGGTACCGATGTCTGTTTCGCTCCACTACAACGCACCCAACACCGAGGCTCTCAACAGCCAGAGTTTTGAACAGCTTGGACGTCTCAACATTGTGTACACCATCAAGAGCAATGCCGCAGGCAATCAGGTAAATGTCGAACTCAGCCGATTCGATGGCAGCGACCGCTGGTATGTCACCAAGGGCACTGCATCCACCGGTCTCTTCTACGACCAGAGAGCCGGCCTCACCGCCGTAGCGAAGGCTAAACTGTACAGCTGACATATTTCGTTCTAACCAGTCAAAAAAAGGGTGAGAGAGCTGATCTTCCCTTTTTACTGAGTAACAACAAAAAGCAACCCTACCTTTGGCGTTGGCGGTTGCTTTTTTGTTGTCTTTCTTTTCTTGATGTCATGCACCAAGTGAACAAGTGTTTATTTGAGTAATGTTTATTTAAATGTTACTATGAATAGTAACATTTAATCTCATAATCACTTTGTTGGCAACAATGCACAATATATTGTGTTTTTTTTATCATAATTTTATTATTGACACAAAATATATGAATATGTATAATGTCCCTTGCATATGAAAAAGATAACAAAAGGAGACATGCGTTATGAACAACAAATGGATCAGAGCGGCCATACCGGCACTGCTCATACACTGCTCGATAGGTACCGTGTACTGCTGGAGCACCTTCAAGGAAGCCATCGCTCAGAAGATCGGCGTCAGCACCTTTGCCACAGGCTGGGCCTTCTCACTGGCAATCTTTTTCCTGGGTATGTCTGCAGCCTTCGCCGGAAAGGTGGTTGAGGCGGATATTCACCGCTCCTCTCTCATCTCCTGCATCTGCTTTACCACAGGTATGATCGGCACAGGTCTTGTGATCAATTTCTGTACCGGTATCGCGGCCCTCATCGGCATTTATGTTTTCTATGGCTGTATCATGGGAATAGGTCTGGGTGTAGGCTACATTACACCTGTCAAAACACTGATGCTGTGGTTTTCCGATCAGAAAGGTCTTGCCACAGGTATCTCCATCATGGGCTTCGGTCTCGCAAAAGCCATCGCAACACCCATCATGGAAGTATTACAGAAAAACTTTGGTATCTCTGCAATGTTCTACATCCTTGGCGGCGTATATTTCTGCATGATGTTCGTAGGACACCTCATCTTAAAGAAACCCGAAGGCTGGGTTGAGGACGCTTCCAAAAACAACGACTTCTCCATCAAGCCACTTCTCAAGAACCGCACCTTTATCGGTATATGGCTTATCTTCTTTATCAACATACACTGTGGTCTCATGCTGATAACCTACGAAAAGCAGCTTTTGAACCACACCTTTGAAGGTCTTGCCATACTTGCTGCCATCATCAGCTTTGTACCTTCGGTAACAGCAGCCTGCAACGCTCTCGGACGCATAGGCTACTCCACCATCTCCGATAAGATGAAAGACAGAAGCCTCGTATACCAGATCATCTATATCAGCTGCATTGCCACATGTCTTTTAACAGTACTCCTGTCAGGCACAGGCACTCTGTTCAGGATCATAATGATAGCGCTGCTCATGATCATCAACCTTGGATACGGCGGCGGTTTTTCAACACTGCCCGCACTTCTCTCGCAGCGTTTCGGCATGGATAATATCTCAAAGATCCACGGCATCACACTGACAGCCTGGGCTGTGGCAGGTATCACCGGCAATAACACTTCAGAGATCATATTGAAAAACTCCGGCACCAACTACAATATCGTAATAGCCGTAGCCGGACTCCTCTACGCAGTTGCATTTACAATCTGCATCCTTGCTGTTAAAGAGAAAAACAAATAAGATGCAACAGTTCTAAAACCTGTAATGTTCGAGTCAGCTTCATAAAAATCATCAAAAAACAAAAGACAGGATCGCGGAAAACCACTGTATCCTGTCTTTTTTGTTCATCATAGCATTATAACTGCAAAAACCAAACTCGATAATCACAGTTCAAATATTAAAATCCCAGATCCTCTCCCACCAGGATCACATGAATCCTGTCTTTATGCCTTGAAAACCTTGTGATCAAAAACTGACAGCATATGGTGTCAGGTGATTTGCAGTTCATGCATGACCCTGTCTTTGAACATGGTGTGGATAGTCCGAACCTCTGGGCATTGATGGGAGCCGCTACATTTCGTGCTCTCTTCATGGCACCATCCACGTCATCACAGATCTTATTCATACCTACTATAAACAAAACCTTCTTCGGTCCCTGGGCAATCGCCGAAACCCTGTTGGCATTGCCGTCGATATTCACCAGAATGCCATCTTCTGTCATGGCATTGGCACCCGACAGGAAAAAGTCCGCATCATAAGCCGCCAGCATTGCCGCGCGCTTGTCTTCCATCTCATCCCTGTCAATAAATTCATACGGACCCTGCTTTAATGCCTTTACCAGACCGATCTCATGAACACTCATTCCGCCGCCCATGGTAACGCTCGCTCCCTCGGGGATAAGCTCCAGCGCCTTTTTCAAGGCTTCCTCTGCATTAGTAGCATAATAACCGGTCATGTTCCTGGATTCCAAACCTTTGATGACCTTCTGAGCCAACAGTTCATTTCTTTTCACTATGTTCTCGTTCATAAGGACTCCTTTTCACGATTTGTTTTACACTCTACCATACTATGAACAATAACAACTCTACAGCTCAACGCTCACAGTCAACAATGCAAAAACATCTCCCACCAGAAGATTTCCGTCTTTAACCGCTATTCCTCTCGGTGAAGCCGGTGCAAAACCGTACTCCTGCGAGAATGCTTTTACAATGGTCTTAACCTTCTTTCCGTCCAGAACCTTTACAGAGCCGTTGCCGGTGTCAGCTATATAGAGCTTGCCGTTATATGCGCACAATCCCTGTGGATTTGAGAATCTGGCATTCAATGCCTTGCCGTCCTTATCTTCCTCTATTCCCTTTTTAGCGCCGGCTATGGTCGTAAGCTTATCCTTTTCCAAACTTACGATACGATGGTTTCCGGAATCTGCGATATAGAGAGTACCGCCTTCATATGCAAGACCGGTGGGCTCTGTCAAAAGAGCCTTTTTTGCCTTTTTGTTATCAGTGCAGCCTTCCTTACCCTTTGTACCGGCTACAACCACTGCCTTACCCTTGGCATCAACCTTCACAACGCAGGCATTTCCCGTATCGGAAACATACACACTGCCCTCTCCGTCGCTTGTCAGGCCTGTGGGACGCACGAATTTATAGCCCTTCACCTTGAGGGTTGTAACCTTATTTTTGGCAATATAACGGAGACTTCCGTTTTCCGAATCCGATACCAGATATCCGTTTCCGTATTCAGTTATTCCCCATGGCGCGTTGAACATGGCTTTCTTCGCCTTTCCGTCCGTCGATCCGGCCTTTTCCTTCACGCCCGCGAAAACACTGTATTTTCCCTTTTTATTGCACTTCCAGATAACATTGTGACTCGGATCTGCCACCAGCATTGTGCCATCATCGCACACAACATAATCAGAGTATGCAATGCCGTATGGATCACCCTGTGCAGCGAAGACCTCCTGCGGTACAAAAGCCATGACCGAAACGATCATTACCACACTCATCAGCATAGCTGTAATACCTTTAAACGCTTTTTTCATCCTGATACTTCTCCTTTCATCTCTGTCATTACGGAATTGAATGGGCATATATGTAGTTTTCTATATTCCCCTGCTTAAATGTCAACACATCAAGCACTTTTATTGATTGACTGGTATTACCGCTTATAAAATTATAAAATCCACATACAAAACCATAATCTATCGCAAATGAGCCCGTTGATTTATCAGGATCGCATTTCAAAACAAACAATCCGTTATTACCGAATGCTCCTGTAAGGTTGTTTACGCCGTCGCTGTCCGAATATTTCATTTTCGACATAGAAAAGTCTTCATCACCGGGATATCTGTATGTGTTCACGTAAATAGCACTGTTACCGGACACCGTGATATCATCAATATACATACAGGCATTAGACGAAACACTGTTAGCATGCTGTCTCTGAATTCCTTCTTCAGCACTGTAAATATAAAATTTGCTATCATCCAAAAGTTCGATCTTTCCCTGTGAAACGATCGTAGACATATAGTCTTCCGTCCTCTGACTATTCTCACCTACCAAAGCATTAAACGCCATATTCGCTGTATAAAGATTACCTGTAACACGAATTGTTCCGTTATTTGTCAGAACATTATTCGCATCATCATGGTAATGTGCAAAATACAGACTGTTATAGCTTACGGTATCGTTTTCGTAAAGAAACTTAAACGCTTCAGTAGCGAAATCGCCTTCAACCAAAAGTTCCGTATCCTGCGGAATTAAAACATCACCATCCATCATGGCAACATTTCCTTCCGGTATGATAACTTTATCATATTTATCCAAAGCCCAATTAAGACATACGGAATTAATCACTCCAATGTAATTTGTCGCTTTTGCTTCGAAAACGCAAAAACCTGTATTATCACCCTCATTAAATTCCGTACTGCCATCAGGGTAATCCTCAGAGTAAACAGACGTAAACGGTACTTCAACTGTTAACTGAGTACTGCCGTCTTCAGTTAGATATTTCGATTCGGGAGAGTATAATGTCACTTCGTTTTTCTCAGGATCTTCCTTATACCAGAAGGTATCATACACATCTCCGGGACCTCCGCTAAATCTGTTCCAATATTCTTCCCAGCCTGATTTCGGTCCGGGTATAGCGTTTCCGGAAACACGACAATAAACTTTGAGAGTGTCCGGAACATTATAATATATACTTCTCGTTTGTTCGTTTCCGGAAACTGTCTGAAGCGTAGATGGCAGAAAAACAGCTTTTAATGAAGAGTCGTTTGCAAACGCATGTGTTCCGATTCCTTCAAGTCCTTCCTGGAGGACGATCTGCTCTACCTTCCCACAACTTGCAAAAGCACTATCATCTATATACTTCAGGCCATTTCCGAATTGTATATTCTCTATATTTGTGCAATTGGCAAAAGCAAATTCACCTATTACCTCCACAGAATCAGGTATGACCACATTTATAAGATTATCATTGTAGAAAAAAGCTTGAGCCTTTATCTCTGTAACCTTTACATCCACATCATAATACTTAATGGTCTCCGGTATATTAAGATTCGCAATATCAACCGGATTATTTCTTCCACCACCGTCAATTACTGCATTGGCCGAAACACTGCCGTCATATTCCGAAAGATCAAAAACATATTTCAAATTGTTGGCGTCTGTCTCCTCAAGACTACTGTACTGACCGCCGCCCTTGGTTGAGATATCAATAGGCGCGCTCTTCGGGCCGGCTTCATAGTAATCCGTCGCTGCAACCCTTGTATAAAAATGATATTCCATTCCGGGTGTCAGCCCTGTAAACGTCCTGCTCTCCTGCCATTCAATATCATCATCTGCAGGGTTATCCATCTGAGTTTTTCCGTAT
>JAILBP010000080.1:0-13096 GCA_024680835.1 Lachnospiraceae bacterium | reverse complement strand
TTTTTCAAGTGTTTCGACACAAGACGTTTCAGGGAACTTAAGATCCGATTGTCAAAGCCTGTTACCCTGCATGCTGACGGAGAGTACTGCGGCGAGGTGAACCGTGCGGCATTTAAGATCCTGCCCGGCAGACTGCTGTTTCTAAACGATATTGTGTAAAGTTTGGAATTGTGATATAGTACAGGACTGTGCTGTAAAAGTTGCTGTTTGAAAACGGCTTTCTATGGAAAGAATTATCAGGGAACGGTGACTGCATATTTTTTGATGGAACTGTCAGGCGAAGCATTGCTGCTGTTCATTGTAACAAGGCATGATTTTGGGATGGCTCCGAACATTAGTCAAGAGGAGTAACAAAACTGTTATGGAACAGAATACGGTTACGGTGGGAATAGATGTGGGATCCACCACCACCAAGATAGCGATAACGGAAAACGAAAAACTGATCTATCATCATTATATCAGACATTTTGCAAAGCAGAGAGAGAGTATAATAGAGCTTCTGGAGAAGGCCCGTGGATACCTGGAAAACAAAGGCATCCGCATGTGTATGACCGGATCCGGCGCCAAGCATATCGCGGAGGGTCTCGGCGTTCCCTTTACACAGGAGGTTGTGGCCAATTCCCTCGCTCTGAAAAAGGAGTATACACATATAGGAACGGCCATAGAGCTGGGCGGACAGGATGCCAAGATCATTTTCTTCAGAGAAGATGAAAACGGAGAGTCCCAGGTCTTTGACATGCGTATGAACGGAAGCTGCGCAGGCGGTACCGGAGCTTTTATAGATGAGGTAGCTACGGTGCTGGATATCCCCGCTGAAAAGCTTAACGAGGCTGCAGAGAAGGGCTCATGCGTATATGATATTTCGGGGCGATGCGGAGTGTTTGCAAAGACAGACATTCAGGCTCTCTTAAATCAGGGCGTTAAAAAGGAAGATATAGCGCTCTCTTCATATCACGCCATCGCAAAACAGACTATCGGCGGGTTGTCTCAGGGACTTGACATAAAACCGCCGGTGGCTTTCGAGGGAGGTCCCCTCAATTTCCATCCGAGGCTCGGTGAGGTTTTCAAAGAAAGACTGGAGTTAAAGGATTCCGATGTTATCGTTCCTCATCATCCGGAGATAATGGTGGCATACGGTGCGGCGCTTTCCGTGGATCGAATCCATGGTCATCTTTTGCCACGCAATCTCGAGGAACTGACGGATAAGCTCCATGAACTTGAAAGGCTTGAAGACCGCGCGTCCGAGAGGGGACAGCTGTATTTTGAGAGCAAGGCGGAGAGACAGGATTTTGAGAAAAGACACGGTAAGCCGGGAATGCCGTCCTACTCGCCCCGAAAGGGAGAGAAGATCCGCGCTTACCTCGGTATAGATTCCGGATCCACCACCACAAAGCTTGTGCTGATGGATGAGGATGAAAAACTCATAGATTATTTTTATGCTTCCAATAAGGGCAATCCGCTGGATGTGGCAAAAAAAGCGCTTCTGGATATGTACGAAAAATATGAGAGTGCAGGCGCTACCCTTGAGATCATAGCCGCATCTTCCACGGGATACGGAGAGTTCTTGTTCAATAAGGCTTTCAGGACCGAGACTCATATTGTGGAGACGGTGGCTCACGCCCTTGCGGCCTCACACTATGAGGAAAATCCGTCTTTTATCCTGGACATCGGCGGACAGGATATGAAAGCAATCTGGCTCGAAAACGGCATCATCACCAATATAGTGGTGAATGAGGCATGTTCTTCGGGATGCGGTTCTTTCCTGGAAAACTTTGCACACACACTCAACATTAAGACGGATGATATTGCGGAGAGTGCGTTTTCTTCGAAGGCTCCCGCAAAGCTTGGCAGCCGGTGCACAGTGTTTATGAACAGCTCCATCATAACGGAGCAGAGAAACGGCAGCCTTCCCTGCGATATCATGGCAGGACTCTGCCGCTCCATAATAGAGAATGTTTTCACCAAGGTTATCAGGGTTCCAAACATTGAGTCCCTGGGACAGCATATAGTGGTGCAGGGTGGAACTTTCCAGAATGACGCGGTGCTGCGCGCAATGGAGCAGTATATAGGCAAAAATGTTCACCGTGCGCCCTATGCGGGACTCATGGGGGCCATAGGCTGCGCTCTCACGGCAAAAGAGACGGCAATGGCGGAAGGGTTCGTGCCTACATTCCTGTCCTGCGAGGAGCTTAAGAACTTTACATACGAACAGCACGCCAATTCGCCCTGCCCATATTGCACCAATCATTGTAACCGCACGATCCTGACATTTTCTTCGGGAGAGAGCCTTGTGACCAACAACCGCTGCGAGAAGGGAGAAGTCACCGGTGATCCGAAGGACAGTGAGACCATAAAGCGCATAAAGGATATCACCGAGCGCAAGGATAAACCTGCAAATCTTTATGAAGTCAGGATGAAGCTTCAGAATGCGGATTATCCCTACGAAAAACTGCTGCCTGACAGGGGAGTTACCATAGGAATACCCAGGGTTCTGAATTTCTGGGAGGGCATGCCCTTCTGGAGCACATTTTGGAGAGCGCTGGGTTTCGGATTTACAACATCCCCGGTCAGCACCCGCAAAATATATGAAAACGGTATTCATGCAGTCTCATCCGATACGGAATGTTTTCCGGCGAAGCTTACACACGGACATATCAGGGAGCTCGTAAAACAGGGCGCCGACCGTATATTCATGCCGGAGATCGTGGTCATGCCCTCGGAGAATAAAGAGGAGACCAGCTTTTCACGTTGCGCCCTTGTAAAAGGATATCCTATAGTTATAAAAAATTCGGACAATCCCGAGAAAAAATACGGGGTTAAGTTTGATTCGCCCTATTTTTACTGGTATACGGACGAAGACAGGGAAAAGCAGCTGTGTGATTACATGTCGGAAACCTACGGCATCGACCGTGATGTGACCTTGCGCGCGGTTAAGATGGCAGCGGATGCGCAGCGCGATTACGACAAAAAACTTAAGGCAGCAGGCGCTGAGGTCCTAGATGACGTGACCCGTAAAGATACTTTTGCGGTGGTGCTGGCGGGAAGACCATATCACAACGATCCGCTGGTAAATCACGAGCTTCCGGAGCTTTTAGTGAGCATGGGAGTGCCGGTGCTGACGGCGGATTCCCTGCCGGATCTCCCGGATGTGGAGCTTCGTAAATCGCGTATAGACATTGTAAACAATTTCCATGCCAGAATGCTGGGAAGCAGCATTCTGGCAGCTCAGAACGATCATTTGGAGTATATTCAGATCGTCAGCTTCGGCTGCGGTCATGATGCCGTGCTCTCCGATGAGATCGTGCGCATGATGAAGGAGATCAGCGGAAAAGCGCCCCTGATCCTGAAAGTGGATGAGAGCGATGCCCAGGGACCTTTGCGCATCCGTGTCCGCAGTTTCATCGAGACCATACGCCGCAAACGCAGGCAGAATATAACACAGACAGTAAAAGAGCTTCCGGATCCGTATCCGGTGAAATACACGAAGCGGGAGAGGAAGCTGCACACAGTGCTGGTTCCCAATTCTTCCCATGCCTTCAGCCGTATAATGTCGGCTGCTTTCGCTTCACAGAATATCAGGACAGTCTCTTTGGAGGTGGGAACCGAGGAAGCCATAAAGCTGGGAAAACGTTATACGCACAATGATATATGTTTTCCGGCGCAGATAGTCATTGGCGAGATACTGGAGGCTTTGAACAGCGGAAAATACGATCTGAAAAATACGTCCGTTGCCATGGCAAAATATCTCGGCTGCTGTCGTCTGCCGCACTATGCGACGATCTTAAGAAAATCCCTGGATGATGCGGGATACGACTACATCCCCATCATGACCAATGATGACGTGGATCTTCACGATATGCACCCGGGCTTCAAGGTCAATGCCATATCACTCTTGCATATCAGCATCTGTCTTCCGATGATAGACACGCTGGAGGAGATGCTCAGAAAGATAAGACCCTATGAGAAAGTGAAGGGCAGCGCGGATGCGGCATTTGGCAAGGCACTGGATGCTCTGTGCGACGGAATGGGACGTGGCGGCACCTTTGGAGCTATAAAAGGATTTAAGAAGGGCATAAAGATGCTGCGGGAAGTGGAATACGACAGATCGAAGCTCAAGCCCACGGTGCTCATAGTGGGAGAGTACCTTCTGAATTTCCATCCCGGAGCGAACGGCGAGATAGAGCGTTATCTGGAGGATAACGGTTTTGAGATAATAGAAGCCAAGATGACTGACGTCATCCAGAAATCATATTTCTGCCAGGGCAAACAGATCACTGAGTTTAAGGTCCACAGGGATAAAAACACAAAGTTCTGGAGCTGGGTGGCAAACAAGTTCTTTGCTTTTGCCCATTGGGTCACCGATCGTGCCGCAAAAGACGAGCCGCTGCACGAGAAGGCTGTGCTCATGGATGAGCTTTCGGTGGATTCAGACCCCGTTATCCATCATACCTTTGATACGGGAGAGGGCATACTGATACCTGCGGAGATCATATATAATGCCAAACACGGATGCAAAAACTTTGTTATACTGCAGCCCTTTGGCTGTCTGCCGAACCATGTTATAGGAAGAGGTGTGTGCAAAAAACTCAAGGAAATGTTCCCGGATATCGAGCTTCTGCCGCTGGATTACGATCCGGATGTGAGCCGCGCCAACATAGAAAACCGTCTCCAGATGCTGATAATGAACGGCAAAACCCTTGCAACAGAGGGTTAAGATGAGATTTTTAAAAAAAATATAAATTTATGTTGACAAGAGCGAAAGTTTTTTGTATAGTATCAAAGTCGGTTGCGAAAACGACATCCGAATGGGGTCTTAGCTCAGCTGGGAGAGCATCTGCCTTACAAGCAGAGGGTCATAGGTTCGAGCCCTATAGGCCCCACTTTTTATGGATGTGCGGGATTCACGATATGGCGAGATAGCTCAGCTGGCTAGAGCATACGGTTCATACCCGTAGTGTCGAGGGTTCAAGTCCCCCTCTCGCTATTCATTTTATCAAACTGCCGGAGGCGGATGACGAAAATTTGTGTAATAAATTTTCGTGAGCCCGACAGGGCTGATAATATTTTACAATAGGGATCAGGAGATGATTTCTGTTGTACACAGTTCAGGCTTGATCAACTTGAAAAAATAAAAAAAGTTCTTGACATTTGGTTTTGACCGTGGTACGATACCACTCGTGTCAAACAGAATAGAACACATGCGATAGTGGCGTAGTTGGTAACGCGCGACCTTGCCAAGGTCGAGACCGCGGGTTCGAGCCCCGTCTATCGCTCTCTACGAAAAAGGAGCATACGCAAGGTATGCTCCTTTTTTCGTGGAGCAAAGCGGGATCTCACCCGCGGTCGCGGGCTCGATTCTCCGCTTCGCTCCGGTCGGTGCGCAAACGTGAGGTCCACAGGACCTCGCGCACCCCCGTCTATCGCAGGATACAAACCCGGCTGATCTCACCCGCAGTCGCGGGCTCGATTCTCTGCTTCCTCCAAAGTATAGTTTCATTTTGGGCGGTTTGACAAAATAACATAAATATTAACCAAAGAATTGTTGTAATTTTTTAAATGTTGTGGTAAAATCCTACAATGAGTGTGTTAAGTACGTGATTTTGCGTCTTTTTAAGGGATAGTGACGAGGAGGTAAACCTGTGGACGAGAATGAGCTTTTGATTGACCTGACATACAGGGCAGGACAGCCGTTAAAGAAAAAACGGGATGCGGCTTCTTATGAGCAGGATTCAGACACGGTCTTCAGTCTGTATAAGCAGGGCGTTCCGGGGGCTGTGGAGCTTGTGCTCGGCAATACTGATAAGTTTTTGCCGGAAGGTTCAAAGCCGGAGAACAAATACAATAAGATAAAGGAATTATACATATCAGGCTCATCGGTCAAGAAAGCGAAAGCCATCATCGAAAAGGAGACGGAGGACACCCTTCGTCTGAAAGTTTTGCCCTATTTAAGCTACAGTGTGTTGAAGGACTTCAAGCTTGCCGTAAAGGGTGCTTCCGGATCCGGGAAAATCTCGAAAGGCAAGATAGAACTTATAGAGGACGCTTTCAAGCAGGCCGAGGAAGAAAAAAAAGACAACGACAGATTTGTAAATAAAGCTGCTGACGAGCAGGCGGATGAGATGGTTGATAACATAGATGAGACCGATGATACTGCGGTTTCAGAGGAAGATACATCGGACGGCACAGAGCAGGATGGCACAGAGCAGGATGGCACAGAGCCGTCCGATGAGGAAGAAACTCAGGATACGGCGGAGGAAGAACCGGAACAGACAGGTGACGGAGAGGAAGAGCCGGCTTCAGCAGATGCTGATGAGAGCGGTGAGGCTGAGAAAGAGCCTGAACCGGCTGAGAAATATGATCTTGAGGGACTTTCTGATACTGAGATAGTAGATCTTTTCATCAGAAATTCAGATATAAAGGCTTTGATCGCCTTTGCCGGAGAAAAGGAACTGGGCAGTTACGATATATTCAAGATCAAGAACTTCCTTCGTTTCAGCCTGTATCATGCGGATTTCAACGAAAAGGCATTCCTGGACGAAGTGTTGAATGCTTTGAAAGACATCGAGGGCAACAGCCTTTGGCTGTGTGAATATTCTTTCTGGCAGAGCCTGCGCCCGGAGCTTTTCGATGTGGTGGTTCGTTTTATAGCTGCCAATTATGAGTTTTATGATATCGCTTATGTCAACATGCAGGTATCCAAGGCTCAGGGCGATAATCCCCTGCTTTTGAAATGGATGGAAATGTATGTCAAGATCGGTCTTGGCAGCGGAGACAACGGCGAGGAATTCCAGAAGAACTACAAGCGCATCCAGCGCGACGGTGCTTTGGGAGACAGAGCGATCTCTCTTTTGAATGCACTTATATTCGACCAGGCTCTGGCATACAAGAGATTGTTTGAGGCAGAGCATGACAAGTGCCTGAATATCGAGGACAGGGTTTATGTGAGGATCTCAAACGGCATATCAGAGCAGCTCGACAGGCTGGAGGAGTTCCTGGCGGGAGATTACCAGAACACCATGAAGCCTGATGAATACAGAAAGACCATCATGACACTGGTCGGATCGTTGCGACGTGGAATGGATAAATGCGGACTTAATTACGTTATATCGCCCACAGACTGGTCTACAGGCACGGAGATCGACTTTGTAAAGGGCGATCACGTGGAGTTTAAGAACGAAGCGGAGGAAGGTGACAAGGTCAAACCCCTTTCACTCGGACTTGGTGTAAATAACGGAACTTATATACAACCTGCAAAGGTAATGAAAAAATCCTAAAGGAGGAGAAAAAAATGGGGTACAGGTACAAATTAGGCATTGACTTCGGAACGACAAACTCATCGATAGCTCTTCGCTATGCACCGGAGATGAAAGATCTGGAGACGGTTGTGTTTGACGCAGATCCGCACAACAAAGGCATGGAGTCTCTTCTCCCGTCTCTGTTGTATCTTGATGAGGACGGCAGGGAACTGGTCGGTGTGGATGCGCTCAGGGCTTCGAGCCTTGCAGGTCCGGATCTTAATCACAAGCTGATCCGTACTATCAAGCTTGAGCTGGACAGGGCGCAGGAGGATGTAAAATTCATTACTATAGGTTCAAAGGATTACTATATCAGCGATATTATAGCGCTTATCCTTCAGAGGATGATGGAAGAAGTGGGTTCTGTAAGCGTTCAGATCGATGGTGTGGTATTCGGACATCCCGTTGATTACAATGATAAATGTAAACAAGTCATGGTAGAGGCTGCTTACAAGGCTGGTATTTATGCTACTTTGGGAGAAGCCCGCAAGAAGACCGTGTTTGTTGCAGAGCCGGTGGCTGTTGCACTTGATTATGCTATTGATCTCCGCGAGGAGAAGACCATATTTGTATTTGACTTTGGTGGCGGTACTCTCGATACCACCATCATGAAGCTTAAGGTTCAGAATGAGGAGGATATCTTCAAACCGCATGAGGCTATTGCAAAAGACCGCCTTACAGTCGGTGGCGAGCTTTTCACCGAGGAACTTTTCAAACACGGTTTCCTCAATAAATACGGTATAGAGAAATTCCTTAAGGATTTCCACATCAAAGAGAAGCTTGACCGTAACGAACTCTGGGACTACCTTCTCGAGAATAAGATGGGTATCATGTTCATCCAGGAGATGGACTGGGTTAAGAGAATGCTTTCAAAGAGGACCAATGAGATCCTCTCGTTCATAAAGACAGATTCTGACGGAACCCAGTACATTATCGAGCAGGAGCTTACCGCTCAGGATTTTGAGGATTCCATCGATCATCATTTCCATGACATTACAGAGAGCATTAAGGCATGTCTTGATCTTGCCAAGAAAAAGGGCGGCGTTGAGAAGAAAGACATCGATGTAGTGCTTTTGGCAGGCGGATCTTCTACCATCCCCTGCATCGTTAAGCTCGTAAAGGAAGTGTTCGGAAACGAGCGCGTTATCGAGCCTAAGAAAAACCAGCAGCTGACCAGTATCGTAAAAGGTCTTGCCATTGCGGGTCTGAGAGAGGGAGACAGCAGGCTCCTGGAGGATATCGTTGAGTCAAATTACGGTATCTATGACAGCCTTAACGAAAATATTGCGGTTATCATTCCAAGAGGTACAAAGATCTCTGATACCGAGTTCGATAAAGAGACGCTCATTGGCGGAGCCTATGATGAGTTCGTTGCTATCAACGACAAGGTGCCGCTCATCCGTATTTTCCAGAACGGAGACGAGCTTGGATACTTCACTCTGCCCGAGTACGGCAGCGGAAGCTATCGTGTTTACTTTAAGGTAGACGAGGACAAGGGATGGCTGTCCGTTTACATCTATGACCTTACCGCCAATAAATGGCTGGAGGGCGACAAAGACTTCGATGGTAATAACTGCGTATTCTTTATGGATACACTTCTGGGCTGATCATGCTGCGGATAAAGAATATAGTATTCGGTAAGGACAGACCTGCGGTGTGCGTGCCGGTGGTGGAGACGGATGCTGACAGTGTGATATCCCGTGTAAAAGAGTACATTGCCGATAATGTCAGGATGCTGGAGTGGAGGATTGATCTCTTCCTCGAAAAAAATGATCTGGCGGTATGTTTGAAAACATTGAAAACCCTGCATGAGCTGGTGTATGACACCGTTTTATTGGTCACATACAGAAGCCTCTCACAGGGTGGTAAGGGAGGCCTGAGTGAGGAGGAGATCAAACTTCTCCTCGCTGAAATCGCTTCGGATGAGGCAAGACCGGATCTTGTGGACGTGGAGGCTACTGAGATCGCCGATGCTTCCGGGTTTATCATGGGACTGAGAGATTACGGGGTCCGGGTCATAGCAAGCCATCATTGTTTTGACGACACTCCTTCAGCCGGAGAGATGACGGAACTTTTGGAATATCTGGCAGAGACGGGGGCTGACATAGCAAAACTTGCGGTGATGCCACAAGACGCATCGGATGTTTTGAGACTGATGAACGTTACGGCTGAATTTCACGCAGAAAAACCGGATACACCGGTGGTCACAATGGCAATGGGAGCCGTGGGTGTAGTCTCGAGACTTGCAGGTGAACTTACGGGCAGCTGTATCACATTCGGAGCGGGGGAGACTGCGTCGGCTCCGGGGCAGATAGCATACACTGATCTTGAGCACACATTAAAAGTCATCCACAAAAACACTTCGAAAGATAAAAACATATATCTTGTGGGATTCATGGGCGTGGGAAAGACCACCATCTCCATGGCATTGCAGGAGCTCACCGGGCGCACGGTTGTAGACACCGATGCTTTGATAGTGAAACGTGTGGGTATGAGTATCCCTGAGATCTTCGCGCAAAAAGGCGAGAGTTTCTTCAGGCAGACAGAGACACAGATTCTTGAGGAACTGTCTGTGGAGAGCAAGCTGATAGTATCCTGCGGCGGAGGAGCTGTGCTGTCGGAATGCAACAGAAGACTGATGCGCAAAGGCGGTAGGGTGGCGCTCATCACTGCGACACCGGAAGTGATATTGGAACGGGTTAAAAACGACAACAACAGACCTCTGCTGGTGGGCAGAAAGACTGTTGAAGGGATTTCGGAGCTTTTAGAGCAGCGTCGTCCCAATTACGAGAAAGCAAAGGATTTTGAAGTGAAGTCAGACGGCAGGATGGTTTCGGATATAGCCAAAGAGATCCTGTCAAAACTATAGGGGTGTCGACATGAATTATGGTTCTATAAAGAAAACTGATATTGCAAACGGAATAGGAGTCAGGGTTTCACTGTTTGTGTCCGGGTGTACTCATCACTGCAGGGAGTGTTTTAATCCCCAGACATGGGATTTCGGGTACGGTGATCCCTATACTGCAGATACGGAACGAGAGATAATGGATGCGTTGGCGCCAGAATATATAAACGGATTGTCGCTTTTGGGCGGTGAGCCTATGGAGCCGGACAATCAGAGGGCACTTTTGCCGCTTATCCGCGCCGTACATAACACATATCCGCAAAAAGATATCTGGATCTATTCCGGGTATACCTTCGATGTGGATCTCGTGGAGGGAGGAAAGGCTTTCTGTGAGGCTACGGATGAGATTTTGTCCATGACTGACATTATGGTGGACGGAGAATTTGAGATTGAGAGGAAAAATATCTCGCTCAGGTTCAGGGGATCCGAAAACCAGCGCATTATCCGTGCAAAGGACAGCAAAAAAGCAGGCGTTGTGATCCTGGCGGATGAGTTTATGTGAGTTTGTCCGCATATATTGCAGTAACGAAGTCTACAAATTTTTTGTAAAAACGATATAAATTTTTGTTTACAAATAACAAAAATCCCAATATAATATTATAGGAATTTGAGATGCAAAGGGAGGTTGAAATGGCTGATAAGGAATATGAAAGACTGATTGACAAGATCAAAGAAAAGCATGATGAGTACGACGAGGCAAAGAAACTCGAGCAGGAATGCATCGAGAAGCAGAAGGCTGCAGTCAAGGCTACAGAGAGGCTTTTGGAAGATCTTCGCAAGGAGAAAACAGACGTCGACTCTTCAATAGCAGGTGCCGATAAGGACGTGGAATCCGCAAAAGCAGCGGTTAACGGCAGTGTTTCATACAAACTTGCCAAGGCCATTGATGAGGGCGGCCCCGATGCTGTTTCAGAGATAATAGCCAATTACTATGTTCCAAAGGTCGCAAACGGTAAAGATGCCAGACTTGAGCACGTAAAGCAGTCGGGAGAGAATCCTGATTACGACAAGCTCATCTATACCGATGCGTCCGGCAGCAAAGTTGAGAAGAACGTGGGAGCCAGACTGGATGCTGACGGACACGTGCTTGCCATCTATGAGCTTACCAAGAACATCGTTAACGTCATCGATCGTCCGGAACAGTATACTTATACGGATGCTACGGGTACGAGCCGTGTTATCGAGCCTGAAGAGCTCAGAGAGTTTACAGAGTCCTTCAGGAGAGAGACACAGATCTCTACGGGACAGGATGTGCTGAAGCTTGGTGATGAGAGAAAACGTATGTGCATCAAGCTCTCAGAGCCTGAAGTCATCAATCACCTCGCACCGGATCAGAAGCTTTTGGAAGATACGGTGAGCAAGTCATACGCATTCAATGACTCTACTCACGAGCTTGTATATAAGGTTGTGGGTACAGTGGAGCGTACCTTTGAAGTTATCGAGCAGGTTGAAGATCATGATGATCGTATGATCTCGCTGTCAAAAGATACGCAGATCTTTTCATCTTCTGATGAGGAGAAAGCAAAGGAAAGAGCATTTAATGCAGCCAAAACCGCTCTTAAAAAAGTTGAGGAAGATCTGAAGGCTGAGGCTGAGGTTAATCCCGGCGTTACCATCTCACCGCTCAAATATAATCCCGAGACTGACATCAAGATCATGAAGGCTCAGGAGAACACTATAGCGTATACTGCAAAGGCAAGTTATGCCATTACATATACATCTGATTTTTCACTCTATTCTCATGGTAAGAGCTTTAAGACTGACAATGAGGACGAGGCAAAACAGGCATACATCGACGAGATCATAGGTGAAGCCCAGAAAGATATCAAGGCAAAGCACTTTATATATCAAGGATATGATTCGGGACGTCTTGTTGTTTCTTCGGAAAAAGATTCCACCGGCAGGATCATCGGTGTTAAGGTTCAGGGTCCCATGATGATCTCTTATTACAAAGAGACCATGGATTTCGTTACACCGGAGGGTGTTACATACAACTCAAAGGAAGAGGCAGGTCAGGAACTTCTGAAGATAGCTAATGACAAGATCACTTCTTCCAATGACGATGGTTCCGCAGCTGAGAACAAGCTAAACGAGCGTTATGACGGCAAGGCATACGATAATACAAAGGCCAGCGCAAATCTTGTTGAAGGCTCATACAGCGAGGATCAGGTATACATCTACAATTACACCTTCGGTTATGATGTTGGATACTCTATCATCACTGTCAGGGACGTTCCTACAGAGAAGACAGAGACTACCGAGGATGTCCTCGCAGAAGAGACAATCTGGCACAGCGCTTCTATCGTGACATATGAAGAAGAGCTGAGTCATGAGGAGGAGATCTACACAGCAGAACCGGATCCGAGTCTGAGACTTCTGGATGTTGAGAGCGATGCAGGTCTTGAGGCCTTCGTTGAAGAGGGCAAGAAGCTTCACAGCCAGTACAAGAACGCTGTTGAAGAAAAAGAAAAATACAGAGCTATCTCCGCTGAGATTGCTAAGGTTATAGATGATGCAAGAGGCTTCATAGATTCTACCAAGAAGGTTGAGAACACCAATTCCAATATAGGTGGTGTCACAGTATCTGCTACAATAGCCCAGACAAACGCAGCTGCCGCAGCAGCACAGGTTGCAACCGCAGAGACAAAGGCACAGGCAACCACAGCACCTTCGGCAAAGGCACAGAATCAGGGTTCCGCAAATCAAGGCGCCTCAGCCACTGCACAGAACGGCAAGCCTTCTTCGACTATACCTATGGGAGGCGGACAGCCCGCTCAGCCTGAGAAGAGAGAGGAGAGAGAGGAGAGACCTCAGCTTACAGGTATTGCAGCCCGCAGTAAGGCAGCGCAGTCTTCGGTTCTGTTTGATGCTGATTACGGCAAGCAGGAGCAGAAGT
>JAILBP010000074.1:0-9024 GCA_024680835.1 Lachnospiraceae bacterium | reverse complement strand
ATATGGTATTTAATTGGAAAATATGATATGATATCGGGTGTGGGTTTCCAACTATCAGAGACAGGGCGACAAGGTTTATCGGAGCGCCCGTTTAGGAGTATTTATGGCGAAAAACACGATAAAGTTTCACGGATCCATAAGGCATTACCTGAATATGCCTTTATATCTGGGGATATTACCGGTAGTAGCGGCTGCAGTGGCTTTTTCCGTATCCAAAGAGGTTGGTTTTGTCATGAGCGCGGCAGCATGCGTTTATCTTTTGGTGGTGACTGTGACTATGGCCGTCATAAAGCCAAAGCTTGGCAGCGAGATGGTGAATTTTGCTACCCAGTACGGCACGGTTCAGAAAAAACTGCTGAGAGAGTTCAAGATACCTTATGCGCTGTTGGATGTGAAGGGGCGGATCCTCTGGTCCAACGAGGCATTCCAAAAGCTCACGGAGATCGACCCTGCCGGCCACAGCCTTATAAAGACAGTCTTTCCTGCGCTGACGGATGACATAGTGGTGGCATCCCAGGATGATATGGATGTGGTGCTGGAGTGGAAGGATATGTATCTGACCGCTGTTCTCAAAAAGATCGGATTCACCGAGATACTGGGAGACAGCAAGCTCCTGGAGGATGTCAAAAAAGACGATTGCCTGACGGCTCTGTATATTTTTGATGATACGAAGCTGAACCGCTACATCAAGGCCAATGAGGAGCAGCGAATGGTGGCTGCCCATATTTACATTGACAATTACGACGAGGCCCTGGATTCGGTAGAGTATGTCAAGAGATCCATGCTGGTGGCGCTCATTGACCGCAAGGTCAACAACTACTTCAGCAATGTGGATGCTCTCATTAGCAAGATCGAGAATGACAAGTATTTTGTGGTATTCAAACACAAATACATGAAGACGCTGGAAGAGAACAAATTCAGTATCTTAGAGGAAGTCAAGACTATCAAGGTGGGCAATTCCATGCCCGTGACCCTGAGTATGGGTATCGGAGTCACAGGCGACGGCTACATTGAGAATAACGAATTCGCAAGGGCTGCCATAGATCTTGCCTTGGGCCGCGGCGGCGATCAGGTTGTGGTTCGTGAGGGCGAGAAGATCCGCTATTTCGGAGGCAAGTCTGAGCAGGTGGAGAAGGCCACCCGTGTAAAGGCCAGAGTCAAGGCCCAGGCGCTCCGTTCCATCATGGAAAATCACGACAGGGTTCTGGTCATGGGACATCAGATCTCGGATGTGGATGCTTTCGGCTCGGCGCTGGGTATTTTCGTGGCGGCCAGAGAGATAGACAAAAAGGCTCAGATCGTGCTGAACACAGTGACATCATCACTGCGTCCGGTTGTGGATATGTTTACCACGGAGAAGGGCTATCCGGCAGACATGTTCCTGACCAGCGAACAGGCGGTGGACGTGTGCGACAGCGATACGGTTGTAGTGGTGGTGGATACCAACAAGGCCACCAACGTGGAGTGTCCGGAGATCCTCAAAAAGACCAGAGAGATCGTGGTGTTCGACCACCACAGACAGTCCAGCGAGATCATCGAAAATCCGCTGCTGTCTTACGTGGAGCCATATGCCAGCTCTGCCTGCGAGATGATCGCAGAGGTTTTACAGTATTTTACGGAAAAGATAAAGCTTGCGCCTGCCGAGGCTGATGCTATCTATGCGGGTATCATCATAGATACCAACAACTTCATGGCTAAAGCCGGAGTGCGTACTTTTGAGGCGGCTGCGTACTTAAGACGCAGCGGCGCCGATGTAACCAGAGTCAGAAAGCTGCTCAGAAACGGACTTGAGGACTATAAGGCCAGAGCCGACGTTGTGAGACAGGCTGAAGTTTACAGGGAGAAGTTCGCCATATCCCTGTTTTTGGCTACGGATGTGGAGAGCCCCACAGTCATGGGCGCTCAGGCGGCCAACGAGCTGTTGAACATCATAGGCATCTCGGCGTCATTTGTGCTGACGCCTTATAATGGCAAGATATATGTCAGCGCCAGATCCATAGATGAGATAAATGTCCAGCTCATTATGGAGAGTCTTGGGGGCGGCGGTCACATGAACATCGCCGGTGCTCAGCTCGAGGACATATCCATAGACGACGCAAAGCAAATCATCAAAGACACCATTGACGAGATGATCGACAGCGGAGATATCAAGTTATAGTTTTTTAAGAGATTATAATAGAGACCGGCTCGGAATATCACAGACAGATATCGCCGTGACCGGATCGGGAGGTATTTGTATCATGAAGGTTATATTATTACAGGATGTTAAGGCACTGGGAAAAAAGGGCGATATAGTGGAGGTTTCCGACGGATACGCTCGCAATAGGATTCTGCCGGGAAAGCTTGGTGTTGAGGCCAACAACAAAAACTTAAACGACCTGAAATTACAAAACAAACATGCGGAGAAGGTTGCCCAGGATAATCTGGAAAACGCGCAGAAAATGGCTGAGAATCTCAAGGATAAGGTAGTGAAGCTGACGCTCAAGACCGGTAAGGAAGGTCAGGCTTTTGGCTCCATATCTACCAAGGAGATCGCAGCGGAGGCTAAAAAACAGCTGAGCCTCGACATAGACAAAAAGAAGATGGTACTGGATGTTCCCATTAAGGCATGCGGCACCTACAACGTGAAGATAAAGCTTCATCCACAGGTGAGCGGTGAACTGAAGGTGCAGGTCACCGAGGGAGCCTGAGATCTGTTCATGAAACCTGATTTCGATGACAGATACGGAAGACAAAATCGATACGACGAAGGTCAGACGATAAAGGCCGGACGATAAAGGCCGTATGAAAGACGCCGGATGACAGGTATCGGACAGCGGATGACAGATTCGCAGTTTCCGGACGTACGGTATCAGGATACAGTAGTTACGAGGAATTTAAGGATATGCCTGAAGAGAAGATATACAGAGAAATGCCCAACAGTCTCGAGGCTGAGCAGTCCGTCATAGGTTCCATGATAATGGACAAGGACGCGGTGACGGCGGCCTGTGAAATGCTGACGGCAGACGATTTTTATCATAAGCAGTACGGACTTATTTTTTCAGCAATATCCGCGCTATACGATGAGGGTAAGCCGGCGGATCTGGTGGTGCTGCAGAATAAGCTTCGCGAGATGAACGCACCGGAGGAGGTGTGCTCCTTAACTTTTGTGGAGAATGTATTGGACAGCCTTCCATCGTCGGTGAACATCCGCGAATATGCCAATATAGTGGCGGAGAAGTCTCTTTTACGCAAGGTGATCCGCACCAATCAGGAGATTGAGAACGAGTGTTTTGAGGGTGCAACCTCCGTGGATGTGATACTGCAGAACACGGAAAAAAGGGTGTTTGACCTGATCCAGACCAAGGGTGGTGGTGGCACCGAGAATATAAAGGATATAATCCTCAGAGTGGTGGAGAGGATCGACAAAGCTGCCCGCAATAAGGGCAGTCTCACAGGTCTTGCCACGGGCTTTCTGGATCTGGATTATATGACCAGCGGACTGCAGAGATCGGATCTTGTGCTGATAGCGGCCAGACCCTCTATGGGAAAGACGGCGTTTGTGCTGAATATAGCTGCGCATGCTGCTTTCAGGGATGATAAGGCCATAGCGCTGTTCAGCCTCGAGATGTCCAGGGATCAGCTGGTAAACAGACTTCTGGCGCAGGAAGCCAGGGTAGATGCCACAAAGATCCGTTCAGGAAACCTGACTGAGGCCGATTGGTCGGCGGTTGGTGAGGCTACCAACGTGATAGCCAGGTCGAAGATCATCATTGATGATACACCGGGTATCAGTGTTTCGGAGCTCCGCAGCAAATGCAGAAAGCTTAAGATAGAAAATGACATACAGCTCATTATCATAGATTACCTCCAGCTCATGAGCGGCTCGTCAAAACGGGCGGAGTCCAGACAGAATGAGATTTCGGAGATATCGAGATCCTTAAAGGCGGTGGCCAGGGAGATAAATGTTCCGGTTGTCGCGCTGTCACAGCTGTCCCGTGAGGTGGAAAAACGTCCGGACAAGCGACCTATGCTGTCGGATCTCCGTGAGTCGGGAGCTATCGAGCAGGATGCGGATGTGGTAATGTTCATATACAGGGATGATTACTATAATCATGATACAGATGAAAAGAATATTGCCGAGATCATAGTAGCAAAACAGAGAAATGGCCCGGTAGGCGTGAGAAAACTGGGGTGGCTGCCGGAATTTACGCAGTTTGTGAATCTGGAGATACAGTAAAAGCTACTGTTCACAGCCAATATAGTGAGATCGTGAGATGGTTGTAATATCTGCCGGACTCAGTATATTGGCCGGTGTAGCTTGACTCGTGATCAGTTGTGATCAGTTGCTGCCGAGGAATGTGTTGATCTCATTTACCAGAGCATCCGGTTCAAGACCGTGCACCATTGCAGCTTCACCTACGGTCTCCATCTGTGAGGACGGGCAGCCGAGACAATGCATTCCGATGCCCATCAGGATGGGAGTTACATCCTTATCCAGCGTGAGCAGTTCACCTATCATGGTATCTTTTGTGATCTGTGCCATTTTAGCACCTCCTTATATTGATTGATGTTTTCAGTTGCTATTTATAGTCGGAGTGATCGACCGGCAGCCTGCATAACGGCTGAGAATAGTAACTTATGAACAATGTATTATGTAACAGTTTGCATAGTATAACACCTTGATCTGGTTTTGTCTACCCTTTTGGTATGTTTTGGGGGAAAGGTATTTTAACATGGAGAGATTGTGGGAAGAATTTTTCGGCAGCGGCTGGGGCGTGCTGTCGGGACTTATAGAGAATACGGGAGCCTTCCTCATAGACCGGGAAGTGCGTGCTTTTCGTGCAGATCAAAATGCCATAAGGCTCCTGGGGTTGAAAGAAGACACTTCATTCGAGGAGTTTTCTGAATTTGTGGATGCGATGCAGAAAAAACTCGATGTCCTGATCCCTGTGAAAGTCCGTCTGGTCCGGGATGATGAGAAAACTGCCGCAGGTTATGTTTTTGTGGACGATCTGGCGGACGGGGATGTGGATCCGAAGCTTGCAGTGATAGATCAGGCAAAGCTTGTCAGGATCATGGCGGGATCTATAGGTGAACCCCTGCTCTTCATCCTGCAGGTGGAGGGCATCAATAATCCTGCGATGCAGGATATATATATTTACAGCGCTCTCAGGGCGGTGAGGGAACATGTGCCTTATAATACTCTGATAGCATATAATGCACCCAGGAGATTCTGGGTTTGTATCCCGGAATACAACGAGGGTGATGAGCTCGTTTATCTCCAGAACATAAAAAAAGCAGTTGAGGAGTGTGTGCTGCAGGATGAATTCGGATACGTGGTATCAAAACATCACAGCATGACCATCACCGCAGGTGTGACCAGCGGCAATATGTATCCGGCTGAGCGTATGCATGCGGCAAATGCGGCGTTATACAAGGCTTTGAGCCAGGGCAGGGGCGAGATAGTAAACTTCACTGCGGAGAACAGCCGCAGCGTGGAGGATGAGTATATCCTGCAGAGGAAATTTAACAGACTGATAGAATACAATCTTTTCATATATCATTTCCAGCCTATCGTGAGCGCCCGTACAGGTAAGATACTGGCTTACGAGATGCTGATGAGGACTGATTCAAATATCGGCATGAATCCGGGACAGATACTGGATGTGGCGCAAAAGAGCGACAGGCTCTATGACGTGGAATATGCTACAATGTACAACGGTTACCGCATCCTGAGTGAAAGATCCGATCTGTTTGCAGACAAAAAGCTGTATATCAATTCAATATCCGGATATTATCTGACAGAGGCTGATTTTGCCACGCTGGTGGAAAAATACGGATTGGTCATGAATAGTTCGGTGATCGAGTTTACCGAGCAGACTGAGCTGAACGGGGAAATGTTGAACCGTATCAAAAACAGACTGACGGACAACGATATCGAGCTGGCGATAGATGATTATGGTACAGGATATTCCAACACCACAAATCTTTTGCGTTATAATCCGCTGGTTGTAAAGATTGACAGGGAACTTATCAGCGGCATAGACAATAATAATAAAATGATGAACATCGTGGAGAATCTCATTGAGTTCCTGCACAATAACGGGTATCTTGCGTTGGCTGAGGGCGTTGAGACCTACGATGAACTAAAGGTTATGATAGGCCTTGGAGCTGACTATATTCAGGGATTTTATATTGCAAGACCTGCACCGGAGTTCTTGGATGCCATAGATGATGAGATCGCCGACCAGATCGTCCGTATCAATGCGGAAAACGGCGGAGCACATACCAAGGTCTACAATCCCACAGACGGGGAAGTTATCTGCGTGGAGGATCTGGTAACGGAGAATTACACATCGGTTCTGGTGGATGTCAGCGAGGTCACCTTAAGAGGTGCGGGTAACATTCTGGTACCGCTGACAGTCACGGTCAAAGATGAGACGAAGACCAGGATCATCTTGGATAACGCCAGGATGAGTTCACCTACCGAGAAAGGCGTCATAAGCCTTGGCAAGGGGTCGGAGGTCGAGCTTGAATCCAGGGGTGACAATGTTTTGGACAGAAAAGGTATACTGGTGCCGGTTAACAGTTCCATAAGACTCACCGGAGCAGGCGATCTCAGTATCAGTTCGGAGGCTTTGAACTGCTATGCTATCGGCAATGAGAGCAAATACGGTCACGGTAATATCACCATGGACATGCCGGGAACATTGAATCTCAGATGTAACGGAGAAGCGTGTATCGGAATAGGAGCAGGGCGCAATACCGATGGAAAGAAGATAAAGATCCTGCAGGGAACGGTTAAGATCGAATGTTCTGGAGGTATTTGTGTTGGTATCGGTACTACCGACGGCGGTGCGGATATCACGATGGATAACTGCAAGGTTCTCATCAGCAATTCGTGTGCTTCAGGTATAGGTATCGGCAGTATAAAAGGCGAAGCAAATGTATCCTTTAACGGCTTCAGGTGTGAGATCACCGCCACAGGTACCAATCAGGGATTCGTGGGTGTCCTGGAAGAGGGTACGGGAAAGGTATCCGTCAAAAACGGCAAGTTGACGTCTGATATGAAGGGCGAGAGGCTCATGAATATAGGAACCGATGCCGGCAATTTCGATATAGATATCTCTCATGTGGCTCTGTTTCTGTACGGAGAAGGCAACAGCGTTCACGGAGTAGGCGACGAGCGCGGATCAGGTAATATCAATATCGATTACAGTGAGCTTAATATGCGTTTTTCCGCTGCGAATACCTATCCGTTGGGCAGTGGTACCGGAGTTGTGAATGTGACCGAGACTGTCAAAAACATAAAACTTAACGAATAGACAGGGAAGCCGCTTCTTTACTGCTTAAGATAAGTGATAAAGAGCGGCTTTTTTTGGAGGATCTGCCTATGAAGAATATAACCGAGATAACAGATATCAAAAATGTGGCTGAATATGAGGAGTTTCTCAGGGAAAACAGAGAGAAGATAAACCGCAATCTCGGCGTGCTGATGGTGGTGTGTATTTTTTTCGGGCCACTGATGATAGCCATATGTATAGCGAGCGGAATATACAGGAGCGTTTCATACTCCATTGTGGTCATCGTAATGGTGTTCATGATAGTACTCACGGCGATAAACAAGCTGATGAAGAAATTTCACCCGACATCCTATATGACCGGTTTTTTTTCACTGATGGCAATAGATATTTTGCTGTATGTCGTAAACGGAATGGGTGTTCCGGTGAATGTTACATGGTTTTTAGTGCCGCTTCTGAGCATACGGTACTGTGATTATATCGCTTATTTTGTGGTTTTGGTGATGAATTATGTTTTTTACCTGTCTGCAATGTGGTATTCGACGGGGCTGGAGATCCTGCCGAAGACAGGGAGCAGGTATGAAATATATATCGAAAGGGTCGGGTCCGGTACGACCGGACTCGCCATCATGGCCATCTGCGGATTCTTTTTGTGCAGGATGATGCGTGAGTACTATCGCGGCATGATAGACAGATACGTGGAGGCAAATAAAAACCTTGAGCTGTCCCGGAATCTGAGCAATGAGATCGAGGCTTTGGCAGATATTTATCTGACGGTTTTTGAACTGGATCTTTTAAATGATTCATTCACTGAGGTACGCTCTGCTGATCGGCATATTACCGAGTTGGTGAATAACGCAAGATCGGATGTCAGAATAACCCTGTCGGAGATGATGGAGGGTTTTGCGTCCGATGAATACAGGGATGAGGTTGCGGAGTTTACGGATTTTGATACCATAGATTACCGCATGCGCAACAAAAATGTGCTGTCCATGGAGTACAAAAACAGGGAAGGTCTGTGGCGCAGAGGCAGACTTGTGGCATATAGGCGGGCAGAGGACGGCAGAGTGCTGAATGTGCTGGGTGTTGTGGAAGACATAGATGATGAGAAATGTTCGAGAGACAGGCTCATCGAGATATCCGAGAAAGCAGTGGCAGCCAGCGAGGCAAAGTCTGCGTTTCTGTCCAATGTTTCACACGAGATCCGCACACCTATCAATGCAGTGCTGGGTATGAATGAGATAATCCTGCGTGAGAGCGAGGACACCAACGCACTGGAATATGCGCAGGGCATCAAGCAGGCGGGGACTACACTGTTGGGTCTCATAAACGATCTTCTGGATTTTTCAAAGATAGAGGCGGGAAAAATGGGGATCGTGCCGGTGGACTACGATCTTTCGTCAGTGGTAAATGATCTGGTGAATATGCTGCATATCAAAGCCGATCAGAAGGGGCTGGATGTGACGCTGGCATTTGACCGGAACATTCCCAAGCTTCTGCGGGGGGATGAGCTGCGCATCAAACAGATCGTTACGAATCTTTTATCCAATGCTGTCAAATACACGGAAAAAGGTACAGTAACCTTCAGAATAGGCTTTGAGCGCGTGGAGGGCGAAAAGAATCTCATAAGATTAAGGGTTTCCGTTGAGGATACCGGTGTAGGGATAAAACATGAGGATATTGACAAGCTGTTCGTGAAGTTTGAGCGTGTGGACGAAGAGAGATACCGCAATGTAGAGGG
>JAILBP010000222.1:0-2069 GCA_024680835.1 Lachnospiraceae bacterium | reverse complement strand
AGGTGGTCATTTGTATCCGGTAAGCCAGGTCTTCTTAAATGCGGTGAAGGTGCCGTTTCTTGTGAAGGTCAGTATCTCTGATTTGAATATACGGAGAGGGCATTCCAATGAATGAAGTTTTTGATATTCTTGTCTTGTGTCTGCCAGTAGAGATAGTCATCCCAACCGCGGTCATCCCATAAAAGTCCCATAGATCAGTCCTCAATTAGCTCGTGTTCCTGCAACTTGGATTTGCCGGAGTCGATTTCAGAAATTTTATCCCGAGATTAATTTCTCCATAGCTGAATAGTACGGTTTCATGCCACATTTTTCATAGAAATGCCTTGCTGTCTCGTTACATTCCCACACATGGAGTGTGACGCGATCGAAGGAATTTTTTTTGGCATAGTGGATAACCTCATCGAAAAGCTCTTTTGCCAGTCCTTGCCCGCGAAAAGGTTCATCGAAGCACAGATCATCAATATATAATTCTATGTTGTCTACGAGGTTGTTCTGTCCTATAGTTCGCTTGATGACGCAAAAAGCATAACCGAGAACTGTATCCTTATCATCGACTCCGACGAATACAGGTGTTGTCGGATCACAAATGATGCCCTCAAGTTCATCCTCCGTATACTTAGTTTTGTCCGGGATAAACAGATCCGGCCGTCCATGAGCATGGACATTATTAACTTGTTTAAGGAGCTCCATGATTCTCGGAATGTCCTTCCATTCAGCTTTTCTTGTTATCATGATTCCTCACTTGTGCGAGCCACCGCATGTGCGCTTCAAATGAACTGCTTACAGTTCATTGCACGCACATGTCGGATCAACAGTTGTTAGTGACTCACATAAGTATATCAAATCAGTACACTAAATGCAACCGAATTCACATTTTCCAGTTTTGCGTGATAGTTTGTTGTTTGGTCATATGACTGTATATGCTGTCTTCGTGGCTCAACTGCTCCGGACTGCCTTGCTCTGCGACAACACCGTCCTTGAGAACCACGATGTGATCAGCTTTTGCAATCGTTCTCATGCGATGTGCTATGATAAGGACCGTTTTATTTTTGATAAGTCTTGAGAGGGCTTCCTGGATTGCTGTTTCATTTTCGGCATCCAGGGAAGCGGTTGCTTCATCGAGCAGAATGACAGGAGCATCTTTCAAAAATGCTCTCGCTATTGATATTCTCTGACGCTCACCACCCGACAGTTCGCTTCCGTTTTCACCAATATATGTGTTGTATTTCTGGGGCAAGAGTTCCACGAACTGCTCGCAATTGGCAAGCCTTGCAGCTGCCATGACTTCTTCGTCAGTTGCACCTTCCTTACCTATACGGATGTTTTCCATGATCGTATTGTTAAAAAGTGTAACATCCTGAAAAACGATGGAATAACTCTTGAGCAATATCTCCGGATCGATCTCGGATATGTCTTCTCCGCCAAGTGTGATCTTTCCTTCGTTTACATCCCAGAATCTGGCGGCAAGTCTTGAGATGGTAGTTTTTCCTCCGCCTGATGGGCCGATAAGGGCAGTTACTTCTCCCTGCTTTGCGGTAAAGCTTACATCTTTGAGCACCTCCGTGTCATCCGCGTATTTGAATCCTACATGGTCAAAAATGATATCGTATCCTTCGTTATGGATCTCCTCCGATCCGGTTTGAGGCTTGGTTGACAGAACTTCATCAAGCCTTTCACACTGGATTCCGCATGAGATTATGGCAGCGAAGTTTTGAAGTGTGATCTGCATAGGATCATACAGTCTTGCAACCAGCATAAGGAAAAGGAAGAACGTAAGTATAGAGATCTCTCCACTAGCAAACAAAGATCCGCCAACAACTGCGGTGGTTCCGATACCGATTTTCAGAATGATGGATGCGGAGTTTACATATACCGCCATTTTCAGCTCCGTAAACAGAGCCATTTTTTCAACGTACTTTATTTTTCCATCCAACTGTTCCATATATCTTTCTTCCGCATTATTTGCGCGCAGATCCCTGATGGATTCGAGACATTCCTGTATGCCGTCAGTCATCTCAAGTTTAATCGCGGCATTTTTTCTTACAGCTCTTTTTTCTGCACCCGAACAG
>JAILBP010000181.1:0-3141 GCA_024680835.1 Lachnospiraceae bacterium | reverse complement strand
AGGTATGATCCCTCCTGTACTTTGACGGGGTACATCCCATCCTCTCGATAAACTTCTGAACAAAATAATCGCAGTCTTTGTATCCTACTTCCTCTGCTATGATGATGATCTTCTTGTCTGTGGTGGACAGCATTTTGGCTGCTTCTTTTATCCTCACATCAGTCAGGTAATCCTTGAAGGACTGACTGTATTTTTTCTTAAATATCTGGCCGAGGTAGGCGCTGTTTATGAAATATTTCTGGCTCATCTCCCTCAGGCTTATATTATCCGCATAATGAGTCCGTATCTCTTTTTCAACATCCCTCAATACGCCCTGGGCTGCCCGGCCTCTGAGCTGTGAGATGTACTCCGCATATTCCAGGCAGAATCCCAGAAGATATTCGCTGTTTTCCACTATCTTGCCGTCCTCAAAAGAGCTTTCGCCTATAAAGCGCATTATCTCTTCCTGATTGACTTCGTCATCCTGTTCCGATGCCACATGTATGAGTTGGAACAAAAGATATGAAATATTAAAGTCCACGGACTCTTTGGAGAGATTTTCCTCCTTGATGACATGATAAAAATCAGATACATGTTTTCTGATCTGATCCTTATCGTTCACTTCCACCGACGCTCCCAAAAGATCCATGATCTCCTTGCATATTATGGTGTGTCCCTGTCTGTCGGCGCTGTCGTATGTTCCTATGAGGGCAGCTATACTGTATTGTTCGCCCCTGGCCTGCTCCAGTTCTGATATGCGCTCTTCGTCCTCACGGGTCTTTCTTTCCATGCGGCACACCTTTCGAACTGCGCTCAAAAGTTCATCCTTGTCCACGGGTTTTACGATATAATCCACACAGCCGTATCGCATGGCCTTCTGAACGTAACCGAACTCGTCATATCCGCTCATCATGATAAAGTAAGCATCCGAGAACTTTTCGCTCTTGACCTTTTCTAACAGTGTGATGCCATCGCATTCGGGCATGCGGATGTCTGTGAGCACCAGATCGATCTTCTCTCTTTTCAGTATGTCTATGGCTTCAATTCCGTTTTTTGCCGTGCCCGCTATCTCCCAGCCTTCTGCATCCCAGTCGATCAGCAGCATCAAGCCCTGGGTTATAAAGGGTTCATCATCTACCAACAGTACTCTCATATCTTAATCTCCAAAGGTATCTCAATCCTGACAACGGTACCAAGTCCTTTCTCCGAACTGATATCCAGCTCCACCAGACCTTTTGTCATTTTCTTCAAACGAAGGTAGGCATTCATCATGCCCACATGTTTTTTGCCCTTCATATCTTCGATAGTGACATTTTTGATACGTTCGGTCAGTTTCTTAAGTGTTTCCTCATCCATACCGTCGCCGGTATCTTCCACCTCAATACACATCTTTCCGCTGGCCTTGCTGGCTCTGATGAATATCCATACCGGTGTGGATTTGCGTTCGACACCGTGAATACAGGCATTTTCAACCAGAGTGACCAGAGTGAGCTTCGGGATCCCAAAGCGCTCACAATCCGGATCCACACTTATATCTACATGAAGGCGGTCACCAAAGCGGTATTTCTGTAATGTGAGGTACGCCTGGACGAATTCCATCTCTTTACCGATACTGACGGAATCCTCGCCCCAATTAACATAGGTTCGCTCCATAACGGCGAGCTTTCCCACCATCTCCGCAGTCTCCGTCTCTCCCCTGAGAAGACTGTGCATACGGATGCTCTCAAGGGCATTAAAGAGAAAATGCGGGTTTATCTGACTGTGCAGAGCCAGAAGCTCCGCATTCTGTCTTGATATGTCAATCTCCCGTTCATGCAGCTTATCCTTATATACAGTCATAATAAGTTCATTCATACGGATAGCCATGCTGTTATAGCTTCGTATCAGGCTTGTGATCTCGTCATCGCCCTCAACCTCCGGTATCATACGAAGTTCATCCTCTGTCGTATTGTTGAAGGATTTCTCAAGATAATGAATACGTCTGGTGATGGAATACTCGATCAGACGCAGCATCAAAAGAGGCAGGACCAGGTTTACGATCAGCATTATCAGAAATTTTTTGCCGTTTTCACTGAAAAACTCCCATTCCAGGTCTTTTTCGGGCAGTACGTTTATGGAAAGATCCTGATCATATACCTTGATATATTTTCTGTAGGTTCCCTTCTCTATCTTTCCGAACTTTTCAAAGGGAAGGTTTTTTTCGCTTGAACTGTTTTCAGTCAGCACGATGTTGCTGCCTTCGCATACCAAAAGATGTCTGTCCTTGTTGATCCTGTCAAGTCCTTCGATGGCCTCTGCGAGACTTGCATAGTCAAGATCCACACGCAGGATCTTCTCACATCCGTTGTATTTGCCATTATCCATGCGCAGCAGCAATACGACCTTTCGCCTTTTGCTGCGGTCTGTGTTTGAAGTCTCTTCATACAGAAAATGCAGAGAGCTCTGACGATTCTCATTTTCGAAGGATTTATACCAGTCACAGTCCCGGTCGAGCCTGTAAAACCCGCTTCCGTTGACGATGGTCGGGTTATCGGCATAAACGGACACCGTACCGCCTTCGATACCTATATTGCTGTCAAAGATAAGGGAATTTCTGAGACGATAGAAAGCTTCGTAATACTCTCCCGGATCGCTGTATTCTTTGTCCAGGAAATCCTCCATAACCTGGCTTTTGTACAGATTGTGAGCCACGGTCACGGGATATTCCAGATGATGCTGAATGGCGTACTCCACTGCGCTTGCGCTTTTTTCCATCTCGTTCCGGGTGGATGTCTTAGTCGCATCGATGATATTGCTCAGTATCATCCAGTCTGTCAGTATCATGGGGATCAGCACACCGGCGATAAACAACAGATAAAATTTTTTTCGTAATTTCAGGTTGTTCAGGAAATTAATCATTTTTCAATGTAATGGTATACCGTCCGGAACATTACCGGTCAGGGGATCATCCTGCGATCTCGAACACCAGGATGTTTTTGCCGTGCTGCTTGCCGTAGTACATCCTCTCATCCGAAACCTTGATGATGTCCTCGGGCTTTTCGTATTTTGCATCACTCTCAGCCAGACCAATGGTGATGGTGGCGGGTATCCTCTTGTTGAAGAAGGTGGTGGCATTATCCTCTATATTTTTACGGATGCTCTCCAGCTTGACCTTTGCGGTCT
>JAILBP010000025.1:0-13903 GCA_024680835.1 Lachnospiraceae bacterium | reverse complement strand
AAGCTGCGCGGCAGATACCCTCTGCTGCGCAGCTTTGAACGGTACAACAGGTGTTGTTGCCGAGGTTAACTCAGAGACAGACTTCGTTGCAAAGAACGAGGTATTCCAGACATTTGTACAGTCTATTGCAGATCAGGCACTTGCTTCATCATACAACGGTGGCAATAACGGCGAGGATGTTGAGGCTCTTCTTGGAGAGAACGGTCTTAAGGACGCACTTGTGGAGAAGACAGCTACTATCGGTGAGAAGCTTTCATTCCGCAGATTCCGCAAGCTTTCAGGCGATATCGTGGTTTCATATCTCCATGGCGGCGGCAGGATCGGTGTTCTGGTAGCAGGAAAGGGCGCATCCGATGATGCTGCAAAAGAGGCTCTTACCAACATTGCAATGCAGATCGCAGCTATGAACCCCCAGTATTTGAGCTCAGCAGATATATCTGCCGATGAGCTTGCTAAGATCGAGGAGATCACTGTTGACAGCGCATTGAATGATCCTGCAACTCTTCCGAAGCCGATCTTACAGAAGCTTATCGATAAGGCTATCGCAGACGGAAAGTGGTCAACAGAGACAGTTGCCATCTACGAAGAGAAGAAGAGCAACATGAACTTCCTGTTCAACTTCCTGCCTGAGGAGGCTAAGAACGCTCTTGTAGCTCTTGCTATGGAAGACAAGGCAGCCATCGTTGGAGACAAGATCTTTGACGGTCTCGTAAAGGGACGTATCTCAAAGCAGCAGAAAGAGATCTGCCTCATGGAGCAGACTTATGTAAAGGCAGAGGACGGCAAGCAGTCTGTTGGCAAGTATCTTCAGTCTGTAAACGGAAATCTTTCGGTTGATTCATTCGTTCGCTTCGAAGTTGGCGAGGGTATGGAGAAAAAGAACGAGGATTTTGCGGCTGAGGTTGCTGCACAGATGAAATAATCCAAAACGGTTTCAGATTATTATGACCCCGCAGGTACAATTCCTGCGGGTTTTTCTGATTTATTGACACCGGAAGGAGTTATGGCCAACGGAGCAGATCCGTTCAATGTATGATACGGAGAGTTTTGAAATGGACAACCTGATATTTGCCTTAAACGCAACGGTTCCCGTCTTTATGATGATGGTGATCGGATATGTCCTTAAGAGATTGAAGTTCATAGATGATGTGTTTGCCGGCAGGATGAATAACTTTGTGTTCAAGATTTCACTCCCTGTGCTGGTATTCGGTGATCTCGCCGTGGTGGATTTCAGGGAAGGCTGGAATACGAAATTCGTTTTGTTCTGTTTTTTTGTCACCATTTTGAGTATACTGATCTCATATCTGGTGTCCTTTCTGGTTTCGCGTAAGACTAATGCGAGCGAGAGAGGCGAGTTTATACAGGCGTCTTACAGGAGCTCGGCAGCGCTTTTGGGACTTGCGTTTATCCAGAATATTTACGGAACCACAGGTATGGCACCATTGATGATCATCGGTTCCGTGCCCTTATATAATATATTTGCGGTCATAGTACTCACGGTATCTTCGCCGGATAACAGATCACTGGATTCCGGAATGCTCAAAAAGACTTTCACAGGGGTTTTGAAAAACCCCATCATCATAGGGATAGCGTTAGGACTCATATGGTCATTGCTAAAAATACCCATGCCGGGTATAATGTTAAAGACGGTCACGAACATAGGCAACACGGCGATGCCTCTTGGACTGATGGCAATGGGGGCGAGCTTTGAGCTCAAGAAAGCTTTCGGAAAAGGTTTGCAGGCTGTGGTTGCGGGATTTATGAAACTCATAGGTTTCGCATCAATTTTTTTACCCTGCGCTATTGCTTTCGGCTTCAGGGAGAGTGAGCTGGTGGCGATACTGGTAATGCTAGGATCCGCTACCACAGTGAGCTGCTTTGTCATGGCCAAAAACATGGGACACGAGGGAACCCTCACCAGCGCAGTCGTGATGCTGACAACACTGCTGTCCGCATTTACGCTGACCATGTGGCTGTTTATATTAAAGTCCGGAGGATTCATTTAAGGCCCGCCCTGATATGAGCAGGAAGTGGGGGCAGGATGTCCGGTGGATCCCTAATGACATAAGTGCAAAGCACGAAACAATCTGTGAAACACTTTATGCCCCTCAAATTATGATATTGGCTGTGAATTTTTACAAGATGTTTTGAAATATATGAATGGAGTTTTACAATATGGATCAGAGTAAGATCAGAAATTTTTGCATAGTGGCGCATATCGATCACGGTAAGAGCACTCTGGCGGATCGTATCATAGAAAAGACCGGCCTTCTGACCAGCCGTGAGATGCAGGCCCAGGTGCTTGACAATATGGATCTGGAGAGGGAGAGAGGCATCACCATAAAATCCCAGGCTGTCCGCACTGTGTACAAAGCCGAAGACGGAGAAGAGTATATTTTTAACCTTATAGATACTCCGGGACATGTGGATTTCAATTACGAGGTTTCAAGGTCTTTGGCTGCATGTGACGGCGCCATACTGGTGGTGGATGCTGCCCAGGGCATAGAGGCGCAGACTCTGGCCAATGTTTATCTCGCTCTTGATGCCGATCTTGAGGTAATACCTGTCATCAATAAGATCGATCTTCCCAGCGCCGAACCGGACAAGGTTTGTGAGGAAATCGAGGATGTTATAGGTATTGAGGCTCTTGATGCTCCGAGGATCTCTGCGAAGACGGGATTGAATGTGGAGGAAGTGCTGGAGGCGATAGTACATAAGCTTCCGGCTCCTACAGGCGATGTTAATGCCCCGCTGAAGGCTTTGATCTTTGATTCCAAATATGATGCTTATAAGGGAGTTATAATATTCTGCCGTATCAGGGATGGCCGTATCGCACCGGGAATGCGCATGCGCATGATGGCAACACATGCTGAGGCGGATGTGGTAGAGGTGGGATATTTCGGTGCCGGACAGTTCTTTCCCTGTGAAGAGCTGACTGCGGGAATGGTAGGCTATATTACAGCATCTCTTAAGAACGTGAAGGATACCAGAGTGGGAGATACGGTGACAGATGCGGCAAATCCTGCCGCAGAGCCCCTGCCGGGTTATAAGAAGGTCAATTCTATGGTATATTGTGGCCTTTACCCCGCGGACGGCGCCAAGTATCCGGATCTTCGTGATGCGCTGGAAAAGCTTCAGCTCAATGATGCAGCCTTAAATTACGAACCGGAGACTTCGGTGGCTTTGGGCTTTGGTTTCAGATGCGGATTCTTAGGTCTTTTACATCTCGAGATAGTGCAGGAGAGACTGGAGAGAGAGTACAATCTTGATCTTGTGACCACGGCGCCATCAGTTGTATATAAGGTTCATAAGTCCGACGGAGAGGTCATTGACCTTACCAATCCGTCGAACCTGCCGGATCCTTCCGAGATCGAATACATGGAGGAACCCTATGTTTCCGCCGAGATCATGGTGAGCAGCGAATACATCGGCGCTATCATGGATCTCTGTCAGGAGCGCAGGGGTATATATATATCCATGGAATACATGGAGGAGACCAGGGCTGTATTGAAATATGACCTTCCCTTAAATGAGATAATATATGATTTCTTTGACGCGTTAAAATCCAGATCCAGAGGATATGCATCCTTTGATTACGATTTCAAGGGCTATGAGAAATCCGAGCTTGTAAAACTTGATATACTGATTAACAAAGAGACCGTGGATGCCCTGTCTTTCATAGTATTCAAGGACACAGCCTACGAGAGGGGCAGGCGCATGTGCGAGAGGCTGAAGGATGAGATCCCGAGACACCTCTTTGAGATACCCATACAGGCCGCCATCGGGTCAAAAGTTATAGCCAGAGAGACGGTGAAGGCCATGCGCAAGGATGTGCTGGCGAAATGTTACGGCGGTGATATCACCCGAAAGAAAAAGCTTCTTGAAAAACAGAAAGAAGGCAAGAAGCGCATGAGACAGGTGGGCAATGTGGAGATCCCGCAGGAAGCCTTCATGAGTGTGCTGAAGCTGGATGAGGAGTAGTAAGGGCACATGAATGAGCCACTTTCCATATACATTCACATTCCGTTTTGCGTGAGAAAATGCTCATATTGCGACTTTGTATCATTTCCGCCGTCTGTCTGTTCCGAAGATGTAAAAGATGAATATATTGACGTTCTTATCAGAGAGCTGTCATTTTATTCTGAGATCGCCGGTCGCAGGATAGAGACGGCTTTCGTGGGCGGAGGTACTCCGTCTTCGCTGTCGGCATCGCAGCTGAAACGCCTTTTAGATGGGGTGAACAGGCATTTTGATATCGGCGGAGAATACTCCATAGAAGTGAATCCTGCTACGGTGGATACAGAAAAGCTTGATATAATGCGTGATTTCGGCATCAACCGTATCAGCATCGGACTTCAGAGTATATTTGACAGGGAGTTGAAGCTTCTTGGCAGGGCGCATAATTACGGTGATTTCCTGAGAACTCTGGAACTTGTCAAAAAAGCAGGATTCGGGAACATTAATGTGGATTTGATGTCAGCACTTCCGGGATCAGATGTAAAAACATGGACAAAAACCCTTGAAACTGTGGCGGATATGGATGTTCAGCATATCTCCGCATACAGCCTTATCATAGAGGAGGGAACGCCCTTCGGAGAGATATACGGGGATGCAAACAAACCGAAGTATACTAGTGATGGCGTTTGGCCAGGTGAGTCACATCAGGATGAGGGCGGTTCGAAATACCCCGATCTGCCCGATGAGGATATCGAGCGTGAAATGTATCATATCACAAAAGATATATTATCCTCCCGGGGATTTTATCAATATGAGATATCCAACTACGCAAAGAGCGGTTTCGAGTGCCGTCATAATGTAAAGTACTGGCGCGGCGGGTATTATATCGGCGCCGGGCTTTCGGCATCGGGACATCTGCCCGGGGATGTGTTTCCGGGCTATCCGGGAGAGAAGCACTCCGTAAGGTACAGGAACACTGCGGATATTTCACGATATCTTAAGGGGATGAGAGAAATATCATTAACCACGGGCGATCTTTATGAAGAGACCGAATTTGTTACGGACAGTGATTTTGTAAGGGAGCTGTTTATATTCGGTCTCAGAATGAACGAGGGCGTTGAGGTAGGGAGAGCACTCGATCTGACCGGGGATGATGCTTTTATTAAAAAGATTCGTGCCGATATTGACAGACTAAAGGCGGAAAACCTTATAGAAGAAAATAATGGCATTATAAGTCTGACTGACAGGGGCAGAGATTTCGAAAACTATGTGGTATCTTTTTTTGTTTGATAATGGGTAACAGATCACATATTCTGCACGAAATGCTCTGTGTTTTTCGATATGATCTGATACAAGGCTGGGCAATGTATGAAAAAGAATACTTTGGATTCGGCAATTGAACAGATGAAGTTTGGCTCTAAAAAGGGCTTTTTGAACTTTTACAGGGGAACTGTGTCCTATGTTTACAGCTCTGCCTATCTTTTGTATAAGGACAGGGATGAGGCACTCCGTTTTATGGAAGATCTGTACATCTACATGTATCTTCACATAACGGACTACAAAGGTGACGGAGATGTCAAAAGGTGGGTGTCAAAGGAGCTGATGGAAAGATACAGACAGCTCATGATAGGCAAAGAAATGTCCGATATCAGCGCAGTCAAAGCCATGCAGGAGAGCGTGGAACTGGATGCAAACGGTAAAAAAATGCTGGAACTTGCACTGCTGTCAAACATCAGTTTTCCGCCTCAGAGTTTCGGGATATCCGCCACATGGGTCATGATGGCTGTACTGTTTTTGGCAGGTGTTGTGATCCTGACGTATCTTCTGGCATCAAACTTAAAAACTGAAAATACCATAGATGCGGATATTCTGACAGAGACGCAGGGCGGGGCAAAAGAAGCGGTATCTTCCGATGTGTCGTCGGACGAAACGGAGGCTGGAGGGCTTAAAACCCTGTCAGAGGCTCAGGCGGAGTTGGAACAGTATCTCGAGGTTTACGGTGAACCGGAAGAAGATGATGACAAGAGCGTTACCGAAGTGATCCACAGCGAGGAACTGGACGGAGCCACTGAGCGAATCGAAAAAGACTCGCCGGATGTACCGGAAACTCCGAAAGCAGAAACTCCGCAGATCGAGACACCCGAAGAGCCTCAGGCCGGGGATTCATCCGGGGACAATTCCGGATCAGACAGCCGGAAGACCGGCGGAAAGAAAAAGGATAATTCTGCATCGGATGATCCCAATGCCAGAATTGACGAATTCATGGAAAAAGTCGAGAAACTGGAGAATTATACTATCTCGCAGTGAAAGATACAATTCACGGTCAATAGCTTGTGTTCAGCAGGATTGGTCCATCGTGAACAAATACGGCTGAATATCTTTATATGAATAAATTTCTTGACACGGTGCGATATAAGCGATAAACTTGTAATGTTGAGTTTTTCTTAGTCATACAATTTCATAAGGAGGTACTATTAAAGATGATAGGTATTCATGTACTTATTATCGCTGTGGTAGTATCCGTCCTGGTGTCAGTTGCCTTGACATATCTTATAGTCAATAATGTTCTCACCAAAAAGTCGGATTCCAAAGTCAATCAGGCTGAGGAGAAGGCCAGAGGCATTATAGACGAGGCTGTTAAGACAGCAGAAGCAAAGAAAAGGGAATCCCTGCTTGAGATCAAAGAAGAGTCTATCAAGGCTAAAAATGATCTTGATCGTGAGATCAAAGAGCGCCGTGGAGAAATCCAGGTCAGTGAGCGTCGTATCGAGAAAAAAGAAGCTAATATCGATAAAAAGCTTGAACAGGTTGAAAAGCGGGAAGCAGCATTTGTCACCAGGGAGGCGGAGATCGAGGCACAGCGTGCGGAGGTCGCAAAGCTTTCGGAGCAGAGAGCAAGAGAGCTTGAGCGCATATCCGGTCTTACCTCTGAACAGGCAAAAGAAATACTCTTAAAATCCGTTGAAGATGATGTAAAACTTGATACAGCAAAGCTTATCAAGGAACTGGAGGCACGTGCCAGGGAAGAGGCGGACAAAAAGGCGAAAGACCTTGTTGTCACAGCCATCCAGAAATGTGCAGTCGATCACGTGGCAGAATCCACAATATCAGTTGTGCCGCTGCCGAGTGACGAGATGAAGGGCAGGATCATAGGACGTGAGGGTCGTAATATCAGAACGCTGGAGACACTCACAGGTGTTGATCTTGTGATCGATGATATGCCGGAGGCAGTAACTCTGTCAGGCTTCGATCCCATCAGGAGAGAAGTTGCGCGTATAGCTTTGGAAAAGCTTATCGTGGACGGCCGTATTCATCCTGCCCGTATTGAGGAGATGGTAGAGAAGGCTCGCAAAGAGGTCGATGCTATCATAAAAGATGCCGGAGAGTCCGCTGTTTTGGAGGTGGGCGTCAACGGAATACATCCGGAGCTTGTAAAGCTTCTGGGTCGTATGAAATACAGGACCAGTTATGGTCAGAATGCATTAAAGCATTCGATCGAGGTCGCTCTTATCGCAGGCCTTTTGGCAGGCGAAGTCGGTGAGGATGTGCGCCTTGCCAAGAGAGCAGGTTTGCTTCATGATATCGGTAAATCTATCGATCATGAGATGGAGGGAACTCATATTCAGATAGGTGTGGATCTCTGCAAGAAATACAAGGAGACACCGCTTATCATCAATGCTGTGGAAGCTCATCACGGCGATGTTGAGCCCCAGTCTGTCATCGCATGTCTTATCCAGGCTGCTGATGCTATCAGCGCTGCAAGGCCCGGTGCAAGACGCGAGACAATGGAGACTTACGCAAACAGGCTTACACAGTTAGAGACAATTACAAACGGATTTGATGGAGTAGAAAAATCATTTGCTGTTCAGGCGGGCAGAGAGGTTCGTGTCATTGTAATTCCTGAAAAGATAAATGATGCGGACATGGTGATCCTGGCAAGGAATATTTCGAAGCAGATTGAGTCTGAACTTCAGTATCCCGGTCAGATAAAGGTCAATGTTATCAGAGAGTCAAGGGTTACCGATTACGCAAAGTAAATTTGAGCCGGAACGTAAGTTCCGGCTTTTATTTTTCTTTATTTACTACAGAAATCAATACCCAAAGTTTTGTCTTAATTTGTTTTTCATATGATATAATGAATATGTTTTGCAGGGCTCTACTCATGCTGTCGCGGGTGTCTGTATAGTTACGTCTATTAGGTAGGTGAGGCATGATCGCAAGCAGGTTGTTAAGCCCTGATCATCATATTAACAGGAGAATATACAATGGAAGAGATAAAGAGAATAGGACGTGAATTAAAGCATGCGGGAGCAATTGTGGATTTCTTTTCGGATTCTATGGAGATGCCTGACGGAAATGTGGTACAATGGGATCTGATACACCACAGAAAGGGTGCGGCGGCAGTGATACCTGTCATGCCTGACGGGAAGATACTGATGGTAAGACAGTTCAGAAATGCCCTTGACCGTATTACGCTGGAGATCCCGGCAGGAGCCAGGGATGACAGCAGTGAGGATACTGCGGTCTGCGCAGCCAGAGAGCTTGAGGAGGAGACCGGTTATAAAGCGGGAAAGATAACCTATCTTTTATCCCTGAGACCTACAGTGGCATACTGCGACGAGTTTATCGATGTATATCTTGCAGAGGATATATCCTCAGGTCAAAAGCATCCGGATGAATATGAGTTCATAGAGATAGAAATGTTTGAACTGGATGAACTGGTGGAGAAGATATATAAAGGCGAGATCCAGGATGGCAAGACCGTTGCTGCCATACTGGCATTAAAATGCAGAGGTTTGTGAAGTAAACGGAGTTTTGTTAAATGAAGAAAAAGAAGAGATCACGGAATTCTCAATCTGCTGCAGGAGTCAGATCAGAAGATCTGAATGTTGCAGAACAGCATAATACAGAAGTTGAGACCGGTATTAAAGCCGGATCTGATCCGGATAGGGTTCATGAAAAAAAAACTCGTGCAGTAGGGGCAGCCGGTTACGAGTTTGAAACGGATTTCACCGGTGATGAGCCAACACCTATAAAAGATGACCTGGATCTTTTCTTTGACGGTCAGGAGAAAGAAAAGGTTGAGAAAACCCCGGACGAGAGATATGAGACAGATTCGTTATTCAGTGTCAGGCAGTCAGACTACGGAATAGAAGATCTTAAAAACCTCTGGATGCAAAAAAACAGTCTTTTGTGTCAGAGTATTGCCACAAACGAGAAGCATCTTCTGTTTGTAAAAAAGAAGATCGAAAATATGAAGTTCTCAGTTAAGTTCCATGTTTCTTTGTTTGTGGTATGTATCGCGCTGAATGCATTTCTCTGGTTTATGAAAGAAGCGATATGGCCTATGTTTCAACCTACATATATCGGTGTTATGCTGTTTTTGACGGGAGTGGTAGCGTTCTATAATGTTTTTGCAACATCAAAAAGTATAAGTGATTACCGGTTTCATGTAGTAAGGAACGCAGGCTGGACAAAACCTCATGTTGCAGATCCCTTTCATAAAAAATCTCCCGGAAGGGAGAGAAATATCAGGGCGGAATATGAGAAGATCAATTGGATACTGAGACAGTATGATTATGAAAAAGAACTCATGTTTGTCATAAAAATGCATATTGATTCGGGAGAGATGACAGATATTGATGAACTTAGAAGACAGCTCAGGGATGTTATGATATTTGAGGAGGTCATCCCGGCTATAAGATAGAGTGTGGAAAATTGTATTTGAAGGAGGTGCCATAAATGGAAGATTTTGAGAGCAGGATCGCGAAGCTTCAGGAAATGCTGGATTCTTGTGAGTACGGTGTGTTTTTCGGAGGGGCGGGTGTTTCCACCGAGAGTGGAATCCCGGATTTCCGCAGCAAGGACGGACTGTACAATCAGCATGATGTACAGTTTGAGAAATATTCTCCGGAATATCTTTTGTCCATCGATTGTCTGGTGGATCATCCCGATGTTTTCTATGAGTTCTACAGGCAAAAGCTTAATGTGGAGGGGATTGAGCCCAACAAAGCCCACAAAGTCCTGGCAGAGCTGGAAAAAAAGGGAAAGATAAAGGCTGTCATAACACAGAATATCGACGGACTTCATCAAAAGGGCGGAAGCGAGTGCGTCTATGAAGTACACGGCACTACCATGAGAAATTACTGTATGAAGTGCGGCAAAAAATATCCCTATGACTATATTTTCAAGTCTGAAGCAAAGATACCGAAATGTGAGTGCGGCGGTCAGATAAGACCGGATGTGACTCTGTACGGAGAGATGCTGCCGGAGGCTGCGTGGACAGGGGCTGAGAGAGCTCTTGCGAGGGCGGATCTTTTCATAGTGGGCGGGACTTCTCTGACAGTATATCCTGCCAGTGGTCTCGTAAGACAGTTCAGAGGCAAAAATCTTGTCATAATAAACCGTGACAGGACAGCGTATGACGATATGGCAGGGCTTATATTCCATGAGAATATCGGTGAGGTTTTCGGCGCGCTGAAAGTGTAAAAAAATATACAAAAAAGATTACAGGATGTAACAGGTGATGGGAAAGAAAGCGGTATTTTTTGATGTGGACGGGACATTGTGGGATGCAAAAAACTTCATCCCTCCGTCCGTTTTTGATGCAGTGAGGCTGTTGCGCAAAAATGGTGTACTGACCTTTATCAATTCCGGCAGATGCAGAGGATATATCAGGGATAAAAAGCTTTTGTCCATAGGCTTTGACGGCATTGTGTCCGGCTGCGGCACCATGATAGAGCTGGATGAAAAAGAGATATTTTATTATGAGATGTCACAGGAACTGTCAGAGCATGTCATCAATACAGTCAGAAGCTTCGGCTTCAGACCTATACTGGAAGGCAGGCGTTACCTCTACATGGATGATGAAGAGTTCGAAAATGAGCCTTACGCAGATAAGCTCAGGAGCGAGATGGGTGAAAACCTGCTTTCCATAAAGGACCATTGGAAAGACTGGGAGATCAGCAAGTTTTCCTGCGCAACGGAAAAATGCGACAGGGAAGCATGCTACAAAGCCACGGAATCCGATTTTGATTTCATGATACATGATGAAACAGTGACGGAGTTCGTGCCGAAAGGTTTTCATAAAGGCACAGGGATATTGAAAGTCTGCGAGCTTCTGGATATCGATGTTTCCGATACATATGCGGTGGGCGACAGCCCGAACGACAGAGGTATGCTGGAAACCGCGGGTCATGCCATAGTAATGGGTAACGGACATGATGAGATGAAATTCATAGCTGAGCATGTTACCGATACGCTTCATGCAGACGGCATATTCAAGGCGATGGAGCATTATGGGCTTATATGACGCAATTACAGTGGGAGAGCGCAGCACGAATGCTTAAGGACATCAGCAGAACAACAAAAATAAAAAATTTCAAAAAAACACTTGCATTCTGTTTCATATTGGTTTATATTATCAATTAGCACTCGAAGACGTTGAGTGCTACCAAAACTAAAAAGGTATATAATTCCAATAAAAAAGGAGGCAAATATCATGAAATTAGTACCATTATTGGACAGAGTCGTTGTAAAGCAGCTTGAAGCCGAGGAGAAGACCAAATCAGGCATCATCCTCACAGGCTCAGCTCAGGAAAAGCCGCAGGAGGCAGAGGTTGTAGCTGTCGGACCGGGCGGAATGGTAGACGGAAAAGAAGTTGCAATGCAGGTTAAGAAGGGCGATAAGGTCATCTGCTCTAAATATGCCGGCACAGAGGTCAAGCTTGAAGGCGAAGAATACACTATCGTTCGTCAGAGTGATATATTGGCGATAGTTAAATAAGTAAACTGATGCTTACAGAGTGACGGGAGCCGTGAGCATCGGGGATTGTCCGGATGATCATATGGAGTCCTGTCAGGTTATTTCAGATCATATTTCATCTTATATTTTATCAAAGGAGAAAAGAAATGGCTAAGGAGATTAAATACGGAACAGAAGCGCGTGTAAGCCTTCAGGCCGGCGTGGATAAATTGGCAGATACAGTAAGGGTTACATTGGGACCCAAAGGCAGAAACGTTGTATTGGATAAGTCATACGGCGCACCCCTCATCACAAACGACGGTGTTACCATCGCTAAAGAGATCGAGCTTCCGGATGCTTTCGAGAACATGGGAGCACAGCTCGTAAAGGAAGTTGCCACAAAGACCAATGATGCAGCCGGAGACGGTACCACAACAGCTACCGTGCTGGCACAGGCTATGGTAAAAGAGGGCATGAAGAACCTGGAGGCAGGCGCTAACCCCATCATCCTCAGAAAAGGTATGAAGAAAGCTACAGATGTAGCTATCGAAGCAATCTTAAAGATGAGCCAGAAGGTAAAGGGCAAGGATCAGATCACACGTGTTGCCTCTATCTCTGCAGGAGACGACGAAGTCGGCGCACTGGTTGCTGACGCTATGGAAAAGGTTACAAATGACGGTGTCATCACCATCGAAGAGTCAAAGACAATGCAGACAGAGCTTGATCTTGTGGAAGGTATGCAGTTTGACAGAGGATATCTCTCAGCATATATGTGCACAGATATGGACAAGATGGAAGCAAATCTTGACGATCCATATGTTTTGATCACAGACAAGAAGATCTCCAACATTCAGGACATCCTGCCTGTATTGGAGCAGATCGTTCAGAGCGGTTCAAGACTTCTCATCATCGCTGAGGATGTTGAGGGTGAGGCTCTCACAACTCTTATTCTCAATAAACTCAGAGGAACCTTCAATGTGGTAGCTGTCAAGGCTCCGGGCTACGGCGATCGCAGAAAAGAGATGCTTCAGGATATCGCTATCCTCACAGGCGGACAGGTTATATCTTCAGAGCTTGGTATGGAGCTTAAGGAGGCTGATCTTTCAGTTCTCGGCCGTGCTAAATCCGTTAAGGTTACAAAGGAAAACACCATCATCGTTGACGGCGCAGGCAAGAAGGCTGATATCAAGGCTCGTATCACTCAGATCAAGAATCAGATCGGTGAGACAACTTCAGAGTTTGACAAAGAAAAACTTCAGGAGCGTCTGGCAAAGCTTTCCGGCGGTGTTGCAGTTATCCGCGTAGGCGCTGCTACAGAGATAGAGATGAAGGAAGCAAAACTCCGTATGGAGGATGCTTTGAACGCTACAAGAGCTGCTGTTGAGGAAGGCGTTATCGCAGGCGGCGGAAGCGCATACATCCATGCTTCAAAAGAGGTTGAGAAGCTGGTAGAGAAGCTTGACGGCGATGAGAAGACAGGTGCAAAGGTTATCCTGAAGGCACTTGAGGCTCCGCTTTACTATATCGCTGCCAATGCAGGCTTAGAGGGTGCAGTTATCATCAATAAGGTTAAAGAGTCAAAGAAGGGCACCGGTTTTGATGCTGCAACAGAGCAGTATGTTGACATGGTAGCTGCAGGAATCCTGGATCCGGTAAAGGTTACTCGTTCCGCACTTCTTAACGCAACATCTGTTGCTTCAACATTCCTGACCACAGAGTCAGTTGTTGCCAACATCAAAGAGGATACACCGGCTATGCCTGCCAACCCCGGCATGGGAATGATGTGATAATACAAGGGTCGAAATACAAAATGTGAGCCGTGCTTGCGCGAGCGAGCATTTTGTATTAACGACCCGCACAAGCACGAGCAAGTAGCGATTTTCTGTTTTACAGAAAATCAGCGGATTGCGAGTGGTTGTAGGATCGCGGGAGTTGCAAAGCAACGTAGCGATCCGTATTATCTGAAGTAGAGCCAAACAGCGAGAAAATCTCTGATTTTCGAGCTGAGCTTGGTTCCGAAGAGGGTATTAACGACCCGTATTAATATCAAGGTCAAAATCATTTTTATGATTTTGACCTTTTGTTTTTATAAAAAAACCTACCCTTTTATTTTTATATATGTTATACTCTAAAGGAGTGTGAAATCAGAACAGATTCATATTTTTATGAGGATTACTTTATGAAAAAAGTTGCGATCGTTAC
>JAILBP010000125.1:0-6618 GCA_024680835.1 Lachnospiraceae bacterium | reverse complement strand
CGATATTCGCAATCTCGTGTGACTTCGGTCTCCGTTTCACTCCGGTCGGTGCAAAAACGGATGTCCACCGGACATCCTGCACCCCACTTCTTGCTCATATCGGGGCGGGTCAATAAGCCTTGCCTCCACCGGCAAGCAAGCTTGCCGTGAAGTCAGGCTTTTGACCCTTGAATCATATTATATGATCGACTGTATGAAAAGATTCGACTTTGCCAGATCAATGCAGGAACCGTCATTCAGCTGTATCAGCGGCTTTGAGAGACTGTTCTGATTGAGCAGGATTATCTTGCCGCTGCGCCCGTCGTTTAATACCACCTGATTGTTCTGATAAGTGACAGCCATCTTGTGCAGGAAAGTCAGTATGTACTCCGGCTTGTATTTCTGAAGGCCGTCAGACTCAAACTCTGCGATAACCTGGAACGGGCACATGGCACTCCTGTGTTTTCTGGTGGCGGTCATGGCATCGTATACATCTGCTATAGCTATTATCATAGCGAAATCATCTATCAGAATTTCCTGCAAGTGCATTGGATAACCGGATCCGTCACATCTCTCATGGTGCATCAGCGCCGCTTTTTTGACCCTGGGATCAAGATTTGTATCTTTTATCAGGTCATAGCCTTTCTGGGCATGAGACTTGATCAAAGCAAACTCCTCATCCGTAAGCCTGCCCTCTTTGTTGAGCACCTCCGGAGGGATCAATATCTTGCCTATATCATGTAAAAGACCAGCTATCACCAGCTGATCCATATCCTCCCTGGACCATTTCAGCCACTTTCCTATGATGCGGGCTATCATTGCAACATTCAGCGAATGGGTATATATAGTGTCATCACTGGAACGCATGTTATGTATCATATCAAAATACTCTATAACAGTCTGTCCCGGACGTACTAACGAGGATGTGATCTTTAACAGCTTTTCTATATCGAAATCTTTTTTGTCGTAGACGAAGCCCTCCAGCTGTTCTCTCAGAGTCTCTATGCCCCTGGCAGAGTTCAGGGTAAATTGCTGAAACTCCTCTGACATACGCACCCTTGTAGAGTAACCGTGTGCCGCCTGCATGGTATTCACAGGCTCCTGCTTGGGTTCGGGCTGAGGCGCAGGCTTCTGTACAGGCTCAGTTACTGCCTGCTGAACAGGCTGGACCACAGGTTCAGATATTGCCGGAACAGTCTCAGGATCGTCCTCTATGGCTATTTCCGTGATACCGTAAAACTGCATGCGGGAAATAAGCTTCCTGTCAAGCTCCTCACCAGGCGCAGCCAGAATCTGGTTCTGCCTGGTGAGGACTGCAGCAGCAGTGATCATACCCTCTTTAACTTCCGTGATCTTCATCATTTTCATAAGCTTTGTCCTCGTTGTAACTACATCTGCAACGGCGCACAACAACATCATATTGTATCGCCTTTCATCACCGTTGTCAATATCAGAAAAGATATGCTTTATCGACAACAGGCATCAACAGAATAATTACGATATCGAAGCTTTCACTTTATTGGCCGACTCCATGATGTTCTCCAGATATGTATTCATATTGTTCATGTGATCAACGTTACGGTCACTCATAACAGCAAGATTTTCCGCCGAAGCGGCAACCTCCTCCGTAGTAGCGGAAAGATTTGTGATGGAATCCATGATGACAGAGTTTGCATCTACCACACTGGTAATAGTATCCGAGATCCTCACTATAGAATCTATCAGACCGACAACATTTTCGCGTATTGCCTCAAATTTCTCACCTGTAGAGATAATCATATCATTCTGGGCCAGGATGGAATTGGATGTCTTACCCATGTTTTCACCGGCCACATTCATATCATTGGCAAGTTTATTGATGATATCGGTTATCCTCTCGGTAGACACCCGGGTTTCCTCCGAAAGGTGTCTGATCTCCTCGGCCACAACGGCAAACCCTCTTCCCGCCTCACCGGCTCTGGCCGCCTCTATGGAAGCATTTAACGCCAGAAGATTTGTCTGGCTTGAAATATTGAGGATCGAACCGGTGATCTCTTCAACCTCTCCTATACGGATCTGAAGCTGTCTCGTGGCTTCCTGCGTGCTCCTGTTGATCTCGGCGGTCTCCGCGGACTTATCCTTCAATTCACCCAGAAGCCTTACACCTTCCTCTACTGTCCGGGATGTCTCTTCGGATGCAGAGCGCATGTTTTTCGCCTCTTCACCGGAATTTAACAGGCTGTCCTGTATCTTTGATGTCATCTCCGTCTGCTCCGCAATGGATTCGGCTGTGGAATGGATCGCACGGGAGATCTCCGTCGTGCTCTTGTGGGTATCTTCAACACCGGATGTAAGATCTGCTATAACCGCATTTGCATCATCAAGCTTTTCCAATATCACACCCGATTCACTGACAACATTCTCCGCAATCCTGCTCTGCGCCTGTCCGCGCTCCAGAAGGTAGTTGACCAGATCAAAATGCTGTTTTTCCATCAGGTTGGTTATCAGCACACCCATGATGGCAGTAACCACGGAAAAGATCAGGCAGACCGTGTACATCAGTATCTCGCTGCGATCCCCTCTCACAAGATATATGATGTAGAATATCACATTTACCACTATACATATAGCCGCACTCAATGTCGTCTTTTTCTTAACCTGCTCCAGGATCACAATAAAAATCATAGGATACATGATCGCAAAAAGATACGCTTCGCCGGCTGTCATGAAAAGGAAAAGATACCCGAATGCAAATATCGCAAGACTCGACTTTTGCACGATCTCACTGTCAGTATTTGAAAAATAACAAAAACATGAAAACACAACGCCAACGATCATATACACAAATCTTATGACCCCGATGACGGTGCCCTTCATATAGATAAACGATATCACTGCCAATATGATCATCGTCAGCATCTTGATGACATTAGTCAGCCTGGCTTTTTCCCTCTCCTGTGCATCATATATATTCATTACCCCACCCCTTTCGCTAACGCAAAAACACAATACTCTCTTTCAAGACTTTACCATGTTTTCTCTGCATATACAACAGGTTTTGCATCAGCGGCAACATCAGTATTTTCGACTATGCATCCTTTCCGTCCCTTATGATAAACTCAACCTCATGTTTGCTCAGATATTTCTCTGCGGCTGCCTCATCTTTTACAAAAACGCCTTTATATCTGGCAGATAAGACCTCTTTCAGTTCTTTGAGTTTTTCCGGTGACTTGTTGATCACCAGAACCACCGGTTTGTCTTCCGCGTCCGTTCCGCTCACAGCGGCTTTTTCGGCAGCCTTTCTCTCTTCAGCCTCTATCTGATCTCTTGACAATATCAGACTGTCATCCAGATATTTGACCAGCAAAGCCTCCAGATTGCTGTATATTACAGGCTTTGATAGATAATCCGCAAAGCCCTCACGAATATAAGCATCCTTCGCTCCCACTATCGCATCTGCGGTCAGCACTATGATCGGCGTGTCCCCGCAAAGGTTTTCACGTCGTATGGTCAAAAGCGTCTGTATACCTGAAAGCCCCGGCATCATCTGATCCAGAAATACGATATCAAAACGCTCTCTACGCACCATATTCAGGCACTCCTGACCGCTTATCGCCGTTTTGATCCGTATTTTGGTATCTGACATAAGCTCCGAGATTACTTCAAGGTTCATTTCATTATCATCTACGATCAAAACTTTTGCATTAGGTGCTACCAACATAGGCTTGTAATCCTCCTTCTTTTCATCTGCTTTTTCAAGACGCTCGGTGTAATTGCCTATCGGCGCAGCATCCACGACTTTCTGTATAACTGTGACGGAAAAAACCGAGCCCTTTCCGTACTCACTCTCCACAGAGATCGAACCACCCATCATCTCCGCAAGACGTTTTGTTATATTCAATCCCAGTCCTGTGCCCTCTATATTTCTGTTTTTAGTCTCATCCAAACGCTGGAAGCTGTCGAAGAGTTTTTCAAGATCTTCCTGTTTTATACCAAATCCCGTATCCGAAACCACGATCTTCAACTCATTGTTTTCCGGATCAAAAGAAATATCAATGGCAACTTTACCCGCCGCAGTATACTTTATAGCATTGTTTACCACGTTCAGTATGATCTGGCGGATGCGGATCTCGTCTCCATACATTACGGACGGTATATCCTGCGAAGCGTTAAGCTCATACCTCAAACCCTTCTCGTTTGCCTTGTTTTTGGTCATGTTGACGATGTCATTCAACACGGATGCAAAATCGTATTCGGAAGGTATCAGTTCCATCTTGCCCGACTCTATCTTGCTGAGATCTAATATATCATTTACGATAGATAATAATGTTTTGCCCGCACTTTGAATGTTATTGGCATACTTGGTAATCTTCGGATCGCCGGATTCTCTCAGGATCATCTCATCCATACCTATAATGGCGTTCATGGGTGTTCTGATCTCATGAGACATATTTGCCAAAAAATCGCTTTTTGCCTTGTTTGAAGCGTCTGCCGCATCCTTTTCAAGCTCAAGCACCTTTCTCTCGTATGCGGCCTTCTGCTCCTCCAGTTTCATCTCTTCCATCTGTTTTGTATACGCACGCTCGTTTCTGTGCGCAACATAGTAGAGTGAAGCGATCATGATAAATACCATAAAGCAGATAAAAGCATTGAACAACAGCTGCCTTGTAACCTCCCAATAAAGTTCACTGTTGCTGACTACCATCACCACATACCAGCCATTCATTATTCCGTTTACATAAACTGTCGACTTGTCGTTCTCATATGTAGTAACAAATGTCCCCGAACCTGTTTTTTTTATGCCCTCTAACAGCTCTGTCCCTTCCGTTGTGACATCTATATATTTTCCGTTGTTTTCAGGATCCGTATGAGCTATGACAAATCCTGTCTCATCCATAATAAAGCCATAGCCTTTTCCGTTGATCGTAAGCTCTTTGGCCATTTCCTGTATTCCGTCAAGGTGAACATCCATGGACAGGATGTTCTGCCTGTCGGACAGCATCCTGCATACGGAAATGATCATGGATCCTGTCTGCGCATCGTAATACGGTGGCACAATAGCCACTTCTCCGTTGCTCTCTTTTGCCACGATATACCAGTCTCGTGTCTTCGGATCGTAATCTGCAGGCGGCTCCCAGTTAAGACCGTCCATATACTTGCTCATTACATATCCGTATATACCGAAGTAGTTTTCACCGAATTGCTCAGAAACATTGTTGGACTCTTCCACCAGGAATTCGTGGATTCGCGCCGGCGTGCTGCCGCTTATCAACATGTGCTGCACGGAATCCGCCGTGATCTGAAGAACGTTTTCGGCTGTATTCAGATGATTCTCCACCAGAGACGAAACATTTTTGATCCTGTCCTCAATCACCGACCCGGAATTCAATACCGCGACATTGTAGGTAAGCCTGGAAGTATTGACCACCATTACCGCCACAAAAATGAACACCAGGATCACAGGTATCAGGATGATGTGCCTGGTATGAATATGCTCTTTTGTATTATTATCCGGTTTAGCCTGTTTATCCATTCATAATTCCTCATTTGATCCTGAAATATTTTTCCGGGACCTTAACATCCGTTGCCCCCATATAATAACCCGGATCTCCGAAAATATACGTATCCTGATAGATCAGGATAGTGTTATCACTTGTCTCACCGGTTTCGGCATCCGTATAAACCGAACCGTTCCAATCCGCTTCCGGTGAATACTCTTTGTATGCTTTTGCAAGATCTCCGATCTCGGAAGTCGCGCTGACTCCTAAAATGATGTTTCTCGCATGTTCCGCAAGACCCGCCGAACATGTATATCCGTAAGAATACCTCCATGTGCCGAATCTGCCGGCACCGCCCTTTGCCACAACAGCCTCTTCCACACTGGCATTTATCTTTTCAAAATCCCCCGAATCAGCAGTCAGATCCAGATCAAGCGCGCCGGGATAACCCATGGTGGATGACGGAAGATCTGCCTCGATAAAATATCCTCCACATGTCAAAAGAGAACGTATAAGCGGCTCTGTATGCGCATCATTGGTACAGTAATAAGCCGATTTTTCACCATAGGTTTCTATCCATTCCGGCACATGATCCGTTATGTACTGCTGCGCTCCCGGAACACCCACTTCAGTCGTGGGATCCGGAGCTGACTCCATCTTAAACTCCATGCCGAACTCTTCGCATGCCGCCTGCATCACATCCACATTTCTTGCCACAGTTTCGTAGGACAGATGTCTCGGAAAAGAAACATGGACAAAAGTATCGCACCCAAGCTCATGCGCCGTGCGTATCACCAGATATCCTCTTGAAACAAAGTCATTGCAGACCACCAGATCCGCTACCGGGCAGATATCCGAGAAATCTTCATAGGGCTCACCCGCTATGCAGATGATGTCCGGTCTTTTATCCTTTATTTGCCTAAATGCCTCGGCAGTACCGTCAACTGCCTGATTTACAATGATCGCTTTCATCTTCGGATCATCGGCGAGGTTTACTATGGTCTGAACCGTCACATCGTACTCTTCCGTGAAATTATCCGGGTAGATCGCCAGTGTGACCATGTCTGCGCCATACTTATCCCTGAAGGCCTCCGCACCACGCCTGTCATCTTCGGATTGTGAAAAAGATCCTGTGACAATCCCTATACGGAAATCCGGTTCA
>JAILBP010000039.1:0-9263 GCA_024680835.1 Lachnospiraceae bacterium | reverse complement strand
TCTCGTCACGCGTCCAGATGCTGTCGTGGCAGTCAAGATCGGATTCATCTTCGAAGTGCCATCTCTCAAGCCCTTTGGCCTGCGCATACGGGGTTCCGTCAGCGACCAGCAGGTCACTGAAGATCGTTTCGTCATCGCCGCAGGTGCCGAGCCAGCCGTAGTTTTCGTTGTCATAATAAGCCCACAGGTTTCCGAAGGACAGGCAGTCGATCCCGCGCTCGCCGATATGCGCCTGTTCCTCCTCCGAAAAAGCCTTGGCCCGGAATTCTCCGTTCAGCCACCGGCAGAGCGTCGTTTCGTCCCACGGCACGTCTTCTCCGTCCTCTTGATAGGGGACGGCATCAAGCGCGTAACGGCTCACGAGCAGCAGGTCGTCGCCGTCGACATCCAGGACCTCCCACTCGATCGGCATCGCTTTCCCGGGTTCCGCGTCCTCCTGCGGATAGGAACCGAAAGGAACGGTGCTGCCGATGCTGATCCTGTGGTTGCGGACTTCGTCGACGAGATACTGCAGCTGATCGGTCGCTTTTTCCTGAAGATGCGCGTTCAGGATCTCAAACAGCCGCCGCTTGACGGACCAGGTTTTGGTCTCCACGATGGTCTCCGCGGCCGTGTGCATGATGCCGTGATCCGGGGAGCCGCCGGTCTTCCCGTCGATCTTAAGGAGCAGGGAAAAGACCTCATAGAATTCCGGGGCCGGCTCCCATGCGTCTTTCATGGGCTTGTGCTTTTCCCGGCGCAGGTACAGGAGGGCAGCGTTTTCACAGTATTCCGCCGCGAGCTTGTGATCCCCGTTCTCCAGCGCTTCCCGGGCTCCGCGGAGAAATGCGGGGAGCAGGTCTTCGCGCTCCAGCCAGGCCTTCTCTCCGCCGATCCGGTCGATCAGCGGGAGAAACGGCAGACAGATATCTTTATAATGCTTTGCGCCTTCCTCATCGCCGAGCTTTTGGCAGCATAACTCCGCGTTTTGGTAGATCACGCGATGATCGATGTCGTTCGCGGGAAAGAGGGGCAGGTACTTTTCCGCCTCTTTGTATCGCTGCAGCGCCTCCGCGTATTTTCCGTCGATCCGCTGCAGGTTCGCCTGCTTGCGCCGGAGGATGAACCGCAGGCGGTGGATCTCCCCGCGGGCTTTCGGGCTGTCGTATCGTTCCTCTGTTTCCCGAATGAGGCGCTCCGCTTTGTCGAATTCTTCGCATTCGATCTCATTTTCCGCAAGCCCCGTCAGGCTCTCGAAGATCCTGTCCGCTTCGTCCCGCCCGTACTTTTCCGCAAGGCGCAGATAGCGGACCGCCTCTTCATACGCCCCGGAGATGAGTTTCCGGCCGACAAACCATGCCCGGGCATCGGACAGATTCTTTTCCGCCAGTCTGCAGCAGCAGTCCGCCGCCGCCTCAAAGGCCTCCGGCGCCTCCTCCTTTGCATGATAAAGCTTTGCCGCGCGCGCGAAGCATTTCAGGGCTCGTTCCCTGAAATAGCTGTCATCGGTCACGGCCCGCAATGCCTTTGCCTTGTCCAGGTACTCCCGGCCCTTGCGGAGCAGGCGGTTGTATCGGCGGGTTTTGAGTTTATTCAGCATGGGGAGCTCCTTTTATTTCTCTTTGTAATGCCATCTATTTTTTGGAAATTACCGTCATATGCGTCCCATAGTTCCATATTATTCTGCCTTTCTATCCAATATATTTGCCGTTTATGCTGAAAGGAATTCACATTCTCATGCAGAAATCTAAAATCTCTTGTTTTCTGGGCTCTACATCTGTTTTATATTCAATTGATGTCAACCCTAAATGACCTTTACATTCTATTTCCAGATGACCATAAAAATGCTCTATACTGCCGATTATCCGCTCACATTCCAGCATATTCGGTCCGGTTCTCAAAGCAATGGCGTATCCTTTCTTCCCCGACCTGATAATTGCGTGCGGATCATGAGTATTACACCACGGTGTACATCTGTCTATAAATGCTTTAAACTGTCCCGGAATATCTGCCCAATATGATGGAGAAATAGAGACGATAACATCTGCCTCATCATATTCATTCATTATATTCTCTATGATTGTCGCATCACTCATGACACACTTCGCTGTATTGTGACATGAACGACAACCCTTACAAAATGAAAAAGAATAGTCGTCTATGCATATTGTAAACGCTATTATAAAAGTTGACCACTTTAAGCCATTTCGCTAGCGAAAAAGTTTACCACCTTGAACTAATCCTTTGCATATTCATCTAAAACACGTATTTTCTCATCGGAAAGATTCACCCGATCATGACAATAATCAACGGCTATCCTTTTGCTCTTAGAAATGAATGTGAACTCAAATCGCCTTGAGCTGTCCGATATCAAAGAGATTGATACTCTGGATTCCAGATCCGATGCATGAAGTTTATCATCCAACCAGCACTTCAAAACAATCTTAGAATCGACAGATTCCTTTCCTTCCATGACCATATGGCAGTCTTTATTGAAATCAGAATCCTTTATCCTAAAATGCTGCTCACGCAGGTTTTTATCACCTGCTACAAGAACAAGGTTAGCACCGCACCCACAGGGACAAAACAGCTCATTATTCTGGCTTTTTGCTCGCAGCTCTTTGAGCTTATCCGGAATATTGATCTGCCGACCATTAACAACCGTATATATGGTTTCAATGCCTATGTACTTTCCATTACAAAGAGCAACAGTTCTTTGTGCCATACAGCCTTCTCCTACCGTTTTCGATTCTTGTATTCTTTTTTCATCTTCTCAATCGAATTTACCTGCTTAATCCTATCGTTTCTGGAAACATCTAAATCAAGCTCCATCAATTTATTCACACGCATATGACGATTATTATGGCTATCTCGTTTGCTTGATGATTCCCATGGTTTCTTTCCCGGTCCGTTATAAACCTCATAAACATCGCCTTTCTTGGTCAGATATAACACGATAAGATACTGGGGCTCCTCATTTATAACAATATCATCCTGCTGCGTAATCTTTATCTGCACTTCTCGTTTGCCCACACATCCATCATGGACTACTGCTGATGCCTTATATAGCTCAATTCCGTAGTAATATGCGGCCATTACTTCCCCGATACTTCCGACCAAATGTCCATCCAGAGTGAAATGCCTTCCGGGAAACTCGTTTTCCAGCTCGGTAACGATCTCTATCATCATCTGAACCTTACCTTTTATAAGATTCATTTTCTCTTTGCTATACTTGATTCGATCCATAGCACCCTCTTCTTACTTCCTGCTTTCCTTATAGAACGGACTTAAGTTTATAAACAACTCCTTCAGCTTATCCGGGTCATCGCAATTCTTGAACAGATACTCTAAAAGCTCCTCCTGTCTTGCCTGTCCCAGCGTGAGCCTGTACATTGATAAAATCTTTATCAATCTCTCATAAGCCAATCCATCACGGCTGTATGGGTACATTGGAACTATTCGCTCGATCCGGACCATATCATCTGTCTCACGAAGTCCCCAGTACGGTATTAGGTCAGAAGAACCACCGATTTTCTCTTTTCTGGATGCTTCATCAAACATCTCATCCCAAATATCCTTACAGAAAGATATATCTCCATAACGCTTTGCCACGTTCTGCCTTATTGCCAGACACTCGAAACGATTGATACGGCCTTCTCTCTGCTCAAGGTCTATCGGATTTGAAGGAAGATTCCAATGTACGATCTTTCTGCAATAATTGTGGAAGTCCAAACCTTCCTGTCCTATGGATGTAGTTGCCAATACAAACGGTCTGAAAGGTGAATTAAACGCATTTCGGATTGTTTTCTTTCTGTCTGCATCAGTCTCCTTGCCTTCGCCCTTTGTGAATGCAACAGCAAAATGAGTTCTGATATTTGTCGGTCTGTCCTTCTGTCCACACATACGCGTCTTGAAGCTCTTGAAAGTATCCACATTATTCTGGGTGGTTCTGATATCCATAGCTTCAACCATCTGCCGGTGCATATGCTCGATCATAACTTCATCCCGATCTGTTCCGCTTGCAATCAGATGTGCATATTCATCAAATACCGCCTGGAGATTTCCTTGCTTACAATAAGTCAGCATATTCTGCCAATGCGCATCATCCGACTTTCTTCCACAGGCCAGCTCGACTACCGCTGTTGATTCTGCGGAATTCATCCTGTTCAGAAATACTCTTGCCAACTGACTTGGCAGATATACTGGTAGTTCCTCGCCCTCACCTAGATACATTCTGTATGTTCTATTGATACAGATTGCAGGTGCCGCTATTGCCATATCCGTCAGAACATCTGCCAGATCATCCGGCTGTTTCCCAAGATTAGCAAACTTCTCGCTGTGTGTTTCATAAAACAGATCTCTCAGCGTCGCTAGGTGAGTATTAAATCCCTTCTGACGCTTGCTCTTTTCTTCATCATCACCATAATCGGCAAGCTTGTCGCCACTTTCCAGCCAACTATAGGCATACTTATCCCCATCCATCAGGAGTGGAGCAAGATAATACCATTTCTTATCCGGCATACCTGTTTTTACACACGGATACTCGCTAAGTTTTGTTAATATCTTAGTCTTGATCTGTCTCTGGATATCCCGGATTCCCATATGCTCATTCATACATCGAATGGGATCATAGCAATCCGATAAAAACATCGACGGATAAATCAGACAGAACAGGCTCATTCCCGACGGAGTATCATTCTTTACGGAGAAATTCATTCTTGCAGACGGATAACGCTTTTCTCCGCTGTAGAAATAATGAACATCCCTGTCCTGATAATCTTTTGCCAGCTTTCCTACTGTTCTGCGCTCTGCTTCATACGATATAAGACTTGCGAGCATCCTCGGAACCATCTCCCATGAAGAAAAGATCAGTGTCTTGGACGACATCTCCGAATCCTTATAAACTCCCTGCATCTCGTAATACGGCTTTGAAGGTGGAATCCACAGAAGCTTTTCAACTCCACGCTGCAAAACAGAATCCATAACCCTTTCCAAACGGGCATTGTTATTAGGAATCTTGTCGTATCTATCAATCACATTTCGGTTTATCCAAAAGCAATCCTTTTTTATCTTATTAATCTCCGCAGAATGCTGCTTAAAATATTTCTCAACATTCCTTTTAAGCTGATAGTCTCTCATAAATGACATCAGATACGGGGTAGATTTTATATACTCGACAGGAACAAGATAATTTGCTCCTATCTGATCCAGCAGTTCCTGCGCCTGCACATATGATCTTATATCCTGCTCCATCACACCCAAAGGCACACGAACATCACTGTCATCAATAATATCTGCATTCTCCGATGCAGAAATACGCTCTGTTCTACACACAGTCTGATACATAGCATCCTCAGCAGCATCCTTTGCTTCAATGATTGTCGTATCACCAATGGTCATCTCCTTCAGCTTTACGGAATAATCCTTCCATACTGTCAGAAATTTCTGTTCGTCATCCGCATTTTCGTTTAAAAAGTTCATAACTGACAGGAACTCAGTGTAATGCTCATCAATCCTCGCTTCGTCAATCTCTTCCGGCGTAGAATACATCTTGTAAGGTGTTGCAGAAAGAAGAAGCATCCGCACATCTTTCGCATGGAAAAACTTATCAGCAAGCATACCCGTTTCAGATTCAGGATCTGAATTCAGTAGATACTTGAACCTCTGAAACTCGTCCATAATAACCAGATCCGGCTCCAGCTTTTCAAGACTGATCTTTGCAAATATCACACGAAGCTGTCCGATAATTGCATTGTTGCTTACTCTCTTTCCGCCGTTATTCCGTATTTCACGACACAATTCTTTCAATGCCTCAATGTATGTAACTCCCTCTTCCCACTCAATGTATAGTTCCTCTTTGAGCTTAGAAAGCATATATTCAAGATATCTTCCATCGGACATCTTGTTGCACTCAACAACCTCGCGTTCATACAAATCACGGCACCATGAATCCCATGCTGAATATGCCCAGTCTTTCATCGCTACTTCAAGTTCATCAATATACTTTTGCATTTCCGGCAGTCGCCTCACGATTGCGAACATCAATGCCCTTTCACTTGCCTTACCTGCTCCTGCAGTCATTCTAAATGACGTATCCGGTGTAAGCGGAATAAGCTGAATATAGCGATCCAAAAGCTCCTTATCATTCTCCTGTCTGAAAATATTCAGATGCTGCATAGACAAACGGGAGGAAGAACTGCTCTCGGTTTTGGCTTCGTGTGTTATACGAAGCTTCTGAAGATTCTGATCAGCAATAGCTGCATTGGAGCAGATATAAACCACCTTAAAAAGATCATCTCCTTCTTCACGGCGTAGCCGTGCCATCTTCGCCACAGTTCCTCTTGCTATTAGGGTTTTGCCAAGCCCCACCTCATCAGATACCAGAACCCGCCTCTGCCCGGTTCTGTATAAATGATCAATACGATTAACTGTGGCCTGTTGAAAATCCTTCAGACCACCCATTATGTTTTCTTCTATCTGATCAAGTCGGTTTGCTACTTTAGCCATCCAATTTCACCGCCTTCTTAAATGTTTCGTATAGTTTCTTGAAATCATCCGGTATGATTCCATCCTCAGATATTGTCTTTATCAGATATTCGATACCCCTGAACTTTTCCGGTGCAGTTGCGGCTGTCTGTAACATTTTTTCGTATAAAGCCGGAAGATTATATGTCGGTCTGTTCTGTTTTGTAGCTATCTCTTTTCCAAGCACACTCGATTCCAAAGCTGACAGAATAGAATCGTCCCCGAGCAGGAAAGCAATATACCTGTAAAAACAATCCCGGTTGCTTACTACACTAGATACAACAGCCTTCTCTCTATCCTCCGGCAATCCCTTCGTCTGAATGATAAGAACTCTTTCCACAGCTCTCTCACCGTCGGAAACAGAAACCATATAAAACTCTGATAGCTGAGTAACTGTCATTTTTTCAAACAGGATCGTCTCCGCAAAACACTCTGTTTTATTAGACAGTAACGGTCTTAATAAGACCTTATAGCCCTTAATATCACACTCATCAAAATGGACTTCAACAGAATAATAATCCTCCGATTCTTTATTTGCCACAGCATAAGGATTACTTCTGTTGATATCTTTCACAATGACATTCAATGCATCCGTCTTGTCATCCTCTTCATTGATGATCGCATTTTCCAGCTTCACCTTCTGGAATGGATCATCGGGATTTCCCTCTTCTCCGCAAAAGAGAGCTTTTCTCAGCTTATCCATGTTAAGATATCTGTTTTTTGCAGTAAGCCGAATCATAAACTCAACATTTCCATACACCGCATTATGCGATGCGTTAAGCGATCCCAGATAGAGATTTGAGGTTGAATACTTCCTTATCATGTAGACCTTGGCATGAATATCCTGCTTCTGAGCCTTTTCATTATCCTCTGATATGGCCGTCTCGCCATCTATCACATTGTCCCGCATGGTATAGATATCGAAATTGCTCACATCCTCCGGCTTCAGCCTTGCAAGAGACATTTCCCTTGTGATCAGCATATATCTTGCATCCTGGATCGGAGATTTGATGTTCCTGTCATTAAAATTCCTTATAATTCCGCCCGACAGGAACGGGGACATGATCAGTAATTCATGGAAAGTCTCGTTAAACAGCTGAGTCTCATCAAAGCAGTATGTCCCGCCATAGGAACGCTTTACTCCGTTGGGAATAAACTCAAAATCTTCAAACTCTTTTTCCGCAGGCTCAAAAAGAACTGTCGAAAGATCCTTAATCAAAGAACGGATACCCTTGGCTTTTTCTTTTCCGTTCTCATCAGAGGAAAGCTGCGTGAGAAGAAAACGCAGGAAGTCACATACAGGCTCATTCTGCTGTGCTGCCTTTCTTGTCGCTTTTCTTGTGACATATCCGTCCATGCAGTAAGTAATATCCCAGCTGCGGTCAAAGGTCAGATTTCGACTGAGAATAATTACCCGATAAACATACTCTCCGTCTGTTCTCTTATAACGGATCAGCCAAAACTTAGGATGAAAAGAAGGATAAGACGCTATCCCTTTATGCTTCGCTGTCTTTACAGAGAAAACCATCTTTTCCAACAATATATAAAGTGGCGTTACCTTTCCGGGCATGGCAATCTGACCACCCTCACAGAAAAGAGCGACTCTATCTCCCGTACTCCGAAGCGCCTCTAAAAGGCACACCGGATTATTCATGAGCGCACTATCTGTCTCTTCTGACAATCCCAACGCAAGGCTCGCACCTACAAGTGCATCCAGATCAAGTGAATATGTCGTTCCCACTGCAAAGTCAAGATACGCATTTTCAGGAGGAGCAAGAATCTGACCGTAATCCAGTCTGTCATTATTCGGATTTAGCATATAGACCCTCACTTTCAAATATATCTCTCATTATCACCTTTGCATTTCCAAATCGATAATCCAGCACGCCACCACCGTACCAGACAGTCGTATCAAACTCACCCGGATGCATTGTCTTGGCGCGTGTTTGTTTCAGTTCCCTTTCTCTTCTCCGGATTTCTGTCTTCATACCTTCAAGATCCCCTGCAATCATTAACTCCTTTTCTTTACGAAGAAAATTGCAAAGAAATACATTTCCGAATATCTGCAGTCTTCCAAAAATTGTCTCCAGATCCACATCTGCAAGCTCTTTCAACGATGGCTCAAGTATCTTCCATTCAGAATTTGCGTCTATATTCTCCCCGTCAGATACAATCATGTTATAGATGGTTCTGAGTACATACAGAAGCCACGAAAAATCCTTTGCCAGCGCATAATCTGCCTGAATCTCATCCGGGAATAAATGCATCATACTGTCAAGGGCTGCAAAATTTCCAACTTCAAGAATCTCCGTCATATTATTTTTAAGAATATAAGACATCATAGAATTCGGATATGCCTGTGCAATCTGTCGCTTAAGAAAATCCCCCTCTTCCTCCGTCAGCTTGATACTCAGATCATCCTCCCAGTTTGGATTATATGTGGGAATATGCCAAAACTGCATACGAAAAAGCTCTCCTGCATCTTTATCATCACCATCACTCTCTTCAGTGTCATTCCTGTTGCCCAGTTTTGTAAGAGTAGACTTTTGATTCTTTAAAGCGCACATTGCCCTTACATACTCCGCAAGGGATAATGTGCCTCCGGTAAAAATACCAAAGTTACGCAGTCCTGCCCAATAGATATCAGCCGGTGTACGCTTAACCCATCTTCCCTGTCCGAGTGATCTGCTTCCGATGATTCCATCAGTATCATCACCGTTTGCAAGGAAACGCTTACCGCAATTCTTTTCCACTTCGTC
>JAILBP010000261.1:0-4630 GCA_024680835.1 Lachnospiraceae bacterium | reverse complement strand
GGTGAGATTCCTGCTGCCACAGTACATCAGGGAAGGTAAAAACCAGCTTGTCATAGGCATTGGATGCACCGGTGGCAAGCACAGATCTGTTTCCATTGCAAGAGCCTTGTCCGAGAGACTTAAAGGTGATGAGGAGTACGGCCTTAAGACGGAACACAGGGATATAAAGAGATAATAAAAATGTCATTTTCATCTGATACGAAAAAAGAATTATATGAGAAGATTCCGTCGGGACGTCACTGCAGGATCGCTGAGCTCTTAGCGGTCTACAGGTATGAGGCCGGAAGAGGCAGGAATATTGCGGGAATTGACGATAACACTGCTGATGTTGGCGAAAACCGTAAGCTGTCCTACATAGAGGAACGCCATATGGAGCACATCCGTGTGTTGACGGAGAAGCTTGAAAAGAAGCTTGAAGGGGCGATACCGGAGTTCGACAGGACAGTGATATACAAGGATTGCTGCAAGAGGTCATTTCTAAGAGGTGCATTTCTGGCGGCAGGATCCGTCACGGATCCTTCAAAATCATATCATCTGGAGATCGTGTGCGGGTTGGAGGCTGATGCGGATCTGGTGTCTGAACTAATGTCCTTTTATGGTCTGAAATCCGGTATAACACTGAGAAACGGCAGCTTTGTGGTGTACATCAAGGAGGGGGATGCGATCTCGGACCTCCTGGGACTTCTGGATGCGCCGAAAGCCATGATGACCATGGAAAACGCCCGCATCATCAAAGAGATGCGCAACAACATAAACCGCCAGGTAAACTGCGAGACCGCAAATCTTACAAAGGTGGTAAACGCCGCGGTCAGACAGGAGGCGGCCATAAGATACCTGATAGAGAACGGTCTGTTTGAGAGACTGCCGGAGAATCTTCGCATAATAGCAGAGCTCCGTCTTGAGAATACGGACATGTCCCTGACGGAGCTTGGCGAGATGTTGGCCCCCCCCGTGGGAAAGAGCGGGGTGAACCACCGTCTGAGGCGCATCATGGATTTCGCCGAAAAAAACGGGTTTTCTTAGGGCAGAGATTGACAACATGACCAGAAAAATGGTAGTATATCCGAGTGATGATTCAGATCATTCACAGTGACTGGCAGACAGTCACCGGACAAAATTTCATAAGGGAGGATTAATATGTTAGTATCAGCAACAGAAATGTTAAAGGCTGCAAAGGCAGGACATTACGCAGTAGGACAGTTCAACATCAACAACCTTGAGTGGACAAAATCCATCCTTCTGACTGCAGAGGAGCTCAAGAGCCCTGTGATCTTAGGTGTTTCAGAGGGTGCAGGCAAGTACATGACAGGCTTCCTTACAGTAGCTGCTATGGTAAAGGCTATGGACGAGTCTCTCGGTATCACTGTACCGGTTGCTCTTCACCTTGATCACGGCACATACGAAGGCTGCTACAAGTGCATCAAGGCAGGCTTCACATCTATCATGTTTGACGGCTCTCACTATCCGTTTGAGGAGAACCTTGCAAAGTCTAAGGAGCTTGTGGCTGTTGCTCACGGACTCGGACTTTCAATCGAGTGCGAAGTCGGTTCTATCGGCGGTGAGGAAGACGGTGTCATAGGTATGGGCGAGTGCGCTGATCCTGAGGAGTGCAAGACCATCGCAGATCTCGGCGTTGATATGCTGGCAGCAGGTATTGGTAACATCCATGGCAAGTATCCGGCTAACTGGCAGGGACTTTCATTCGAGACACTGGATGCAATCCAGCAGAAGACCGGTGAGATGCCTCTCGTGCTTCACGGCGGTACAGGTATACCTGCTGATATGATCAAGAAAGCTATCGAGCTTGGCGTTTCAAAGATCAATGTTAACACAGAGTGCCAGCTTTCATTCCAGGAAGCTACACGTAAATACATCGAGGCAGGCAAGGACCTTGAGGGCAAGGGCTTCGATCCCAGAAAACTCCTGGCTCCCGGCGCTGAAGCTATCAAGGCTACAGTTAAGGAGAAGATGGAGCTTTTCGGTTCTGTAGGAAAAGCTTGAATACTTTCTTCCTAAAAAACACTTGCATATTTTCAAAAACTGATTTAGTATGTTTTAAGGGCGAAGGGGTACCCGGTGGGGGCTCCTTCGCATTTTTTTAGACAGGAGATTAAGAGAATGAGTGAACAGTTCAGCGTAACGGAGATCTTCGGAGAGAATGTTTTCAATGACTCTGTCATGATGGAGAGACTTCCGAAGAAGGTGTACAAAAAGCTGCATGAGGTCATTGAGTCAGGGGCGGAGCTCGATCTGCCTACGGCGGATGTAATAGCACATGAGATGAAGGAGTGGGCTATCGAAAAGGGCGCTACCCATTATACCCACTGGTTTCAGCCTCTTACCGGTGTCACAGCCGAAAAACACGATGCTTTCATCACAGCACCCATGGATAACGGCAAGGTACTCATGAGCTTTTCCGGCAAGGAACTTATAAAGGGTGAGCCGGACGCGTCATCTTTTCCATCCGGCGGACTTCGCGCCACATTCGAGGCCAGGGGATACACCGCGTGGGATTGTACATCTCCTGCATTTGTAAGGCATGATGCGGAAGGCGCAACGCTTTTCATTCCTACCGCGTTCTGTTCCTACACCGGAGAGGCATTGGATCAGAAAACACCGCTCTTGCGTTCCATGGAAGCCGTTAATACACAGGCACTGAGGATGCTGAGAGCTCTCGGCAACACAACCTCCAGGAAAGTTACTCCATCCGTGGGCGGTGAGCAGGAATATTTCATCGTAGACAGACAGAAATACCTTCAGAGAAAGGATCTTATATTTACGGGGCGCACTCTCTTCGGAGCGATGCCTCCCAAGGGGCAGGAGATGGACGACCACTATTTCGGGTCCATCCGCGACCGTATAGTTGCTTTCATGAGGGATGTCAATAAAGAGCTTTGGAAGCTGGGTGTTTCCGCTAAGACCCAGCACAATGAGGTGGCTCCGGCCCAGCATGAGCTGGCTCCAATCTATGCGGAGTGCAATGTGGCAACAGACCACAACCAGCTGGTGATGGAGACACTCAAAAAGATCGCTTACAGACACGATCTGCATTGTCTTTTACATGAGAAGCCCTTTGCAGGCGTGAACGGCTCAGGAAAACATAATAACTGGTCGCTCACTACGGATGACGGCATCAACCTGCTAGATCCGGGCAAGACACCTCATGAAAATATCCAGTTTTTGCTGGTTCTGGTGTGTATCCTGAAGGCGGTGGACGAGCACAGCGATCTGTTGAGGGCGTCTGCGGCTGATGTGGGCAACGACCACAGACTTGGGGCTGACGAGGCTCCGCCGGCAATACTGTCTGTTTTCCTGGGAGAGCAGCTTGAGGATGTTATAGAGCAGCTTGTGAGCACGGGTGAGGCTACTCATTCGCTCCAGGGACAGGTTTTGGAGACAGGTGTTTCGACGCTTCCGGATTTCAAGAAAGACGCGACGGACAGAAACCGTACATCGCCCTTTGCTTTCACAGGTAATAAATTTGAGTTCCGTATGGTGGGCTCAAAGGATTCTCTGGCACTGCCCAATGTGGTGCTGAATACCATTGCGGCAGAAGCGTTTTCGGAGGCGGCTGACATTCTGGAAAAAGCCGATGATGTCAGTGAGGCATGCCATGACCTGATCAAGAAATATGCCAGCGAGCATCAGCGCATCATCTTCAACGGAAACGGCTATGCGGACGAATGGGTTAAAGAGGCTGAGAAGAGAGGTCTCCCCAATATAAAGAACATGGTGGATGCCGTTCCGGCCTTCGCCACCGATAAGGCAGCGGCTCTCTTTGAGAAATTCGGTGTTTTCACAAAGACAGAGCTCGACTCCAGAGTTGAGATAGAGTATGAGACATATGCCAAGACCATCAATATAGAGGCCAAGGCTATGATAGATATCGCCAGCAAGCAGATAATACCCGCAGTTATCAAGTATACGACGGCTTTGGCAAATTCCATAAACGCCGTGAAGGCTGCATGTGATGCGGATGTGTCTGTTCAGACGGAACTTCTGATAGAGACCAGCGACCTGCTCTCGGATGTAAAGGTTGCCCTTGCAAAACTTACTGATGTGGAGGAGAAGGGCTCAAAGATGGAAGGCGGCAGAGAACAGGCTGTTTATTTCAGGGATGAGGTAGTGACCGCGATGGATGCCTTGAGAGCTCCGGTGGACAAGCTTGAGATGATAGTGGACAAGGATATGTGGCCAATGCCTTCATACGGAGATCTGATGTTTGAAGTGTGATCGGAGAATTTTTGGAAAAGCCCCGTTTTACGGGGCTTTTTTCAGCAGTGACCGGATTTGCCATATTACAATGTAGTAGTGTTATAACATGATTTTATGAGGTAGATTCCATGAAAAAAGCTCTGATAGCCATGAGCGGCGGCGTTGATTCCTCTGTCGCAGCCTATCTTATGAAGAAGGAAGGCTATGAGTGCATCGGTGCTACGATGCATCTTTACGACAATGAGGATATAGGGATTGACAGGAGCAAAACCTGCTGCAGCCTCTCGGATGTCGAGGATGCGAGGGCAGTAGCCACAAGACTGGGGATGCCCTTCTATGTTTTTAACTTTAAGGATGATTTCAGGGAAAAAGTCATAGAAAGGTTTGTGAGTGAATACGTTGAAGGCAGGACGCC
>JAILBP010000133.1:0-6790 GCA_024680835.1 Lachnospiraceae bacterium | reverse complement strand
GATAAAGGTGTCTGGACTGTTTTCGTATATCTCTGCGGAACCGATCTCGAATCGGACGGCGGAATGGGTACCGATGATCTGAATGAAATGCTGGATTGCGGTGCCGGTGATAACGTTCGTTTTGTGGTTCAGACCGGCGGTACGAGAACATGGAATAACGACCTGATCAAAAGCAATAAGATACAGCGGTATGTGGTGTCTGACGGCGATATACAGCTGGTGGACAAACAATCCCTGGCCAATATGGGTAAATCAGGGACACTTGCTGATTTCCTGAAATGGGGAACAGCCAATTACAATTCCGAGCATATGGGAGTGATACTCTGGAATCACGGAGGTGGCAGCATTACAGGCGTTTGCTTCGATGAGACCAAAGATAATGATTCCCTGAGTCTGAAAGAACTTGACGAAGCTTTCAATGCAAACTTCAAAAAGACAGGCAGAAAGTTTGACTTTGTGGGCTTTGATGCATGCCTGATGGGCACAATCGAATGTGCGAATATTCTGGCAACTTATGCGAACTATATGTACGGCTCAGAGGAGCTGGAGCCCGGCAGCGGCTGGGATTACAGCGCCATCGGTAAATTTCTGGGCAAAAATCCCAAGGCTGACGGTGCTGATCTGGGAAAGGTTGTATGTGACAGCTTCCTGGCAGCATGCAAGGCAATGGATGATGATGATCTCACAACTCTTTCGGTCATAGATCTTGCAAAGGTGGATGATCTTCTCGTAAGCTTTAATGATTTTGCAAAGGGAATGTATGAAGCGGGCGAGGATCAGTCAAAGCTCACGGAGATGATCCGTGGTATAACGGCTGCGGATAACTTCGGAGGAAATAATAAATCCGAGGGATATACCAACATGGTGGATCTCGGAGGTATAATCTCTGCATGCAGCGATTATGCTAGCGGTGCGGATGCTGCTCTCAAGGCACTTGAGAAAGCTGTCGTATATAAGGTCAGCGGTTCTGCACACAAAAAAGCTTCGGGACTCTCCGCATACTATCCGCTGAGTATCGAGGGTTCAGAAGAACTCAGTATTTTCACTGAGATATGCCCCAGTCCGTATTATCTTTCATTCATAGATCGCAAGAACCAGAGTGGTGCAGGCCTTCTGGAAGACGAGGAATACGATGACGACAGCTGGTTTGACGAGGATGGCGACTGGTTCTGGGGGTTATTCGATTTCGAGGAAGATGATTATTGGGACTACATGGATGACTATGAGGTCACGGGAGAAAGTCCGTATATCACCTTTGAGCAGGAACCTGCTATCAATGATAACGGATATTACAGCTTTGTTTTGGATGACGAGGGATATGAATATACAGCATCAGTCAGCGCCCTGGTGTACGAGATAACCGAGGATGGCGCAGCCATGATGGAGCTGGGAGAGACTACCGATGTCTACAGCGACTGGGAGACAGGATCCTTTGAGGATAATTTTGACGGATATTGGCTTTCACTGCCGGATGGTCAGAACCTTGCCACATATATCGTGGAGGAGACTGAGGATTATGTGATCTATACTTCTCCTGTTATGGTGAACGGAGAGGATACCAATCTTCGTCTCAAGCAGAGTTATGATGATTATTCCGTTAAGGTTGAGGGAACCTGGGACGGTATCGATGAGAACGGTGCTGCTGCAAAGAAGATCAAAAAACTTCAGTCCGGTGATGTGATCGTACCCTTGTACTATGCCTACGATCTGGATACTTTTGAGGAATTCCAGTACGAGGGATATGAATTTGAGGTATCGGGTAAGGCGAAGGTTGACTACAGCCTGATGGATATCGGAGAGTTCATGTACTCTTTCTGCATATACGATATTTTCGGTGATTACTATGAGTCGGAGCCTGTTCTGTTCTATGTGGATGAAGACGGTGAGGTAACATTCGAAGAATGATCCGGCCGAATGATTGAAAATAGGATTTTTTATATGGAAATGCAAGCAAAAATTGCTTGCATTTCTTTTTTATGTATGAAATAATGGACACGGTTTGACGGCATGGAGTATTGCCGGGGATAATAAAAGTGAGGAGAAAGGTAAAATGGCAGAAGAAAAAAAAGAAGAAAAGAAGGAAGTAACAGAGACAGAAAGCGCAAAGGCAGAGAGCAAAGCATCCAAAAAGGAAGTGGTCATTGAGACCATAGCAGCTATCTTTTTGGGTATTACCGCACTTCTGACAGCATGGGCAGGCTGGATCGGATCTTTGCACGGCGGCAATCAGGCGACCAATTACGCCAAGAGTAACAACCTTTCCGCAGAGGCCAACTCTGAATGGAACGAGGCTTCACAGTACATGAATCAGGACATGACTCTGTGGAATGAGTACTACAAGCTCAAGATCCAGGCTGATTTTGCAGAGGAAGCCGGTGATTACGACAACGCAGATATGTACAATTACGAAAAGGATGTCCTGCTGGAGAATAACGTATCTGATGAGTTCTATGAGGCAATAGAGTGGGCTCTTGCTGAGGAGGAGAGTACCGGATATCTCGTATCTCCCTTCGATAAGGAAGGCTACGTAGACAGCTATTATGAGAATGCAAGAGATCTTTTGGCTGAATCCGATGAGATCTTAGCACAGGGACAGCGTGACAACACATGCGGTGACAAGTTCAATCTTGTAGTTGTTATCTACTCTATAGTGCTCTTCCTGTTAGGTATCATAGGTATTTTCAAATCGTTACCGAACCGTACTATTGTATTGATCGGTGCACTGATCTGCTTCGTGGTAGCTACTGCTTATATGTTCACTATCCCGATGCCGACAGGTTTCAGCCTTTCAAGCTTTTTTGGGGCATAATAGCTTCTGCTTAGAAGGTACAATTGAATGATAACGGATCATGTTTTTTTTGCGATCCTTTTATCAGATAAAACACTTTTATCAAAATGAAAATGTAAACGGAGGAGAAAAAAATGGGCTTATTTGACATGTCAGGCGGCGGCAACATGGGGTTTGCCAGTGTAAAGAACACACGTAACTTTACAAATCAGGATCTTTTGGACAAGCTTTCCGGAATATCGGTTAGCTTTGGTACTCCGGTGATGGGTGATATCAAAGGTACCCAGTCGGTAATGTATCGCAATGTAACACCGGAATATGATATTTTCTGCCGTGTTGACAAGGGAAATGTCATCATGGGCAAGATCGGTGCAGGCGGCAACAATAACACCGCAGCTCTTATGAACATGGGTGTAGGTATGCTGTTAGGTGCCAAAACACAGGGTTCTTCCACAGCAGACCATGCTGTTGATGAGCTTTTGAGCGTTATCAAGAAGCTTGAGAACGGTGAGGAGGTTACCGCATCTGTTCAGGGCGGCGGCGCTAATACGTCTACAGGACAGGAGATCGCTCTGTATATGAAGCAGAAGCTCATCGCTGTTAAGCCTAAGTTTGATATATTCGATCAGAATGAGAATACTGTTTATCATGTAGAGGGAGACCTTGCCCGTCTCAATTACTCTATTCAGAGAAACGGAACAGAAGTTCTGAAGATCAAGAAGAAGCTGGTAGCTATCATGCCTGAGTTCACCATTACACAGGGAGCTGCAGAGGTAGCCAAGCTTAAGAAGAAGATGAAGTTCTCAAGCCCCGAGCTCAACGGTACCGTAAACGGAAAAGAGCTTAAGATCCAGGGCGATATCTTAGGATATGATTTTGATATTCAGATCGGCGGACAGCCCATAGGACATGTAGACACTGCGGCAACCCTGTGGTCAGATTGCTATCGTATCCGCATCTACGACGAGAGCCTTAAGGATATGGTGATCGCACTTGCCATAATCTGCGATATGGTTCACAATCAGGAGAACAGCAACTAATACGGCAGTAGCCTGTTACAATAGTTCACAGTTGAATATGAGATATATGAAAAAGAACTCCGGGAAACCGGAGTTCTTTTTCTTTATGCATAGAAAGGATCCATAGGAAGGATGGATATAAATGGGTGCTGTATTATGATGTTTTACGTTTTATGAGTTTGAGCGCGGATTCAACGGAAGATGTCCCGCCGGAAATACATATCCTGAAAACGCCGGAGTCCTCAAAGTATTCTCTCGATACACTCAGATCCTCGTCACGTCCGGTGAGGGAATCAAAAAGCTCGTTGCCCTCATCTTCGGAAAGACCGGGTAGGTCGATAATGCTGCATAACCTCTCAAGGGAGCTGTCCGTCCCCGACATAAAGTTTCTGACATGTTGTGTCGGTGTTTCTATCACAAAGGATTCCTTGTGGAAGAGACGTTTGATATCCTCCTCCGTAAATCTCCATTGAACACCGATCTTGGTACCGGTCAGAGTGCCGTCCTTGAGGTAATTTCTGATGGTACGACCTGTCATGCCCGTGAATTCAGCCACATCGGCTACTGTATAGTATTTTTCTCCGAGCATAAAGGCTTTCCTCCGTAAAAACATCTGTCGGAAGTCTTATTACGTCTCCCAACAAAAGATAGTATATATGATATATTTTTGTGTGTAAAGTGTTTTTTCAAAATATTTCATATTTTATATATTTTTTACAAACTAATACATAATAATTTCAGAAAATATATAGTTTTTTTGTATAAATTATAATATTTCAAACGAATGTTAAATAATTAAGATGATTTCATGCTATTTCATATGTATTCTGTTATACGGGCAGTGTATATGTGTATGGGAATGTCGGAATACACCTTAATACAGCTGTGAATGGTAACAACCGGCTACAATTAAATCGAAAAAACTCTTGACAGAACTTTGATGTACATATATGATACAAGCATGGCATACACCTACTAATACAGTAGGGATATAGGAGAATAGAAAAACGGAGGGAAAAGAATTGATCTATGCGGATAATGCTGCCACCACCAGGATGAGTGAGGCGGCCATAAACACCATGGTAAAGGTGATGAATGAGAATTTTGGCAATCCTTCAAGCCTTTATGTTGTAGGGCAAAAAGCCAAAGAGATTTTGGAAAATGCCCGGAGTGAAGTGGCAAAGGTCATAAATGCTGACACGAGGGAGATCATATTTACATCGGGCGGAAGCGAGGCCGATAATCAGGCTATCAGAACAGCGGCAGCCCTTGGCGCAAAGAACGGGAAAAAGCATATTATATCCACTGCTTTTGAGCATCATGCAGTTCTCCATACTCTGAAAAGGCTTGAGGAGGAAGGCTTTGAGGTTACCCTCTTGGATGTGCATGAGAACGGACTTGTGGTCCCGGAGGAGCTGGAAGCTGCCATCCGCGAGGACACCTGCCTTGTGACCGTTATGTTTGCAAATAATGAGATAGGTACAATACAGCCCATCAGAAAGATCGGAGAGATCTGCAGAAAACATGGTGTACTCTTTCACACAGACGCGGTTCAGGCCATCGGTCATGTCCCTGTTGATGTGGAAGCGGATAATATCGACATGCTGTCCGCATCGGCGCATAAGTTCCACGGCCCCAAAGGCGTTGGTTTCCTCTATGTGAAAAAGGGGATACGCATCACAAACCTTATCGAGGGAGGCGCCCAGGAGAGAGGCAGACGTGCGGGTACGGAGAATGTTCCCGGCATAGCCTCTATGGCTGTGGCATTGAAGGAGGCTTATGATAATCTTGACCAAAACGCTGAGTATGTGAAGACCAGGCGCGATCGTCTCATAAGCGGATTGAAAAAAATCCCGCATTCAGCCATAAACGGAGACGAGACCAACAGGCTTCCAGGAAATGTTAATTTCTGCTTTGAGGGCATAGAGGGAGAGTCGCTGTTGCTGCTGCTGGATGACAAGGGGATACAGGCATCGTCGGGCAGCGCCTGCACATCGGGCTCTCTGGATCCCAGCCATGTGCTGCTGGCCATAGGCCGCGTACATGATGTTGCCCACGGATCATTAAGACTCAGTATTGATGAGAGCATAACGGATTCCGATGTAGATGAGATCATAGCAAAGGTCGCGGAGGTCGTGGAATATTTGAGAGGCTTTTCGCCGATCTGGCGGGACCTTACCGAAGGTAAAAAACAGTTTATTTTGTGATGAGATCACAGGGAGGAAAAAACAATGGCTTTATACAGTGAGAAAGTAATGGATCATTTCCGTAATCCCAGGAATGTGGGAGTTATAGAGGATGCAAACGGTATCGGAGAGGTTGGAAATGCAAAATGCGGCGATATCATGAAGATGTATCTGAAGATCGAGGATGAGATCATAAAGGATGTCAAGTTCGAGACCTTCGGTTGCGGCAGCGCCATAGCATCCAGCTCCATGGCTACCGAGCTCATAAAGGGACAGCCCCTGTCAGAGGCGATGAAGCTCACCAACAAAGCGGTGGCTGAGGCACTGGACGGACTTCCGGATTATAAGATGCACTGTTCGGTGCTGGCAGAGGAAGCGATAAAGTCCGCGATCGACGATTATAACAGCAGAAAGTAAGTCATAAACACCACTCCGTTATCATTCCGGAGACATGAAAACTCAGACTTCATGTTTTCTACGGAAATGATACCGGAGTGGTCTTTTTATTTGGAGAAAATAACCATTGTGATTTTATGGAAAATAAGGTACATTAGTAAATGGTTTTTAACTTCAGCCGGTTTGGGTGGACCGGCATGAAAGCTAAAGGTATAGAAAGGAGTCATGAATATGAAGACAGATATTGAGATCGCACAGGAATCGGAGATGATCCATATCAGGGAAGTTGCTGCAGAGTATGGCATATCGGAGGACGAGCTGGAGCTTTACGGAAAGTATAAGGCTAAATTCACCGACGAGCTGTGGGATCGTGTAAAAGATAATCCGAACGGTAAGCTGGT
>JAILBP010000102.1:0-9185 GCA_024680835.1 Lachnospiraceae bacterium | reverse complement strand
CCGGTCCTTTAGCTTCCATAGGTTTCGGCGTCGTCTTCATGGTGTTATTTGTCTTTACCAAAAGTGAACCGGTCCTGATGATCGCAATGATATCAATAGCAGAAGGAATTGCCTGCATCCTGCCCATGAACATCAAAACCGGCATCCTGTATAACGACGGTTCAAGATTTAAGAGGATAATACAGCACGGAAGAGAAAGAGACGAGGAAGGCGCCCTGCTCTCCATCATAATCAAGGGAATGTTAGAAGGAGACAAAGCTTTCTTTGATGAAGACCGGCTTCAGATCCTCTGCGGATCACCGGACCCCGATTTCAGGTATTACGGTCTGTTTTACAGCTTTCTCAATGCGAAGGCTTCCTGCGACGCTGCGGAGATGAACCGGATCCGCCTTGAGGCAGAATCCCTGAAATCAACAGCATCCCGATATACCGTATCTGTTTGTACAATGGAATAAATCCGGGTCAGTGAACAGAAAACCTTACTATTTACCACAAGACAGGAATTTCCACAAGTTCTCTTTTCAAACAATACAATTTGTGCGAAAATACTGCTATTGAAAGGAGCTTCGCCATGGATGTGGGAGAACAGATAAAAAAATACAGAGGAGAGCTCAAGCTCTCACAGGAAGCATTCGCGGAAAAAATCTATGTTTCAAGGCAGACTATTTCCAACTGGGAGACCGGCAAAAACTATCCGGATATCAACAGCCTGTTGCGAATGAGTGAGATCTTTGGAGTTTCCGTGGATGTTCTGCTCAAAGGAGATGTTGAAAAAATGCAAAAGATCATCAATGAGACAGATATCGAAGATTTCCGTAAAATGAGCCGCATATTTACCATATTATTCTTTTTGACTCTGGTCACACCGATACCGCTTGCCAAGTATCTCAAATGGGCAGGCTTTGGTCTGTGGCTGCTGCTGGCTTCGGTGAGTATGGGAGTTGCCCTGTTGATCGAACGTAAAAAAAAGGTTCATGATATCCAAACCTACAGAGAAATAACGGCTTTCATGGAGGGAAAGACCTTGGACGAGATCGAGTCGATCCGCGAGGAGGCCAAAAGGCCTTATCAGAAGATCCTGCTGACTGTCGCCTGCGCTGTGATCGGGCTTGTGGTGTCAGTATTGATAAGTCTGATCATTTGAACCATCAATCCCTCTGCCATAGAAACTCGCTTAAATACGCCGATGACTTTTTACTCAACCTATGCTATACTTTACCAAATCAAACAAGCTATATTTTGATCTTCTCGAACGCAGAAAACACCAACAGGAGAAAAAAATGAAATTCAAACTATCCGAGCTCTTGCAATATGACAACATTGTGATACAGTGCCACGACAACCCGGATGCGGATACACTGGCAAGCGGCTTTGCCCTGAAAAAATACTTTGAGCGAAACGGTAAAACGTCACGGCTTATATACAGCGGCAAGACCGAGATCACCAAGAGCAATCTTCTGCTCATGAAAGAGGCGCTGAACATTCCCGTGGAATATGTTAAGGAGCTGGAAGCGCCGGATCTTCTGGTCACGGTGGACTGTCAGTACGGCGAGAGAAACGTGACTCACTTCGAGGCAAAGGAAATCGCCGTCATAGATCACCATCAGATCTCCACGACGGTTCCGCCCCTCTCCGAGGTGCGCAGCAACTACGGCTCATGTTCCACAGTATTTTTTAAGCTGCTGGAGGATGAGGGGATAGAAATAAACGATGATCCGGATCTTGCAACGGCGCTGTACTACGGCCTTTTTACAGACACCGGCAGTCTGGCGGAAATATCGCATCCTGCAGATAAGGATCTGCGTGACCATGCAAAATATAAGATCCGTGATGTACTCTCCTTCCGCAACTCCAACCTTTCCAAAGAGGAGCTTCAGATAGCCGGCGAGGCCCTTGAGAGCGCATATTATGACGAAATTCATCCCTATGGCATCATAGAGGCCAAGCCCTGTGATCCGAATATTCTGGGTGTCATCAGCGATATGTTTTTAGAGGTTGAAAACCTGGAGACATGTCTGGTCTACAGTATCCTCCCCTTTGGCGTTAAGATCTCGGTCAGAAGCTGCTCCGTAAATGTAAAAGCGGATGAGCTTGCCGGATATCTCACGCAAGGTCTGGGCGGAGGAGGCGGACATCTCACAAAAGCCGGCGGTCTTCTGCAAAAGGATCTTTTCCCCGGAAAAGGGATCCCTTATGAATCCGACGATATCCGCGACCTCATGAGAGAGCGCATGCACTCCTATTATGAAGGAAGCGAGATCCGGTATGCGGGAAAAGAAACGGAAGATATTACAGGCTACGAACGGTACGAAAAGATCGAGGTTCCCTTAGGTTTTGTGGAGGCAAAGTCTCTTGCGCCCTGCGGCACAAAGATACTGGTGCGGACATTGGAAGGCGATATCGAATTCAAGATCGAGGAGGATATCTACATCATCATCGGCATCGACGGCGAGATCTATCCATGCCGGAAAGACAAATTCGAGCGTTCCTACCGGTATTGCGATGATCCGTATGTTTATCCCGGTGAGTATGAGCCCGTGGTGCTGGCAGCGGATCACAGCGATTCCCTAAAGCTCCTGCCCTTCGCAAGATCCTGCATAGCCCTTGGCGGAAGTTATATTTTTGCAAAAGAACTTGATCACAGGCTTAAGATCTTTACATCATGGGATCCCGAAAAATATTATCTCGGGGTGAAGGGCGATTTTCTGGGCGTACGCCCCGATGATCACACAGATTTTTACATCATCGCCCGCCGGATATTTGATAAAACATACAGGAAATGTGTCAACGCGGACGAGTCCGATTGACAACACAGTCACCCCATTGACAAACAGGAGTATTCACATGAAATACAACGCATTCATAAGCTACAGACATACCGAGCTTGACATGGAGATCGCCAAAAAACTGCACAAGGGTCTGGAAACCTTCCACATACCCAAATCCGTGCAGAAAAAATACGGCAAAAAGCGTATCGAGCGTGTTTTCCGTGATCAGGAGGAGCTGCCCATCGGAAGCGATCTGGATGATAACATAACGAAAGCGCTCACCAACTCTGAATATCTGTTGGTGATCTGCTCTCCCCGCACCCCGGAATCTTACTGGGTCTGCAAGGAGATAGACAGTTTTATCTCTCTGCATGACAGGGAGCACGTCCTGGCTGTCCTCATAGAAGGTGAACCTGCAGAGAGCTTCCCTCCCCAGCTTTTAAACGACGAAAACGGCAACCCTGTGGAGCCTTTGGCTGCGGATGTCCGCGGCGCAACCCCCGCCGAGCGCAACAAAAAATTCAAAACCGAGCTGATGCGCCTTGTATCACCCCTCATCGGATGCAGCTACGATGAGTTAAGACAGAGGCATAAGGAGCGCATCATGCGGCGCAATATGGCCATCATCGGCGGAACTGCGGGAACGGTGGCTGTGCTGGGTCTTGCGTTCGGTCTGTACAATGCCACAGTGGCAAGGCAGATGAAGATGTTAGCTGACAGCAATGCCAGACTTGCGGAAGACAAGACAAGACTCGCCGAAGAGAGTGCCAACCTTGCCGCAGAAAAAGCGCAGCTCGCTGACGATATCCTGCTGCAATATCAGGAAACCCAGAAAAACCAGTCCCGTTTTTACGCCGAGAAATCATTAAAACTGCTGGACGAAGGAAAACGTGAGGCCGCTGCTCTCATTGCGATGGAAGGTCTGCCTGATGAATCAAACGACCGTCCTTTCGTTGCAGAATGCGAATACGCCTTAAGCCGTGCGCTTCATGTTTATGACAATGGCAATCAGCTGGATTACGACAGGATACTGAAACATGACCAGCCTGTCTCCGACATGAAGTTAAACTTTGACCAAAAATACATCCTCTCTGTAGATTACAGCAATAATATCTACCTTTGGGACCCGGAGAGCCTCGAGCTTATCGTAAAGATCCCCTTCTATCTGCACAGCCGTAAAACATCGGATACCGCCGTGGCAGTTGAAGCTGATGATGAATATATCTATGTGGCCATGGATTCGGGTCTCTGTGTTCTCGACCACGAAGGAAATGAAATTTCATTCACGGAATCCGACGGTTACACCACATACGCCTTCATCGATTGCAGCGAACACATGGCTTTCCTTGTGAGCAATAATCTCGTGACCTGCATAGATACCACTGCAGGAGATATTATCAACACAGTGGAAAACGATGGTGATGAGACCTTCGGATCAAAATGTGTATATGTGGGAGACGGCATCCTGTTAGTATCCCACTCGTCTGAGACCGACGTCAAAAACTGTCTCACCGTGATCTCCGCCAAAAAGGGAAAACTTCGGGACATCACCCTAGCCGACGAAGCAGTTTTAAAACTCGCGGCATCAAGCGACGGTCATGTTGCCGTCCTGACCTGTAACGCAGACTTCTACTACAGCGAAGACGGAGTAAAACGCATCAGGCTGGAATGGATCGATCCTAACGAAGGCTCTCTATGGAAGACGAACACGAAGATCACCGTGGAAAATGCGGTGACTTTCATAACCCATATGAAGATCCAGGAACACGCGTCTGATGACAAGGATGTATGCCGCATAGTCATCGCTCTCGACGACAAGGTTTACGAGTGGGACGCCGGAACCGGCGAGGAACAGACCCGTTTCACTGTCTCAAACGATGTGCAGACCCTGTTGCTGGCGCAATCCTCAGACTACGGCATTGTCGCTTACTCCGACGGTGTCATGGACTGGATCGACACCAAAGGCGGGCGCCGTCTGGATTTCCAGCGTGTCGAAAGCCGCCTGCCACTCAGGGATCTTCTCTTTTACGGTGATAAACGCCTGATCAGATGCGCCGGTGGGAGTGATCTCTATCTTTTGTCATATCACACAGGTACAGGGCTGGAAACTCTCCCCGAACTTGAGAATAAACAGCTTCCCGTGACGACGGATCCCGATGGACAATACTATGTCACCGAAGACAGTTCCGATTACAGTGTTTATTACTATTACGATAAGGACGGAAACCTCCTGTACTGCTTTGATCAGAATAATGCCGGTTCAAAGAGCACATCCTTCTACAACGGCAAACATGTGATCTCCACCATGGACGGTCTGTGGTACGTAGATCCGTTGGCAAAGGACGCCGTGTACACGGGGTACAAAGATTTCGGCACCGAAGATCTCTTCATCTACTCATGCTTCAGCGATAACGGCAGGTACTGCGTACTTTGGCTCTCCGATGAATACTCCGTCTTAGATCTGGAGACGGGAACCGTCCTCTGTTCACAGGAATGTGAGGGAGACATAGATTACATAAAGATTACGGAGAACGGAGAAAAAGCCATTATCGTCTACGACAAGAACAGGCTGTGCGTAACAGATCTGAATACAGGCACCTCCACTCCAATTGAAGCCGACGGGCTGTGGGAAGTATCAACCGGCTATGGTCAGGACGCACTGTTCTTAAATCACGCCCAGACAAAAGCCGCTATGTTCTGTTCCGACGGGTTTGTACGGATAGCCGATCTTTCAACCTGTAAGGTGAGTACCGAGATCCCGCTTCAGTCAGATCAGCCGGGCTTTGCCGGATTTACGGCAGACGATTCCTGTCTGCTGCTTCAGGCTGACGGTCAGCCTGTCTGCATATGGGACATCGACGCCGGCGACTATCGCAGCCTTGTATCCGTTGATTCGGAAATCTTATACACTCTGAACGACGAAGAACATGGACATTTAATATGCATTTGCCGCGACGGTGCCTATGTTTTCACAGATACCGATTACACCCTGATAGCCTTTGTGCCCGATACTTATGCATATTTCGGACAGGATGAGTCCTTTATACAGTGCAACGGTCTGAATGTATACCGCTCTCACTACATGGACTGCAATGCGCTGCTGGCGGAGGCCGGGGATCAGCTTCACGGCAAAACTCTAACCGAAAAGGAAAAACGCGAATACAACATAGAATAAATCTCAGACAGACTAAAGGCGGGGATCGATCCCCCGCCTTTTTATTGTGCTTTTACAGTAAGCTTGAATATCGATTCCGCAAAAAACCTTCTGATCACATCCAGTATGGTGTCCTTGCGGGAAGATTTCAGAAGATAGCCGTCAGGTCTGTATTCCAGAATATTAAACACATGCTCCCTGTCATTTTTGCAGGTGAGAAATATCGTTGGTATAGCAGAATTATCTCCGATAAGACAAAGCTCCTTATTATCATCCTGACATATCTCGCCGAGAATGTTCATGGTGATACCAATGTGTGAATCATCGCCTGTCTCAGGGTAATAAAGGATCATATCCGCATCCTTTCTGTGGACTATGATACGATCGGGCTCATCCGGTATATCGATCACCCTGAACCCGGCTGCTGTCAGGCTCTGCTTTATTCCCTTTTTGATGATGCCGATGCCGTTTGAGATAAACAGGATGTTCCTGTTCACACGGGGTGCGGATGCCTGCGGCAGGCTTTCGCCCGTTTCAGCTGTTGTTTTCCTGTAACCGCTGCCCTCATCAAAAGCAGCCAGTATAGAGGAAAACTCCGTTAGTTGCCAGAAGTGATGCCAGTACCATCCTGTTGATCGCCATATCGTCTACTATGAGCACGCGTGATGTTTTGCTGTCTGTCCTATCGTACCTTTCCGCACATGTTCAGCTTAACCCCCTCAGTCAGCCTGCGGCTGACAGCTCCCCCGGAGAGGGAGCCTTTAAAACAGTATACCATTTTTTTCAATCAATTGTCTAAGTTTTAATAACTTTTTTCCACCAAATTGACTGTGAATTGCACCCCTGAAACCTGTATTTTTATGCGGTTTGTCAATATGATTAAGCCGACTGCTATGATATGATACTAATTTAGTGATTTATAATCTCATCGGAGGTATGTATGAAGATCAAGAGAGAAGATATCAGAAACGTAGCTATTATCGCCCATGTTGACCATGGCAAGACAACTCTGGTGGACGAGCTGTTAAAACAGAGCGGCGTCTTCAGGGAGAATGAAGAGGTCAGAGAGAGAGTCATGGACTCAGGCGATATCGAGAAAGAGCGCGGTATCACTATATTGGCTAAAAACACAGCCATCATGTACAAAAACACCAAGATCAACATCATCGACACACCCGGACATGCGGATTTCGGCGGTGAGGTGGAGCGTGTGCTCAAGATGGTGAACGGTGTTATCCTGGTGGTAGATGCCTTTGAGGGCGCAATGCCACAGACTAAGTTTGTGCTGATGAAGGCGTTGGAGCTGGATCTTCCCGTGATCTGCTGCATCAACAAGATCGACAGACCGGAGGCAAGACCGGAAGAGGTTGTTGACGAGGTGTTGGAGCTTCTGATGGATCTCGATGCTTCGGATGAGCAGCTTGAATGTCCTTTCATATTTGCATCAGCCAGAGACGGATATGCCATCAAAAACCTCAATGACGAGATCAAAAACATGACTCCTCTCTTTGATACCATAGTGGATTATATCCCCGCACCGGAGGGTGATCCGGATGCAGAGACTCAGATCCTCATATCCACCATAGATTACAATGAATATGTGGGCCGTATCGGTATCGGCAAGGTTGACAACGGCAGCATCCGCATCAATCAGGAGGCCATCGTAGTCAATCACCACGATCCCGACAGGCGCGAAAAGGTGCGCATCTCAAAACTTTACGAGTTCTACGGTCTTGAAAAGGCAGCCGTAGCCGAGGCTGAGATCGGTTCCATCGTGGCTATCTCAGGTATCGCAGACCTTAAGATCGGTGACACCATCTGCGGTGTCAACGACCCAGTGGCAATACCATTCCAGAAGATCTCAGAACCCACGCTGGCCATGAACTTCATAGTAAACGACTCTCCCCTTGCAGGTATCGAAGGTAAATTCGTCACCAGCCGGCATCTTCGCGACAGGCTGTTCAGGGAGCTCAACACCGATGTTTCACTCAGGGTTGAGGAGACAGAGGATACAGATACATTCAAGGTTTCCGGCCGCGGCGAGCTGCATCTCTCAGTACTCATAGAGAACATGCGCCGCGAGGGATTTGAGTTTGCGGTATCAAAAGCCGAGGTTTTGTTTAAGACAGACGAGAACGGTAAAAAGACAGAGCCTATGGAGATCGCATATGTTGACGTCCCGGATGAGTTCTCCGGCGCCGTCATCGAGAAGCTCTCTTCCAGAAAGGGAGACCTTCAGAACATGGGATCCATCTCCGGCGGATACACCAGACTCACCTTCAGGATTCCCTCAAGAGGTCTTATAGGCTACCGTAACGAGTTCATGACAGACACCAAGGGTAACGGTATCCTCAACACCATATTTGACGGATATGACCTGTACAAAGGCGATATCACCTTCAGAAAGACAGGTTCACTCATAGCCTTCGAAAGCGGCGAATCCGTGACCTACGGTCTCTTCTCCGCACAGGACAGAGGTACACTCTTTATAGGACCCGGTGAAAAGGTATACGGCGGCATGGTCATAGGTATGAGCGCCAAGCCCGAAGACATCGAGTTAAATGTATGCAAAAAGAAGCACCTCACCAACACGAGATCTTCTTCCGCTGATGAGGCACTTACACTTGTACCGCCCAAGATTCTTTCTCTTGAGCAGGCCCTTGAATTTATCGAGGATGATGAACTTTTGGAGGTAACTCCCAAATCCATCCGTATCCGTAAGAGGATACTGGATCCGACTCTTCGTAAAAGAGCAGGATTCACTAAAAAGAACGGCTGATAAGCTTTTGGGCTTTCGCCTTCTGCTTTGCATTACCTTTGATCTTTATCACGGCATTTTCCGGTATTCCGGAGAATGCCTTTTTTCCTATCTTTTTCAGGTTTTTAGCATCTATGACGATGGTCTTCACTCCGCTGCAACCGGCAAAAGCTTTCTTTCCGATCTGAGTCACATTACCGCCTATCACGATCTTTTTTATCTTTTTGTTACCCTTGAAAACATTGGGGGCGATCTTTGTGACTTTGTAGGTCTTGCCGTTCTCTTCTACTGTGGTGGGGATTTTCACGGTACTGCCCTTCACTGTAACCTTTGTCAGGGCAACCGTCTTTCCCTTAACAGTGTAGACTATTGAAACTTTTCCTTTGGAAACCGTTATCTTTCCGGATTCTGTTGTCACATCACTGCCCGTATCAAGACCACCGGTTGCGGTATTGCCGCTTGTGGTATTACCGCTTACTGTATTTGCGCTTACTGTATTGGTGCT
>JAILBP010000065.1:0-3685 GCA_024680835.1 Lachnospiraceae bacterium | reverse complement strand
GAGTGGCTCAATATTTTCGCGGTGGATAATGTGCTGCAGAGGATCTGCGATCCGTGCTTTGTGGGAGCTACCATAGATGCCGGAGTTGAGGTCGGATCCAAGGTTATAAAAAAGGTTTCGAGAGACGAAGGCGTTGGTGTTATGTGCCTTGAGGACGGTAGGCCTTCAATCGTGGAATATTACGAGCTCTCCGATGAGATGATGGATCTCACTGATGAGAGAGGCGAGAGAGTATATAATTTCGGAGTAATACTGAATTACCTGTTCAAAAAAGATGCGCTCCTTCGCATCATGGACGGTAAACTGCCGCTGCATGTGGTGGAGAAGAAGATACCTCATATCGATGAGAAGGGTGAATTCATAAAGCCCGATAAACCCTGCGGATGCAAGTACGAGCAGCTGGTTCTGGATCTTATACATGAGTTGGATTCCTGCCTGCCCTATGAGGTTGTTAGGGAAAAGGAATTCGCTCCTATCAAAAATCCCACAGGTGTCGATTCGGTGGAGAGCGCCAGAGAGCTATTAAAGCTCAACGGAGTTGAGTTGTAGGATCGGACATGATCTGAACAAAACAGTGACATCAGACTGAGTGTTTACACCCGGGTCAATATAGATGTTTTTTGTACCGGCAGGTGTTTCCTGCCGGTTTTTTAGATTTTTTTATTTTTTTGTAACCCCGTCTATGTTTTTTCCGTTTTTTAGGATAAGAGGGACAAAAAGGAGGATGCTATGGAAGACAGAGAGCTTATAGATCTGTATTTTGCCAGAAAGGAATCGGCTCTGAATGAGACCGCAACAAAATACGGGAAATGTCTTAGTTACATAGCGACGCATCTTGTAAATCATGAAGATGCAGAGGAATGTGTAAATGATACATACATGAGTGCCTGGAACAGCATTCCGCCCACACGCCCCACTAACCTTAAGGCATGGCTCATGAAGGTGTGCAGAAACCACGCCCTTGACAGAATCGCATACCAGAATGCCGAAAAGCGCAGCGCATCATTTGTTGAGATAGACGACGAACTGTCAGAGTGCATCGCGGATCCAAATGCACCGGCAGTAGGTGATGACTGCGAACTGGGAGATCTTTTGAATACATTCCTGTCCAAACAGAAAAAGAGCAGACGCATCATGTTTGTGCAGAGATATTTTTACGGTCTTTCGGTTTCGGAAATATCAAAGGTCTCAGGTCTTAAGGAGAGCAACATTAAGGTGAGTTTACACCGTATGCGCGAAGATCTTAGAGAATATCTTAGAACGGAGGGAATAAAAATATGAAAAACGACGAGATAAAAAAAGCAGTCAGCGAGATCGATGACAAGTTTATAACGGAGGCGGATCCCACAACGGGCAAAAAATACGGCAGCCTTCTCTGGAAGAGACGCCTTCAGGCGGGAGTTACCGCGGCAGCTGTTGTGGCAGTGGCTGTGTTGGGCGGAGTGACCTGGAGACAGAGTAGGCTACAGAAGACAGAGACTGCGTCTGCCGATGTTGCATACGAGGCACAGGCAGATGAAGCAGCACCGGCTAATGAAGCGGCCGCGACAAGCGAGAGTACTACAGAAAGCGCAGCTGATTCAGACGGATCGGATAACGGTGACACACAGGTCGCTGCAACTTCTCAGGATGAAAAAGATGTGTCGGATGAAGAAAACTCCGATGATGTAACGGACATGGAAAAGACTGATGAAAATACCGAAGACAGCGCGGATGACTCTTCATCTGCCGATGCGGGAAAAGCAGATTCCGCTTCGGATACGGGTAAAACCGATAATACAGGAAGCTCAGCAAGTACAGGAAATACAGCAAGTACAGGAAATACAGCAAGTACAGGGGATACAGCAAGTACAGGGAATACAGCAAGTACAGGGAATACAGGAAGCTCAGCAAGTACAGGAAATTCAACAGGTACGGGGGATAGCACTGCAACTACGAATACAGGCTCCGAAGGAAAGAACCATGCCATCGCATCATCCAGCACCACCATCGCATCCATAGGAGATTATGATCATGCCAAAAACTACGGTGAGATCTATGATCTTCTGAGTGAGAGATATAATTACGGTTCGGACCTTTATACCGATGATGTGGAAGAATTTGCATTTGCGGAAGAATTTGATGCCGGAGATTCTTTGCAGGGGGCGGCAAAGGGCGCTACAGCGGATTCAGCACCGGTTGCGGAAAACAGTTCCGCTTCAGAATCTACCGCTACGGGTTCCGATGATTTTTCCACCACCAATGTAATGCATGAGGGCGTGGACGAGGGTGATATCGTAAAGATAGACGGTAAGTATATTTACATGCTGGAAGATGACTGTATCAGCATCACGGATATCAGAAACGGAAAACCGGGCAAAAAGACCGAAATAGAGACAGATGATGATGATACCGAATATTATTACCATGAAATGTATGTTCACGGTGATGTTCTGGTGGTCGTAGCTACAGAGGTTGAAACTCCCAATTACAAACAGGTCTATAACGATGATTACGACTGGCTTGAAAAAGGATTTTACATATATGACTATGACTATAACAGAGACAGAGCTACAGTAGCCATGTGTTATGATATATCCGACCGCACCGAGGCAAAATACATGGGTCAGGTAAAACAGGACGGCTACTATAACACCAGCAGGCTCATCGACGATAAGCTCTATCTTTTCACAAATTACGATATGTATCGACCGGATGGTCTTACCAGAAAAGAAGCTCTCAAGGATGTATCGGTATTTATACCCTGCATCAATGATGAGCCGATCGCAGCCAAGGATATCTTTATAAAAGATAATTATACTTCATCCTGCGTTATATCTTCTTTTGATATAGATGACTGCGATACTATCATCGATACAAAGACCGTTGCCAATGGATACGGACAGATCTATGTGAGCGACAAATCCATATATTTCTATGAGACGGAATACGGCGGCTATGGTTATGATACTCAGAACACCCATATAGGAAAGATATCCTTAAGCGGCGGATATATGTATGGCGGCGGCGCTGCAGTGGTAAATGGATACATTCCGGACAGCTTCGCTATCCATGAGATCGACGGAAACCTTATGGTACTGACTACTGCATATAAAAAGAACAACACTACCAATACCATGTTCATGCTGGATCCCAAGATGAAAGAGATCGGCAAGATCAGTGGCATAGCAGAGGGCGAGTATGTTTATGCGGCACGTTATCTTGGCGATTACGTATACTTCATAACATACAGGAGTATCGATCCGCTGTTTGTGGCAGATATCTCCGATCCTTCAAACCCGAAGCTTTTGGGTGAGGTTGAGATAGAGGGATACTCGGATTACCTACATATCTGGGATGATAATCATGTGCTGGGTCTTGGTTTTGAGACAGTAGACAACGGATACGGCGGTGTCAAGAGGGCCGGTATCAAGCTTGTGATGTTCGATGTGACAGATCCGTTGAATCCTGTTATAGAGAACACACTCGTACTGGATGACGAGGATTACTGTGACGCCATAAGCTATTACTACAAGGCTCTTCTGGTAAGCCCCGGAAAGAATCTCATCGGTTTTGGCACCTGCGATTACGACAAAGATTATGATGAGTGGTATTCATACTATCTCTTCAGCTACAGCAAAGAGAAAGGCTTTAAGATCAAGCTTGACACATCCCTTGACGGAAATGACTACGAATACAGAGGTCT
>JAILBP010000052.1:0-9855 GCA_024680835.1 Lachnospiraceae bacterium | reverse complement strand
AGTTTGAAAAATGTCGCTTTCCATGCGACCATTCGCGTAAAGGTTTTTAATATACTTACCTCATAACAAATAAAGAGCAGCCGTTCACCGGCAGAAAGCGAGGTAGGTATTATGAAGAAGGGTTTAACAGAGATAATCTTTATTTTGGATCGCAGCGGTTCCATGTCAGGTCTTGAAGCAGACACCATCGGGGGATACAACTCCATGCTGGACAAGCAGAAAAAGGAAGAGGGAGAGGCGTTGATCTCAACAGTTCTATTTGACGACAGGACAGAGATCCTGCATGACAGAAAGGATCTCAAGGCTGTGGAGAATATCACCGAAAAGGAATATTTTGTCAGGGGCTGCACGGCACTTTTGGATGCGGTTGGCGGAGCGATCCACCATATCAGCCGGATCCAGAAGGAACTTCCGGAAGACGAAAAGCCGGAAAAGACTTTGTTCATCATCACAACCGACGGTATGGAGAACGCCAGCAAAGAGTACTCATACGATAAAGTTAAAAAGATGGTGGAGAAGAAGAAAAAGAAGAACCACTGGGAGTTCGTGTTCCTGGGAGCCAACATTGATGCGGTTACAGTTGCAGGTCGATTTGGCGTATCTGCAAACAGGGCGGTACGGTATGAGTGCGACAGTGAGGGCACAGCCCTAAACTTCAATGTGATGTCCAAGATGGTGAGCTGCGCAAGAGCCTGCGGCAGTGCAAAGGCTATGGAGAAGGCATTTGACAGTGATGAGATGCTCGCACCAATCCAGGCGGATTACAAGAAGCGCCACAGGGCTTGATCACACATGACCATGGCAGGTGGTCGTTTTCAAAGAATTTTTCGGGGATAATCAGTTTCGGCAAAGCAACAATAATCTGTTGATTTTGCCGAAACTTTGTTTATAATACGGTTATAGGACACTCGGAGTGACGATATGAACTTAAAGATTGTGGGGAGATTAATATGGCTTTTCGTATAGTCAGAAATGACATAACAAAGGTACATGCTGATGCTGTTGTTAATTCCGCCAATCCGGAACCCACGTATGCGAGAGGTACGGATTATGCGATTTATATGGCAGCGGGACCGGATGATCTTCTTAAAGAAAGACAGAAGATTGGAAATATAGAAACGGGGCAGGCGGTGGCAACGCCTGCCTTCGCTTTAAGTGCGAAGTATATTATCCACACCGTCGGACCGGAATGGATCGACGGTGAGCACGGGGAGAGAGAAGCGGTTCGCAGTTGCTATGAGAACAGTCTTGGCAAGGCAAAGGAGTTGGGGTGTGAGAGCATAGCATTTCCGCTGATCGCAACCGGAGTGTATGGATTCCCAAAGGCTGATGCGCTTCAGATCGCTGTATCCGTGATCAGTGAGTTTCTGGTCGATAATGACATGGAGATAACCCTCGTAGTATTTGACGAGGATTCTTTTGTTTTGTCCGGCAGGATCTTTGCCGGTGTGGATGCCTTTATTGATGAAAACTATGTTTCTGAGAGGATGAACACAGGGGGGTACCCGCAGCAGGCAAACATGGCTTTAGGCGGCGCCTTTCCCAACGAGAGAAGCAAGGGCAGGAGATTGTTTGCTGATTCGTTTTGTCTTCCGGGAAGAAAGACTTCCGCAAAAGCCAAAGCAGTTGAGGAAATGGCGTACGAAGAGGAAACTGCTTTGGCTCCGTCTGCCATGGCGGTACCCGCAAAGCGCTCTTTGGAGGATCTTATGGCCAATGTCGGTGAAACATGGCAGGAGAGCCTCTTCAGGATGATCGATGAGAAGGGATATACTGATACGGAAGTTTATAAACGTGCGAACGTTGACAGGAAGCTGTTTTCGAAGATCAGGAGCAATGTTTCATACCAGCCCAGGAAGATTACGGCGGTGGCATTCGCCCTGGCTTTGGAATTAAGCCTTGACGAGACTAAAGATTTTCTGGGAAGGGCGGGGTACGCGCTTTCCCCGAGCAGCAGGTTTGATCTGATCATTGAGTATTTTATAGAGCAGGAAGTTTATGATATTTATACCATAAACCTTGCCCTGTTTGAGCATAAACAACAGCTGCTGGGAGAATAAATAAGGTGGAGCATACAAAAAGTAATGGAAAAGCATAAGAAAAATGCAACCTTTCTGTGCTGAAGGATGCTTTGAAATAGGCGTATCCTGTGGACAAAAAATGATATTTTTCATGTCAAATAATAAGAAGAATTAACCGGACGGTGAGATTATAATCTTTTAAAGAACGTCGCGTACAGGAAAGCGGCATCCGGATAAAATGAGATGATTGATCCGATTCGGTTGAAGAGTTTGGTTATGAGTGATTATAGCGGGCGGAATTTATTTCGTCCGCTATATGATTTTTATCATGCCGGAGTATCGGATCGGGATTTCGGGACAAACACAATTTCAGGGAGGTGCTTCATGGCTTACGAGAGGATATCCGATGCAAATGAGATAACCGCAAGGTACATGGATTCCATATTGATCGAGGAGAGACTCATAGATTCGAAGGTGGCGGATATTTCCACAACTGTTTTTGGGGAGACATTTGATATGCCCGTGATGATGCCTGCCTTTTCGCATCTTCAGCATTTTGCCGGGAGGGAACTTTCCGGGCTAGAGGAATATTCAGTTGCCGCAAAGGAGAGCAATATCTTAAATTTCGTGGGCATGATGGAAAACGATCAGTACAAAAAGATCGCTGACACGGGTGCAAAGACTGTCAGGATAGTGAAGCCCTACGCCGACAACGGCAAGGTGCGTGATCAGATGCAATATGCGCAGAGCGTCGGCGCGTTCGGTATAGGCATGGACATAGATCATATCTTTGGTGAGAACGGATATGATGTGTGTGTCGGTGAGCTGATGGCTGCACAGACCATGGATATGCTGCGTTCATATGTGGAGATGACAGAGCTTCCTTTTGTGGTCAAAGGTGTGCTTAGTGTGCAGGATGCGGTGAAATGCGCCGATATCGGAGCCAAAGGCATAATAGTAAGTCACCATCACGGCCGTCTTCCCTATGCAGTTCCGCCGATGATGGTATTGCCGGAGATAAAGCAGGCGCTTGAGGGGCGCGATGTAAAGATCATCGTAGATTGCGGGATAGCAAGCGGAGCTGATGTTTTTAAGGCGCTTGCGCTTGGAGCCGATGCCTGCGCGGTAGGCAGATCCATGTTGCCCGCGCTTGAAAAAGACGGTACGGAGGGAGTCAAATCATTCGTGAAACATGTCGGAAATGAGCTGAGATATATTATGAGCTTTACAGGTTTCTCAAAAGTGGAAGATGTGGATTCGTCGGTACTGCGCTTTGTGGGAGGTAGTAAGATATGAGACTGGGTACATCATCACCGCTTACTCATTCGTCACCGGAGGAGTGGGCACAGAATCAGGTAAAGCTTGGATGCGGCACCGTGGTATTTCCCGTGCAGAGCAATGAGCCGGAAAAAAAGATCATTGCATATGAGGCGGCTGCAAAAAAAGCCGGGCTTACGATTGCTGAGGTAGGTATATGGCGCAACGCTCTTGCCGCGGATCATGATGAGCGAAGAGCCAACAGGGATTACTGCGTGGAACAGCTGAGACTTGCGGATTTTGTCGGCGCAAGGTGTGCGGTAAATGTGGCAGGTGCATTCGGACCTGTCTGGGATGGCGGATACAGGGAAAACTTCACGGAAGATGCATGGAAACGGACTGTGGAGATGGTTCGTGATATAATAGACAGGGCAAATGTGAAGAAGACATTTTTTACTCTGGAGCCAATGCCCTGGATGATACCCACAGGACCCCGCGAGTATGTAAAACTCATGGAAGCGGTAGACAGGGACAGATTTGCGGTGCATATGGATATCATCAACATGATAAATTCAGCCGAGAGATATTTCCACCCGGAGGAGTTTATAGACGAGTGCGTTGACCTTCTCGGTGAGAATATCAGGAGCTGCCACATAAAAGATGTGCATCTGGACAGCCGCTACACCTTAAGGCTTGAAGAGTGCGGCCCCGGGGACGGGGAATTCCCGCTGGAATATTATGTTTCAAGGATGAGTGGGATCGATCCGGATATGCCCATAATCCTGGAACATCTCTCGAGTGATGACGAATATGTAAAATATTTGGCTGTACTGAAAAAACGGCTTAAAATACAATAACCATTGAAAAAACCATGGATCGCAGGTATACTCAATAGACAGGGGCATTTACATGCTGAAGAAAAACCGGATCGCCTCAAAATATCTTTAGGAGGATCGAAATGTCCGAAAAAACAGAAGCCTTATCCGAAGGCTTACAGACAAAACTTGAAGATCTGAAAAAAAATATAGCAGGTCTCGGTTCACTGGCGGTGGGTTTTTCCGGCGGTGTTGACTCATCTTTTCTGCTGGCGGTTGCTCACGAGGTACTGGGAGACCGCCTGATCGCGGTTACGGGGGCCGATGCTTCGGTGCCGGAGAGAGAGATAAAGGAGGCAAAGCTTTTCTGCGAGGAGCGTGGGATCCGTCAGATCATCTGCAAATTGAATCCCTTACTGGAGGAAAGCTACAGGCACAACAGCCCCGACAGGTGTTATTACTGTAAGCGCGGAATATTTACGGAGATCGCAAGGATCGCGAAGGAGAACGGTATCGAATACACAGCGGAGGGATCCAACGTGGACGACATGGGAGATTACAGACCGGGGCTTCGCGCAGTGGAGGAGCTCTCCGTAAAGAGTCCGCTCAGGGAGGCGGGGCTTACAAAATCGGAGATACGTCAACTCTCAAAGGCCATGGGGCTTCCTACATGGAGCAAACCTGCGTATGCCTGTCTTGCATCGAGGTTTGTGTACGGTGAAGAGATCACGGAGGAAAAGCTGCATATGATCGATAAGGCCGAGCAGTTCCTTATAGAGAAAGGCTTTCTTGAGGAACGTGTGCGTATGCATGGAAATGTGGCCCGCATTGAAGTACCGCCTGCTGATATCCCGCGGCTTGCCGCCGACGGTATCCGTGAGGAAGTCTGTGATAAGTTGAAAGAGATCGGTTTTATGTTTGTGACCCTTGACATGAAGGGTTACAGCATGGGCAGCATGAATGCGACGATCTGATATGATGCCCCTGTGAAGGCTGTTATCGGATTGACAGTTCTGCGCGAAAGAAACATCATATATTAATAAGGAGCAAAGTCATATGAGGATCGTTAATCTGATCGAGAATACCGAAGGGAATCCGGGTTGCGTAAGTGCTCATGGGCTTTCTTTTTATATTGAGACAGAAAAGCATAAGCTGCTTATGGATCTGGGACCATCGGAAGATACACTTAAAAATGCCGAAATACTGGGCATAAAATTATCAGATGTTGATACAGTGATCCTGAGCCATGGTCATTATGATCATTCCGGAGGGATCATCCCCTTCACTGAGATAAATGATAAAGCAGCCATATATATGCAGGCGGCGGCAACAGATGCGTATTTTGCGGATGATGGAAAAGACGCGCCTGAGCGCTATCGTTACATCGGTATCGATCCTGATATTGCAAAACTCCCACAGGTAAGATTTATAAACGGTGATACGGTGATCGACGAAGAACTTGAATTGTTTACGATACCAAAGAGGAGCCATGAGCTGCCTTTTACCAATAAAAGACTTTTAATACGTAAGGGAAATGAATATATTAGGGATGATTTCATACATGAACACTATCTTGTGATCAGCCTAAACGGGAGATCGGTATTGATGTCCGGATGTGCCCATAATGGGATTTTGAGTATACTGGATGCTTTTGCGGATAAATACGGAAAAGTACCGGATGCGGTGATCAGCGGTTTCCACCTGATGAAGAAAACGCAATACAGGGAAGAGGAGATCCTTGAGATTGAGGATATCGCAACAGAGCTGAAAAAGTATCCCACAAAGTTTTATACCTGCCATTGTACCGGAACAGAGGCATTTGATATTATGAAGAGGATCATGGGGGAGAGTCTTTCCTATGTACATTCGGGGGAAGAGACAGAAATAATGTGAGTACGCAAAAGACTCTGCAGAAGGAGTCCGGTGGAGAGTCTCAGAACCTGATGAGCGCGATGGGTATGGAATGCTCATGCGATGAAAAAGGCAGAGGTTACGATTAAATGGATCCGAAACTGTCAGAAGAATAAAAAAAATAATAGATGAGTATAAGCAGCTGCATGATGCTCAAAAGCTGTCCGAAGGTGTTCCGGAAGAGATGAAAAATAAGTGTATTTCGCTTTTGGACGAGAGGATAGATGAGCTGGTGGCCGGTGGGGATTTCGGTACAGACGAGTACAATAAGTGTACTCTGGTTTCCTCTGCCCTGAAGAACGGCTGGCTGGTGTCGGATATCGGGATGCTGCTCAGCGTGTATGATGCGGTGAAAACCTTGGCCTATGGATCCAGGGAAAGACTTGACGGAGAAGAGATCCTGTCACAGATTGAGAACAGGAGGGCGGATACCGTTGCCGACAGATTCGGCATGCTGAGAATTCTCAGCTTCTATATGATCGGTCATAATACCAAATCCCCCGAATCCGGGAAATCTTATAAACTTATAAATTCCAATTATCATCCCAGGATCGTCTATGCGACAGAATATCCGAAAGACAGTGGATTTAAGGCGTATGCCATAGATGACAAAGGACAGATGCGTACTTCCTATGTGGCTCTCTATCAAAACCCCGAAAAGTATTCACTCTTTGAAGAGGAGCGGGATAAAAAGGCAAGGGAGTCCGACAGCTATGTTATGGGAATGGACGCCGATGAAGAGCGGATCCGGAAACGAAAGGATGGCTTTGTTCCGAATCCGGGTCAGAAACTTAACAATATCAAAAAATCACAAGGGACATGACGGCGAGATCCGGAAGATCGCAGATCCGGAATTATACAAAAAAACTTATGGTCAAAAAGTTGAAAACTTTGATTTTATTCACGTAAAAGAGCGCGAGTACAAGGTTAATGACGAACTGACGGTTCAAAAGAAGAGATACGCCATAGCCGGTGCATCTCCCGATATGGGAATAATAACAGGTCTTTTTAATCTCGGTGATTACAGTATAGAGAGCTCCAAAGTCAATGCAAGGAAATTCGCGAAGGATTTTATCGAGCCTTTATTCAAGCGATTCAAAGAGGGCGAGGAGCCGAGAGATATCAATATCATGCTATCCGGTCACAGCCGCGGAGCGGTGGCAGCAGGTCAGTCGGTAAAAGAGATAAATGCATGGGTACAAAAATATATAAACGATCATCCGGAGTACAAGCCCTTTGCCGATTACATAAAGTACGATCTCGTGCTGTACGATCCGGTACCGGGGGCGATAACCGACATCCATCTGGGAAGATGTAATCTGCGTGGCATTAAAAACGTCAATACTACCGTGATCTGAACTATGGCCCAGAACCACTACGATATGCTGCTGCCGCTTCAACACATAAAGGGGCAAAGAAGATAGTCCTGACCACTACGGATCACCTGATGGATATATGGAAGGTTGATGAGACTCAGGTTAATGTGGCCGGAGACGGCAAAAAACACACGGTGAGCTATTATGATGCAGAGACAGGTGAAATGTACCGCGGAAGCGGTATCTGTCAAATGCCTGCATCACTGGTGACGGGCAGACGAGACTTAAGTTTTCGAAAGATTTTTCCGAGCATGCCAAAAAGGTCGGCAAAGAGGTTATCGATAAGTCGATCCATCTGAGAGACAAGGATATGTCCATGGAAAAACGGATCCTTAAACGCAAGCAATCCGTTGCAGATCTTAGTATTAAAACTGCCGGTCAGAGAGAACGCAGCAAAGCAGTGAGAGCTCAGAAGATTGAAAACGCAAAGAAAAAGGAACACCGCAAGGTATGATGAATGGAGGAGTTTAGTGACTGAAATCGGTAATAAGTATAAATTGACAGAACCGTGTAAAGGGAATAGTATAATATAAGTGGCGTTTGTGCCATCACACACTAGGTAGTGTCAAGTGACCTATGAAAGAACGAGCCGAAAAAATAAGGCTCAAATTGAACCTTGAAAACTTATCTGTAAATAAACCAGACAGCTCTCCGAGGGCTTAGGGCTCTGCCCTAAGAACCCGCAAGGGACTCGTCCCTTGACCCATTATGCGGGCTCTGCCCGCACCCGTCCTCGCCGGAAGCAGGGAAAGGCGCATAGCACCTTTCCCAACAGATAGGATAATCCGTGAACCTTATGTCAAGGGACTTTCGCGGCATATCCTCACCGGCTGCGCCGGTTCCGGTATTCCACGGTTCCCTTGACAACGGTTCCGCTCCATGTTAAGTGGCAGACTTTTTTTGTATTTCATGTATTGTTTGTTGACCAAGCAATATCAGCAGTTGCCATCTGCCCGGCATGTTTCCACCGTTTTTGATGATTTCATTTTCAACCAACGGACGTTTGTAGTTATGGATTTTGTGAGGACGCAGGAAGTTATAGTAAGCCACCCAGAGAGCTAGATCATAGTTGGCTCCATTGTAGTTGTCGAAACCGTTTGTAGGACGATAAGACGCCTTGTAAGTTCGGTTTAAACGTTCAATCATCTGCTTATATGGGCGAAACTCTTTAGAAACAGCATCGTCATTTGTAAGACCTACAACCTGAGTGATATCGAATTTGAACTTCTTACCGTATTTACGTAAGAATTGCATGGCGGCAAGGGGATATGCACTGTAGGCATCGGCAATAAAACGGAAGTTTTTGGGAAGCTTTTTAAGATTCTGGAAGGCCATTCTCATTGCCATAATACATGGACCAACACCACGGTTGTCGGAAACCCGATAACCTATTATAACGCGAGATGCGGCATCCATTATGAACCAGATGAAGCCCTTAACACCGCGGACTTTTATATAGGTCTCATCGGCGGTAAAAGTCGTTCCTTTTTCGTAAGGGTATTTATCAACGAAAGGCTTCACGCAAATGGCGGCAGTTTTGCAGTAGTTGGCGACCATCTGATGTGAGATGGAAATTCCGTGTATGTCCTTTAAGGCTTGGGCGGTCTTTCTGAGAGACAGTCCGAGATTGACCTTGTAGGTAAGACAAAGGGACATGATATAGGCATTATGTTTTGAAAATTTAAGAGACGACGCATTCTTCGGAAGGGTGGTTATATCAAACTTAAAGAAATCTATCACGAACTCTCGGTAGATATAGTGAAGTTTATATTTATTTTTTCCATAGTCTTCATCAAGGTCTTCCTTGTCGACCTTTTTTAGGTTTTTGAGATAGTAAGGACATTTGGGGTTTACACACTTATGGAGCACGAAGTGCTTGCGTTCCTTCTTCTGCGCAAGAGTGTGGGAACAGTGAGGACATTTGAGATGGAGCTTTGAGAATGAGGTTTCTGCGTCTTCTAAAAAGGTGGTTTCACATACCTTACAGAGAAGCTGACCTGCTTTGCCATTGTTGCGGTAAATGTAATCCACTGGGGCATCACACCTTGGACATTTACATGATTTTGATAGATGTGGATCCGTTTTACGGCGGATAGGTTTCAGCATTTTTCCATTGTGCGATGAAGGATAATCTGCGACTATCTGTTTCCAGTTGAGTTTTGGGAGAGGTTCTTCAACGATGGGAAGCTCATCTATTTTGAACTTTTGGTATTTTGGAGAATGAGCGTCATCGAAAACCCATTGCTTTAATGGGATGTATTTACAGATAAAGTTTATCAGCCATCGATTTTGCTGATAAAGTTGATTGATTAACTGGATTAAATAAAGTATAATGTTCACGAGCATTGGCTCCTTTCTGGCAGTTGGTTGGTCGCTAACATTATACCAAAAAGGGAGGTCAATGCTCTATTTATTTGAAACTCCCTAAAATAAAAGCTTTAGTAACAAAACAGGGGTGTCAGAGTTGACACTACC
>JAILBP010000045.1:0-4924 GCA_024680835.1 Lachnospiraceae bacterium | reverse complement strand
AGTTTGGCGTTTCTTTCAAGAAATTCTGTTACAGGCATTTTTTTGTTCCCCTTTGTTTTATATTTCTACGATCAGTGTAAAAACACTAACCTTTATTTTACCGCAAAAACGGTGGAAAATGCAAGTGTAAAGTCCGATTATGGATGGACCGCTCAATATCATCTTTTGTTGCAATTCTTATATTGATCATTTTCTCATCCGCTCCAATTCACTTAAAGGCTAATATTTTTATCATTTTTCAAAATAGCAAATACAAGTTCATGATTAATGTATTATACAAGAATCCATTCGCCTTTACAACCTCAACTCTCTCGAAAGGCGGAAGCCTAACCGCGGTCAATCTCATAAAAGCCTTTATATTTCTTCCGTTTTTCTTAATAACCACATAAAAGACCTCGCAGATTCTACTCTGCGAGGTCTTAATCCAACGATCATGCTAATCCCTATTTGTTAAAGATATCACAGCCTCTCTTCTTTGCCTGTTTGTAATCTTTTTTGAATTTGGTCGTCCATTTCACCTTTTATTTTTCGTTCTGATCACTCATTATCCAGCTCCTCAAATGCCTCGTCTGCAGAATAAGCTTTCACCTTTGGATCTCTTACTGTACGTTCTGCTTCTATCATTGCTTCAATGGTTTCTTTGTTTGGGCTATCGATATTTACATCAAAGGGAAACCCTCCCACTCTTACAGCCTTTCTCAAAAAAACCTCTTCATTTTGAGATTATTCCAGCTCTATAGATTCAATTTGCTTCGACACATCTACTCCACTCCCAGGACCTTATAATCCTGATCTTCAACTGCTTTTGTCAGCACATCGTCTGCAACATCAGCGCTCAATGTCACTACTGCTGTATTTGCTTTGTGGTCTGCCACTGCACTTTCAACGCCTGCCACGGCTTCAAGTGCCTTCTTTACGCGGGCCTCGCAGTGCTCACACATCATTCCTTCTACCTTAAGTGTCTTTGTCATTGTCTTTTCCTCCGTTTCGTCATTTGTCATGTTACTGTCAAAAGCTTCATCCAATAAAGCCTGCTGTTTCTTTTTGCGGTCATGTGAGGCATCATGCACCTTGAAAAGATTTAGTCTCAAAGCATTCATACATACCGTGAAACTTGACACGGACATAGCTGCCGCTCCAAACATGGGATTCATGCGAATGCCCGGATAAAGCCCCGCCGCCATCGGTATGAGAACAATGTTATAGGCAAATGCCCAGAAAAGATTCTCATATATGTTCTTAAGGGTTTTGCGGCTTAATCTTACTGCAGCCGACACATCCGTAAGCTTCGAATTCATCAGCACCACATCGGCCGAGTCCACCGCCACATCAGCGCCGGCTCCTATGGCAATGCCGATATCTGCGCGGGTAAGCGCAGGAGAATCATTGATCCCGTCTCCTACCATTGCTACTTTCCCATACTTCTGCAGAGCTTTTATAACCGACTCCTTGCCGTCCGGAAGCACTCCCGCTATTACTCTGTCAACTCCTGCCTGCTTGCCGATAGCTCTTGCGGTCTTTTCATTGTCTCCGGTCAGCATGACAACCTCGATGCCCATATTTTGAAGTTCTTTTACAGCCTGCGCGGAATCTTCTTTGATAACGTCAGCCACAGCTATCATTCCAAGCAGTTTTCCCGCTCTTGCAAAAAATAACGGCGTCTTCCCTTCTTCAGACAGGCTCTTCTCTTTTTGTTCCATAGAGCTGTCTATACTGCATACGCTCCTGATAAACTTTCCCGAACCCGCATACAAAACCTGTCCATCCTGCTCGGCAGATATGCCGTTGCCGGGCAAAGCCCTCCAGTTTACCACCGGTTTGACCGGACACGGTGGATCATCCACCGAATTTACGATTGCTTTGGCCAGAGGATGTTCACTCCTCACCTCCAAAAGATACGCTGTTGCAACAAGCTCTGTTTCCGGCACTCCATCCGCTGGAATAATATCTGTCACCTCGGGCTTTCCTGCGGTAATGGTACCGGTCTTGTCAACTGCTATGATACTCACTTTACCTGCGGATTCCAAAGCCTCGCTGGTCTTAAAGAGAATCCCGTTTTTCGCGCCCATGCCGTTACCCACCATAATCGCAACAGGCGTGGCGAGTCCCAACGCACAGGGACAGCTTATGACCAGTACGCTGATCGCGCGTTCAAGGGCAAATACCATGCCCGCTCCCTGCAGCATCCATATGATAAACACGATGACCGCGATCACTATAACCGCCGGCACAAATACTCCCGAGACCTTATCTGCTATCCTTGCGATTGGAGCTTTTGTGGCAGCCGCATCGCTGACCATCTGTATGATCTTGGAAAAGGTTGTGTCCTCACCCACACGTCCGGCTTTTGCCTTAAAAAATCCCGACCGGTTTATGGTTGCCGCGCTTACGCTGTCTCCCACAGTTTTATCCACCGGAATGGATTCTCCGGTAAGCGCCGATTCATCTACAGCGGTATCGCCTTCGATTATGGTCCCGTCTACCGGTATCGACTCTCCGGGTTTTACAATGAAAACATCACCGATCCGAACCTCATCGATGTCCACCAAAACCTCTTTTCCATCCCGCTCCACCGTCGCGGTCTTCGGCGCCATCTTCATCAGATTCTTCAGGGCATCGGTTGTTCTCCCCTTAGACAGAGACTCCAGCGTCTTTCCCACCGTAATAAGCGCCGGGATCATGGCCGCAGATTCAAAATACAGTTCGCTGTGATAGATCTCCATAAGATCCGCGTTCGGGGTTCCCTGCGTTATCATGACCGTCATCTTGTAAAAAACATACAGTGACCATCCAAAAGACACCGACGAACCAAGCGCAACCAGCGCGTCCATATTGGGACTGCCATGAAACAGAGTCCTAAATCCCGAAATAAAAAACGCCCTGTTAATATACATTACGATGATCGCAAGGACCATCTGCGTAAGTGCCAGTCCCAGGTGGTTGTGCACCAGAAACGCAGGAACCGGGAGATCCAGCATGTTATGTCCCATGGATATATACATAAGGATTAAAAGGAATCCTATGGACCAAACCAGCCTCCTGACAAGCTTTGGAGTCTCATGATCTTTTAACGCCTCTTCCTCTGCCGCAAGCTTTGCAGACGCACTGTTTTTCTCTATATTTACATTATCAGCTGCACTGTCTTTTGACTTTACGCCATATCCCGCTTCCTCTACGGCGCGTATGATATCCGCATCGTTAAAGTCCCCGTCAACGCCCATGGAATTTGTAAGCAATGAAACGCTGACGGACTTTACACCCACCACTTTCCCGACTGCTTTCTCCACTCTGGCCTGACATGCGGCACAAGTCATTCCTGTTACAATATATTGCTTCATTTACTGCTCCTGATCAGTTCACAATTGTATTAATTATTTTACCTTTTTCGTGTAAAAAGTAAAGGTGCACCCAATTAGCTATCGCTAACCCACTGCCATAATAACATCTGCTTGCATTAAAATCAATATCATAAATAGACCCAGAACAAAAAAGGAAGGGATAATCCCTTCTCTCTTTGCCATCTTAATGTTTCATCCCAGCCTGTAACCCGCTGCGGCCTGTTCCAGCATTTTGTCCAACTCTCCCGATGTTTCACCCACACGGATACGGTTTATGATCTCTGCCGGGAGATTCTGCTGTCTGAAAGCATCAGAGAGACTGTTACCTCCTCTTACGCTTGCCGCTACTTTGTTAAGCTTATCTTTTAACACGCCGTAACCGGTTGCCCCTGCACAGCTTTCCAGCGCCACATCAAGCGGCAACCCACCCGCATAGAACATCGCAAGATTATCACAAAGGTCAGCGTATTCTTCTCTCATGAGAGCCTTCCCCACAAAGGGCATATGTACCGCCATATCCCCCTCAAATAATACTTTCCTTCCGAGCACAAATGCTACTATCCCCAAAGCAACTGTTAAAGCAACTATCATTATTGCGATCTTGAAGAAATGAAACACTCCCGCTACCGCCAGAAAAGCGATGATCAGAACTCCCAGCACGATAACCGGATATATGGATGCACGAATTATCTTTTTTCGGCGAAGATCCCTATTGTGAAAATAATCGGACATTCTGCCGAATGCCTTTGGTAGAGCCCCTACCATCTCCGCCATGGACACTGCGCTTATCAACATTTCCGGGAAAACATCACTGTTTTTTTGCATTGCCTCACTTACAGGTTTTCCGTAGCTTACATCCTCATAAACGCACAAAAGAGCAGTCCTGAACGCACCGCTCTCCTCATCCGCCAGCATTTGTACTGCCTTAGATATATCAACGCCTGAATCCAACAGGTTTCTCATCTTGTGACAAAATTGTGCAAGCTGAACATATTTCATATCGTTGCCTTTCTACTATACTACTCAGCAAAAGAGTTTAATATACCTTTTTTCGTCGAGCCCGATATCCGTTGCACCTTCAATTATAACCAATATTGTATCAATATCAACGGTCTTTTACATATTGATAAAACCGATACCTATCTTTTATCCTTGATATATCAACAAATAACAAACTATTTTCTGTTGTGTGTGGCGTATCTAAGTTGTCCAATCAAAAAAAATCCTCCGCGCATCAGCGTCTCAAGAACGCCCATGTGCGAAGGAATTATCATACCCTGTCCGTATCCGATCAACCGGCAAGTGCGGCACCCAAGCCTTTACATTCTTCAAGCACATCATCGTCAGGTGTATTGTTTGCCATCACGCTGTCGCAGGCAAGCTGTGCTCCTGCGGATTTGCACCTGTCCTCCCAGTCTCTCATCCACTGACCGTCTCCCCAGCCATATGAACCAAAGAGAGCGATCTTTTTGCCTGAGAGCGATCCTTCCACAGAAGTGAACATCGGGTCGAACTCAGACTCCTCCAGCACCTCGGCACCCATTGCCGGGCATCCGAATGCGATCGCATCAAACTCAGCAACCTTG
>JAILBP010000044.1:0-5495 GCA_024680835.1 Lachnospiraceae bacterium | reverse complement strand
GCCGCCTTGTCGCGCCCGAAGGAGTTGATATAGTGAAAAAATACAGTCTCAAAGGATGTCTCATAGAAATCCTTTTCGGTATCCTCCGTCACCTCACTGATGTCCAATATCCTGCCAAAGGATTCACGCAGGATAAAGCGCGACGGCATGGTGATATTGGAGATCTCCTCACCACGGATCTTTCTCAATACCGCATCTAAAGACTCCATACCAAGCTTTACCGGCTCCGCGGAAACCGTTGACAGCGGCGGCTCCATGGTGGTAGAGGCATGGATATTGTCATAACCCATGACCAGCACGTCCTTGCCGACCACAAGCCCCTGTTCCTTCAGCACATCATAGGCTGCCATTGCAGTCTCATCATTCGCACAGAACACGGCGTCCATATCCGGATTATCTCTGAGCAGGGCTCTCATACCGTTTCTGGTGTCCTCGTCATAGGACAGATCCCCTCTGCCGGCCATCCTCTCCTCAAATACAACACCATGTTTTTCCAGTGTATCGAGATAAGCCTGTCTTCTCTCTATAGCGTCGGAATTGCCCGGCTTTCCGTCCAAAAGACAGATGTGTTTGCGCCCCGCCTTTTTGATGAGATACTCTATGCCCTCAACCACCGCGTTTTTATTGTCGTAGCAGACACAGGTATAGCCCTCATAGTTGGATGCCACGAGTACGCTGGGTATGTCGTCGAAAGTCTTCAGCAGTTTCATGAGATTCTCGCGGTTGGTTAAACACCCTATGCAGCCTGCGGCGATTATGAGTCCGTCGAGATTTTCTTTTTTTGCAAACGAAAAAACAGTGGCATACTGGTATTCATATATCAGTTCCGGCTGTCCGCTGACATCCCTGTTTATATATTTGCCCGGCAGTATAAATATGTTCACTCCAAGCTCGGCAGCATGGCGGATTATGCCCCTGCAAAGCTGGATCGTAAAAAAATCACTGATGCCGCTCACCAGCATACCTATTTTTAACCTCGTATTTTTCATAAACAAGCTCCTGTAAATGTTGTGATCGCCCCATTAAATATTTTCATACCAGCCTTCACCGGAAACACACCCGTTTTCCGTAAAAAGTGGCACTATCCTGCAATCTTATGCGCCTTCATTTCCGGTCAGAAGAACTCTTTCTTCCCTGTGCATTACAGCTTTTATATAATCCGCGGAATCTGCAAGCTTTCGTGAAAATGCAATGCCTCCGCACAACACCTCGGTACTGTGCACGTCGGAACCGGCGGTGCAAGGGAAATCATGCTCTTTTGCGTAAGCCTGTGCCTTCACGTCAAATTCGGGATCATTGTGCGACTTGCTGTATACGCTGCTGTGGGTTGCATTCACCGTCTCCACCGCATCGATATACTCCGGGAAAAGTCTGATCTCGGGGATATACGGCTCCTCCCTGAAGGGATGACAGTGCACCACCATGCCTCCAGCCTCGTGAACCATCTCAAACTGCTCCGGGATAGTGGCATCCACGATCTCGGGGTGAGCGTAGAGCCATTCCGGAGACAGACCATTGATCAGAAATTCCGTGCCCTGATAATTTGCCTCCCAGCCAAAGAATACCTGCAGACCTATGCGGTCCCCCTCCTCCCTGGCGTGCTCATATCCAAGGCAAAACTGCTCCACCCAGTCTCTCCATGGCAGCTTTCTGTCTATGCGCGTGTTTCCGTAAAAAAAATGATCTGTCACTATAATGCCGGTGTATCCGGCTTCTTTATGTGCGCGCGCCATCTCCGCACCCGTACTCCTGGCACAGGCACTGGCCTCGCTTGTATGCAGGTGCGTCTCGTACGCATATTCAAATCCCTGCGGTAGTTTTAGTTTTCTCATTTTTACCTCTGAAAAATCACTATAAAAAAGACTGGATCAGTCTGCACATCACATGCGACAAAACTGATCCGGTCCGGCACTGATCATAAACATGAATAAAGCAAAATCAATCCATCTTCGAGGTAGTATATACCGCCGATTTCTCACCCTTCGTGGTGTATCCGTTCTTAGAGCGATAAGGCACAACATAGAGTTTATAGCTGAATCCTACGCCTGCATACAGATACGCTTCATTGACACTCGTGGTTTCCAAAAGCTTGTAATCCTCTGCTCCGACCTTGCCGTAAACATAGTACCCTGTTGCATCCTTCGCTTTATCCCATTTGAGAGTAAAAATTCTGACAGGGTAACCGTCCGCTGTAGTCTTATCTCCCTTAGTGATACCCGTAATCTTGGTGCTGCCCGGTTTTTTCGGGTTTGTCCATACCGAACGTACTTCGGTGGGTTCGCCTTCTATCAGTTTCCCACTGACCTTGATATAAGCTGTAACCTTAAATCTGTATTCCGTCTCGGTCTTAAGATTTGTAACTGTAGCTTTGGTCTTTTTGGTAGTCTTGATCTTCTTGAATTTCTTGGTGTTCTTGTTGAATTGATATACTATATAACCGTCAGCCTCATCCACCTCATCCCAGGAAAGGTTTATCTTCGTGCGTTTTGCATTGGTACCAGCCTGGAAGAGCAGCGGTGTCTTATCAAACTTGGCGCCTTTATTGGATAGAGCAATTGTATATTTACCGGTTCTGTTCGGCCATGTGGCTTTGATCTCAACATAATAGGTTCCTGCAGCAAGCTTTTCACTGATACCGCCCTCTGCCTCGGGTCCCATTCCCACATCCCACGCAAGCTGGGTATATCCGTCAGAACCGATGACCGTATAGCTGAGGCCGTCATAGTGCGGTGTTACGGTAAGGTTTACCCACTGCTCTTTATCAATGGTGAATTTATAGCAATCCACATCATAAGATTCCCTGGATCCGCTGGTATCCAAGGCCAGCTCATTCTCACCCACTATGGAGTCACCCATAGTGATCTCAGTAGCAGTCTCCATGGTCTCATCATTGTCATCAAACGCCTGGGCCACCGTAGATATTCCCGTAACGGCAATCGCGCACACCAAAAAAAATGCCAAGATCTTATTTTTCATTTTTTGCCCTCCCTTTATAATATGTACCGGCAAACCATTACAGATCATGACTTCGTCATGATGGTTCCATCTCATTATATCCCTTCTTCTTCGGTTTGTTTTCAGCAACAAACTTGTGTTTCAGTATAACATAGCCCGGTGATTTATACAACCGCAGTTTTTTGATATTATTGAAATACGATTCAAAGTATGTTATAAATATTCAGTGTAGGGTTCAACCTTACATTCTGTAAATGTATACTTGTTGTTACAGTTCGCAGCTGTTAATAAGTGTATCCCGGCACAGTCACATACTTGTACCTGATACGCTGTGATTTCATCGCATAGACAGGAGAAAAAAATGTATAACGATAATAAAATCTGGATCGGCATCAATGACGCAGGCGAAAAAATATGTATGCTGCCCAAAATGGCAAACCGCCATGGTCTGGTGGCCGGCGCGACCGGCACAGGCAAAACCGTGACCCTGAAAGTCATGGCTGAGAGCTTTTCAGACATGGGCGTGCCTGTATTTCTGGCAGATGTCAAAGGCGATATAGCAGGTCTTTCCGAGGGCGGCAGTGAAAATGCAGATATGCTGATGCGCATAGAGCGATTTAAGCTTGGTGAGACGGATTTCCACATGCAGGGATATCCCGTCACCCTCTGGGATGTATACGGACAGAAGGGCATTCAGCTGCGTACCACCATATCTGAGATGGGACCCTTACTGCTGGCTAGGCTGATGGATCTCAATCCCCTGCAGTCCGACATCTTATCCATCGTGTTCAAGATCGCAGATGACAATAACCTTTTACTCATAGACACCAAGGACTTAAAGTCCATGTTAAACTATGTCTCCGAAAATCACGCGGAATTCGAGGGTGAGTACGGCAAGATGAGCCCCCAGTCCATATCCGTGATCATCCGGGCTCTGGTAAACTTAGAGACCGCAGGCGGTGAAACCTTCTTTGGAGAGCCCGCCATCAATATCACAGACTTTTTCTCCATCGGAGAAGGCGGCCGCGGCATGATCAATATTCTGGACAGCTCATCACTGATAAACGACACACGCCTGTATTCAACATTCCTGCTCTACCTTTTGTCAGAGCTTTTCGAAAGACTGCCCGAGGTGGGAGACATGGAAAAACCCAAGATGGTATTCTTCTTTGATGAGGCACATCTTCTCTTCAAGGATGCCCCGAAGCCGCTCCTGGAGAAGATCGAGCAGGTAGTCAAGCTGGTACGTTCAAAGGGAGTAGGTGTTTACTTCTGCACCCAGAATCCCAAAGACATTCCGGACGGAGTTCTGGCACAGCTGGCCAATAAAGTTCAGCACGGTCTTCATGCATATACTCCGGCGGATCAGAAAGCAGTTAAGGCAGCAGCGGAATCCTACCGCGAAAATCCTGCATTCAATACCTTTGATACCATCTTAAACCTCGGTACCGGTGAGGCCGTGGTATCCTTCCCGGATGAGAACGGAATTCCGGGCATTGCCCAGAAAACATATATCCTGCCGCCACAGTCCAAATTCGGAGCCATCGATGATGCCAGACGCGACTCCCTGATAAAGGGCAGTCTTTTCTACAGCAAATACTATGAGAGTGTTGACCCCGATTCAGCTTACGAATTCCTGATGAGGAAGGGCATCGCGGACGCCGAGGAGGCCGAGCGTCTCAAAGCAGAAGCCGAAGCCGAAAAACAGAGGTTGAAGGAGGAGGCTGCTGCAGAAAAACAGAGAATTAAAGAGGAACAGAAGGCCGAGGCCGCAGCCCAAAAGGCGAAAGAGAAACAAAGCGCTGCAGCCAAAAAAGCCGCGAAATCCGTAGGCAACACCGTGACCGGCACCATAGGCCGGGAAGTGGGCAAAAACTTCGGAAGCCAGTTCGGAAAGTTCGGAAAGACCCTGGGCGGCAACGTCGGAGCCAGCATGGGGCGCGGACTGTTCGCCACCTTATTCAGTAAATAACCCAAATCGGCTTTTGTTCTTTCGGTCAATAGTATAAAAAGAAGTTGGGGCAAATATATTTGCCCCAACTTCATGATAAGCTAACTGATATATTTATTCATCCAGCCCGTGTTTTACTGCATACACGGCAAGCTGGGTACGATCCTTCAATTCTGTTTTCTCCAAAAGTCTGGACACCTGATTTCTGACTGTTCCCTCCGCCAGATATAACTCGGCGGCAATCTCTTTATTGTCATAGCCCTGGGCTACAAGCCTTATGATATCCCGCTCCCTGTCCGTGAGAGCCAGTTCCGTTTCGTCCGCTTTACCCGAAGGCTTGCCGCTTATGCCACCGGTACCTGTATTACGGACTTCACCTGCTCCTGCTGCCGTGATATGTTCCCTCATATAGGAGAGGACGCTACCGCCGAACACTCCTATGCCTGCGTAAACATTTTTGATGGCGGCGGTGATCCTGTCGTCATCCATCTCTTTCAGGATATAGCCGTCAGCACCGCTCTTCATTGCCTTGTCTATGGTCTCCTCATCATCGAAGGTGGTAAGGACCAAAGCCTTGACACCGGGCAAC
>JAILBP010000037.1:0-28937 GCA_024680835.1 Lachnospiraceae bacterium | reverse complement strand
TTCGGAGTGTTACATCCCGAGACCATCTGTTGCCGATCTTCAGATCTCCGGTATAGACGGCACCAGAAAATATCTTTTTGCCATGGAAGACGGGGCAGCGGTTGAGAGTGTCCTGATGAAATACGAGCACGGTTACAGTGTTTGCATTTCATCCCAGGTGGGATGCCGCATGGGATGCCGGTTCTGTGCATCCACCATAGGTGGTCTGGTGAGAAACCTGAGACCCTCCGAGATGGCGGGACAGATATACGGTATAGAGGCTCATGCAGGGGTCAGGGTATCCAATATTGTGGTTATGGGTACGGGAGAACCTCTGGACAATTATGATAATCTTTTATCATTTATTCGCATCATCAATGATCCGCACGGCATCAATATCAGTGCCCGCAACATCACGGTATCGACCTGTGGACTTGTGGAAAAGATGCGAAAGCTTGCGGATGAGAAGCTGCAGATAACACTGGCGATCTCGCTGCATGCCCCGGACCAGGAAAAGAGAGAGAAACTCATGCCGGTGGCAAAGTCGGTGGAGATACATGAGCTGGTAAAGACCGCGGCTTATTATTTTGAGACCACGGGCAGGCGTATTACCTTCGAATATGCCCTCGTGGCAGGGGAGAATGACAGTGACGGGGATGCGGAAAAGCTTGCTCAGTTACTAAAGGGTTTGAATGCGCATGTCAATCTGATACCGGTAAATCCTGTGACTGAGGCGGGATTTAAACAGCCCGACAGGGCGTCTGTCGAGGCGTTTCTTAAAAAACTTGAAAAAAAAGGAATAAATGGTACTATAAGAAGAGAAATGGGCCGGGATATAGACGGAGCCTGTGGACAGTTACGGAGAAAACATTTATCATGAAAAGCTATTCCATCACAGACGTGGGAAAGCGCAGAAGCTCAAATCAGGATTTCTGCTTCTGCAGCGAGAGACCACTGGGAGACCTTCCCAATCTTTTTATCGTGGCAGACGGCATGGGCGGTTACGCCGCCGGTGATCTTGCCAGCAAGCTGGCCGTGGAGGCCATAGTGGAATCCATATCCACCAAGCACGAGAAAGACATCGGAAAGGCTCTGCAGAACGCAATCAAATACGCTAATACCGAGATCCGCAAGAAAGCGTCGACGGATACGATGTTGGAAGGTATGGGCACTACATGTGTATGTGCGGTCATCGAAGGAAAGACCCTGCACATAGCCAATGTAGGTGACAGCAGGCTTTATGTCAAGGGCGAGGAGATAAGCCAGGTCACCACCGACCACTCCTATGTTCAGGAGATGGTGAGGATGGGACGCATCAAAGCCTCTGAAGCCAGCAAACACCCCAATAAAAACATCATCACCAGAGCGCTGGGCGCGGAGGATGGAGTGGAGCCTGACGTGTTCACCTACGACCTTGAGGAAGGCGATGTGATCATCATGTGCACCGACGGTCTTACCAACATGGTGAATGACAAGGTTATCGCTGATGTTGTGGGAGACGGCAGTGACCTTGAGCTGGCAGGCAATACACTGATCTCTTTTGCAAACGAGAACGGTGGCAGGGATAACATTACTGTGGCGCTCATAGCGCCCTTTGAGAGGTGAAACAGATGTTAGAGGCAGGCAGTTTTCTGGCAGACCGCTATGAGATCATCGAGGGTATCGGTGCCGGCGGTATGTCTGATGTATATAAGGCAAAAGACAACGTTTTGGGACGATTTGTCGCCATCAAGGTTCTGAGGCAGGAATTCACGGAGGACATGAACTTTGTCACCAAATTCCACGCCGAGGCACAGTCGGCGGCAGGACTTGAGCACCCGAACATTGTGAATATATATGATGTAGGATCCGACAACAGTATGCATTACATCGTAATGGAGTACATTGACGGTATCACATTAAAGAGCTACATCGAGAAAAAAGGACAGCTGACGGACAAAGAGGCCATCAGCATTGCAATACAGGTGGGACGCGGCATAGAGGCGGCTCACAATAAAAACATCATACACAGGGATATCAAACCGCAGAACATCATGATATCCAAACAGGGTAAGGTAAAGGTTACGGACTTCGGTATCGCAAAGGCCGTGAACGCCAACACTATTCATTCGGATGTCATGGGATCGGTGCACTATTCTTCGCCGGAGCAGGCGAGAAACGGCTTTGTGGATGTGAAGAGTGATATATATTCCCTCGGTATCGTAATGTATGAGATGGTGACAGGACGTGTGCCCTTTGACGGCGACACCACTGTGGCCATAGCTATTCAGCATATTCAGGAGGAGATAGAATCTCCCCGTACATACGCACCGGACCTTCCGGTGAGCCTTGAGAAGATCATCCTGAAGACTACACAGAAGAGCCCGGACAGGAGATATATGTCCATGGCTGAGCTTCTGGCAGATCTTAAGAGGGCCCTTCAGGAGCCGGATGTGGATTTCGTATCCATCCCTGAGGTGGGTACAGAAAAGACCAGAGTTATCAGACCGGATGAGTTAAAACAGATAAAGGCACAGACCAGAGATGTCACATTGACTGCAGAGGAAGCCGGTGCTTCAAAGGGCGAAAAGACCGAGAAGTCGGATGGCGGTAAGGCTTCAGCAGAGGCAGCAAAGGCTGAGACCAGGAAAAAGTCCTCAGGACCTCTTCCCGAGGTGGATGATGATGACGACGATGATGATGATGACGATACCACCGGTTTCCTGAATCCCAAGATGGAGAAAGTGGTTTCGATCTTAGGTATCGTGGCAGCCATCATCATCCTGCTGATTATAGTATACCTTGTATTTTCGATGGCAGGAGTCATAAAGAGAGGATCCGACAGCAAGGAACCGGAAAAACCCGATACGACTCAGGTTTCGGCTACTGACGACGGAGTCAGCGACAATGCTGCGGACACTGCAGTAACTGACGACGGACAGGATACTGACACTGAAGATACGACGACAGGAGACGGTGAAGATAACACCGAGCCGGCAGAGGATAATGTCCAGATGATCAACATCGTGGGTATGACATATGATGTTGCTCTCGAGAAATTAAACGATCTCGGGCTCACCATATATGAGGAGAGCCGCCAGTCATCCGATCAGTACCTTGAGGGATGTGTAATACATCAGAGCGTAAATGAGGGAGATAACGTGACCAAGGGCTCCACCATCTATGTTATCACCAGCTCCGGAAAGGGAGATATCGAGGTACCTAACGTTGTGGGTTACACGGATACAGCAGCCATACAGCTTTTAGCTGATGCAGGTTTCGGATATACCAGGGAGTATGCATACAGCGGCGAGGTTCCCGAAGGTTCAGTCATAAGCCAGCAACCTGAGGGCGGCGCAAATGCCAACGACGGCGATTCGGTGACCATAGTGGTAAGTCAGGGCTTAGAGACGGTGAATGTTCCGGATCTGAAAGGAAAGACGGAAGATGAGGCCAAGAAAATGCTTGACTCATTGGGACTTACTATAGGTGCGGTTACGGAGACATATAGCGACGAAGTTGCCATCGGTCAGATAGTTTCACAGGATGTTGCGGTAGGAAAGACAGTTTATTCCGGAACAGCCATTAATGTCACAGTCAGCGCAGGCGCAGCGACTGCTCTTTACAAATTCAGCGCCAGGATCACATGGCCCAACAGCGATGATGTTGTGATGGGCAGCATTTACCTCTACGACACATCCGATAATCTTCTGGGTGCATGGGAAGGTCTGGAGGAGGCTGACTTCCCCAAGACCATATCGGTAGAGAATATTACTTCTTCCGAGGGTTATGTGGTATGTGAGTGGGAGAGCGAAGACGACGACGGTAATTTCACTTACCAGACTCAGAAGTCTGAAACACAGTCATTTAAGAGATCAAATTGACACACATGAAGACAAAGATAATCAAAGCAATCGCCGGTTTCTATTACTGTATGGATATGGAGACCGGCGATGTTTATGAATGCAGGGCAAAGGGAATATTCAGAAAAGAAAAGAAAAAACCGCTTGTGGGTGACCTCTGCGAGATCTCCGTGATCGATAAGGCAGGTCTCACCGGCAATGTGGATGTGCTCCTGCCGCGCAAAAACGAGCTCATCAGACCAGCTGTCGCCAATGTGGACAGGGTACTGCTGATCTTTGCTGTGGCCAAACCCGATCCCAATCTGAATCTTCTGGACAGGTATCTGTGCCTTATGATGTCACAGAACGTTCCCGTTACCGTAGCTTTCAATAAATGTGATATAGCGGATCCGGGAGCCATAGATGAGATCAAGGGGATCTACGACGGATCCGGCTGTGATATTGAGTTCATCAGCGTCAAAAATGACATTAACATCGGCAGGATTGCCGATCTTATAAAGGGGCAGCAGGTTGTGCTGTCAGGTCCTTCCGGTGTGGGGAAATCTTCTCTCATAAACGCCCTGATCCCGGAGGCCGGGAGAGAGACAGGCTTTCTTTCTGCCAAAAACGACCGCGGAAAACAGACTACCAGAGACACGGTCATAGTTGAGGCGGGACCGGATACATCCATCATTGATTCGCCGGGATTCAGCTCGCTGGAGCTTACGGACATAGAGCCTTACGATCTCGCCTCATTTTTCCCGGAGTTTGACGATTACACTGATGAATGCCGTTTTCCGGATTGTGTTCACATAGGCGAGCGCGACTGCGGGGTGAAACAGGCCGTATCGAACGGAGATATTTCTGATTCCCGCTACACCAACTACGTTCAGATATACGGGAGCCTGAAGGCGAACATGAGATATTAAAAAACGTGACTGATCCCGGCCGATATCCGGTCAGACATTCACACGGGCAGTCAATCCGGCCGAATATCGGATATCAGCTTTGAATAGTAATGAATCACGGAGTAACACCATGAATTTAAATGACAAACAAAACGAAGCCGTTTTACATACTGAAGGCCCCCTCCTGATACTGGCAGGTGCGGGCAGCGGCAAGACTATGGTTTTGACTCAGCGCGCGACTTACCTCATAGATGAGCTGGGTGTAAATCCATACAACATCATGATGATAACCTTCACCAACAAGGCGGCGGGGGAGATGCGCGAGCGTATCGAAAAGTCACTTGATTTCGGTTTGGGCGAGATATGGGTGGCGACCTTCCATTCAAGCTGCGTCAGGATACTGCGCCGTTTTGCAGACAGGATAGGCTACAAAAATTCCTTTGTCATATATGACACGGACGACAGCAAGCAGATCATAAAAGAGGTCTGCAAACGTCTTGAGATCGACACCAAAAAATACAAAGAAAAAATGTTCATGAGCATTATCTCGTCATGCAAAGATGAGCTCATAGACGAAAACCAATTCTATGAGAAGGCCAACGCGGATTACGAAAAGCGCATGGCGGCTCAGGTTTACATGGAGTATCAGAAGATCCTCAAAAAAAATAACGCCATGGATTTCGATGACCTGATCGTAAAGACCGTGGAGCTTTTCAGGGAAGATCAGGATGTTCTGGATTATTATCAGAGACGTTTCAAATACGTCATGGTGGATGAGTATCAGGATACCAACACGGCGCAGTTTAGGCTCATAAGGCTGTTAGCCGGCGGTACCAACAACCTCTGCGTTGTGGGTGACGATGACCAGTCAATATATAAATTCAGGGGCGCCAATATCAAAAACATTCTCTTTTTTGAGGAGTATTACAAAGATGCCGCCGTCATCAGACTTGAGCAGAATTACCGCTCCACATCCAACATCCTAAATGCAGCAAACGGCGTGATAGCTCATAATATCGGACGCAAGGAGAAAACACTCTGGACCGACAGGGAGCCGGGAGAAAAGGTGCTTTTCAGGCAGTTTGACACGGGCTACGAAGAGGCTGAGTTCGTGGTCACCGATGTCATGAAGAAAGTCAAAAACGGAGCTTCCTACAATGACTGCGCCGTGCTGTACCGCACAAATGCACAGTCCAGAATGTTTGAGGAGCAGTTTATAAAATATAACATTCCTTATCATATCGTGGGCGGAGTCAACTTCTATTCCAGAAAAGAGATCAAGGACGTTCTGGCATATCTGAAGGTGGTCGCCAACGGTGACGACGATCTTGCGGCGACCAGGGTCATAAATGTCCCGAAACGCGGAATCGGTGCCGCATCCATAGCAAAGGTTGCCGATTACGCCAATGCCCACGGCAGCAGCTTCTTTGATGCGGCCGCCATGGCGAGGGATATTCCGGGGCTCGGAAAGGCCGCGGAGAAGGTGGCGAGATTTACTACTCTCATATTACGGTTCAGGGCAGAAGCGGAGAAACGCAGTATTCCCGAGCTTATAGAATTCATCCTCGGAGAGATAGGATATGAGGATATGCTGAAGGAAGAGGATGATGAGTCTGCAGATGACCGAATAGAAAATATATCAGAATTGATATCAAAAGCCGGGACCTATGCAGAGACCGCAGAGGAGGTGTCCCTGTCGGGATTCCTGGAGGAGGTTGCCCTTGTGGCGGATATCGATTCGGTGGATGAAAACGAGGATTATGTGTGTCTTATGACCTTACATTCCGCCAAAGGTCTGGAGTTCCCCCATGTTTACATGGCGGGTATGGAGGACGGTCTTTTCCCCGGATATATGTCACTTAACGCCGAAAACCCCGATGAGGAGATCGAGGAGGAGAGAAGGCTCTGCTATGTGGGTATCACCAGAGCAATGGACACCTTAGCCATGACTGCTGCCAAGATGCGCTTGAACAGAGGTCAGACAGAGTTTCATAAGGTGTCCAGGTTCATGTCCGAGGTTCCGGAGGAGTACCTAACCTACACTATTTCCTCTGCGCCGGGCAAAACCTACGAAAAGAAAGAGTTCAACCGCAGGCCTTCCGTGGCAAAGGAGATCTTCTCCGTAAAAGAGATATTGCCGCCGGCCAAAGACTTCGGCTCTCCGGTTAAAAGTGCCGCCATTGATTACGGCATCGGAGACCGTGTCCGCCACATCAAATTCGGTGAGGGCACCGTCACAGCCATGGTAGCAGGAGGAAAAGATTTCGAGGTGACGGTAGACTTTGACGGCTGCGGAGTCAAAAAAATGCTGGCCGGATTTGCAAAACTTAAAAAGGTTTAAAAAAAATTTGTTTTGTGTTATAGTAGCAAAGGGTGAGGCATTAAAGGATCCCCTATCAACATCACCTTCAGGAGGACATCATGGAAGCATACAAATCAGAATTCATTAACTTTATGATCGACTGCAACGTGCTGAAATTTGGAGATTTCACACTGAAGAGCGGCAGGAAGAGCCCGTTTTTCATGAATGCGGGAGCTTATGTCACCGGCTCTCAGCTTGAAAAGCTCGGTGAGTACTACGCTAAGGCGATACATGACAATTTCGGAGATGATTTTGATGTGCTGTTCGGACCTGCGTATAAGGGCATACCGCTGTCGGTAGCCTGCGTTATCGCATATTCAAAGCTCTACGGCAAGGAGATAAAATACTGCTCAAACCGCAAGGAGATCAAGGATCACGGTGATACCGGCATACTCTTAGGCTCCAAGATCAAAGACGGCGACAGGGTTGTCATCATAGAGGATGTCACCACATCGGGCAAGTCCATCGAGGAGACCTTCCCCATCATAAAAGCCTGCGGTGACGTTACCATCAAAGGTCTTATGGTTTCCCTCAACCGCTGTGAGGTAGGATTGGGCGGAAAGATCGGCGCTCTCGACGAGATCACCGAGAAATACGGTTTCCCGGCAAAAGCCATCGTCACCATGGAAGAGGTTGTGGAAGTGCTGTATAATAAACCTTTGGCCGACGGAAGGGTTTTGATCGACGACGACTTAAAGAAGGCGATAGACGATTACTATGGACAGTATGGAATTAAAAAGTCCTAAAAAAAAGTTCAGATTCTCAAACCGCAGGCATTCAAAACCGGCTGCGGTTTCTGTATGTATAAGTGTGGTGTCACTGATAGTCTTTGTGTGCTGCATTTCAGCCGGAGTTAAGGGCATGGGGCACATAGATAAGGGAGTCTGCATCGCAGCAGTATCTGCTTTTGTAATGCAGATCATATCAGTGGTGATCGCATTCAGATCGCGCATGGAGAGAGATATTTTCATGGTGCTGCCGAATTTCGCTTTGGGATTTTCCTGCCTGGCTGTGCTGCCCTGGCTGTATGTTTATGTGTCGGGGTTTCCGGTGTGACAATATGAGCTGAGAGATCGTGGTGCCGTGGGATCGTTTTTTACAGTGTGATCTGTGCATTAAGGAAGGTATTATATGTATTCAGGAAGTTACAGGGATCTTTACCGCAGCGAGGCGGAGGACATATCGGAAAGATATGAGGTCGTCTCATTAAGGATCAGAGAGATAGAGAAAACGCAGGAATGCGAAGACAGATACAAAAGCTTTTTTGCAGGCATAGCATCAAAGCTCTCACTGGCTGATGAGATCCTCTCCATGGAGGATGACGGTGAGCTGAACCGCCTTGATGCCGCAAGAGGAAAGGCTTTGAATGACAGGATATATGACGAGTTAAAGCCCGGTGCATACGAGAAATCTTATGCTAATCCGGATGTATGTGCGACAGAGTTCGGTGCATCCATGGGGCGCATGTTTTCTTTTCTGTATGCGGCGTCGTTTGGCGCTATCAAAAACGCCTTTATGGGCAGAAAGCTCAATATGACTCTGTTCTATGAGCTGATCAGCGAGATCTACACATGCTTTTGCGATGAGGACGGGGTTGATGATCAGACCATCCTCTCTGTCATCAGAAGCCATTATCACGATTATGAAGAGATATTCGCTCTGCAGTATGTGAATGCCCAAAGCGACCCGGAATACGATTTCTTCACAGGGATAGCCGTGAACTCGGATCTTTCGGATACGGCTTATCTTTACAGATATGGAGAGTATATTGCAGATTCGGTGGTGACGCTGGCAGAGTATGTGAATGCTCTCCCGGAGGAGACCATCGCCTCCATGGCAGATACCTTCACTGAGGGCTACCGTATAGGTTTCGAGCTCACGGGAAAGGACCTTTCAAAGAAAAAGATCGCGGAGATCAGATACCCCATAGGCTTTGAGCGGGTAGTGAGAAAAGCGGTCGCCAATTTTGAGAAGTTGGGACTTGCGACAGTGGTTTTGCGAAGGGGTATCGCACCTTCCGACGGCTACGGGAAGTCGGTGAACAGACAGTTTGATTTCGACCACAAGGACGATCTGGCGCTGTATCTGGACAACGCTCATGTTAGCCGCGCACTGGAATGCCTCGAGAATGCTTATGCTTCCGTAAAGGACCGTGCGAGAACCTACGCCGGACCGGCGGTGATAGAGAGCTTCGGAGAGACGCCTTTTGATCCGGTCAATAAAACATCCGCAATACATTTTGATGCAGCTTTAAAGGAAAAGCGCGTCAGACTCAAGAGCGGAGCCAATGAGATCACAAACCGCTATATCCACATGGAGGAGAGGAGTTTCACCATCATATCCTTCCCGACGCCGGATATAGGGGAGCGCTTCGGCGAGATATTTGATAAGACCATCGAGATAAACACACTCGATTACATGAAATACCGCAATATGCAGAGCAATATCATAGCTGTGCTGGACAAGGCGGACAGGGTACATGTGAAGGGCTGCGGAGCCAATAAGACGGATATCACCGTGAATCTGTTCAAGCTTCGGGATCCCTCTAAAGAGACCATATTCGAAAACTGCGTTGCGGATGTCAACATCCCTGTGGGAGAGGTGTTCACAAGCCCTGTATTAAAAGGTACCGAGGGGGTTTTGAATGTCAGCAGCGTCTATCTGGAAGGTCTTTTGTACAAGGATCTTAAGCTTACATTCAAGGACGGATTCATCACGGAATACTCCTGCGCAAACTTTGACAATGACAAAGACAACCGTACATATATAGAGGACAACATCCTCTTCGGACATAAGACCCTTCCCATCGGTGAGTTCGCCATAGGTACCAATACCACGGCATACCGCATGGCAAGGGACTATGACATAGCAGACAGACTTCCCATACTGATAGCGGAAAAGACCGGCCCGCATTTTGCGGTGGGTGACACCTGCTACTCTTACGGTGAGGATACAGTGGTATACAATCCCGATGGCAAGGAGATCGTGGCAAGGGATAATGAAGTGACGGCGGAATACAGAAAGACCGATCCGTCAAAGGCATATTTTAACTGCCACACGGACATCACCATACCCTATGACGAGCTTGAGTTCATCACCGCCATAGAGGCTGACGGAACGACTCACGATATCATACGAGACGGTCTCTTCGTGGTGGAGGGCTGTGAGGAACTGAATGTTCCGCTCGGAAGTTGAAATATCCTGGAGATAATAAAGTTACAAGTTTTGACAGATAGGTGATTAAAAGATAATAGATAAAAACAAAGATAAAGACAAGAAGATCATCTGATCAGGTTATTGAGAGGCTACATGCGGCCGGTTGAGGAAAATGTTATCTGTGTTTAGCAGAATTACATGATCTTTACTGACAGGCAGCATGTTTACAGCAACATAAAAAGGAGAAGCATAATGGATTACAAATCATCAGGCGTGGACATCGAAGCGGGATACCGTTCGGTGGAGCTCATGAAAGAGCATGTCAAGAAGACCATGAGAGAAGAGGTCATAGGAGGACTGGGAGGTTTTTCCGGCGCGTTTTCTCTCGCCAAGATAAAGAACATGGAAGAACCTGTTCTGTTATCGGGAACCGATGGTGTAGGTACTAAGATCAAACTGGCCTTCATCCTGGACAAGCATGATACCATAGGCATTGACGCAGTCGCCATGTGTGTGAACGACGTTGCCTGCGCAGGCGGAGAACCTTTGTTTTTCCTGGATTATATTGCATGCGGCAAGAACTATCCGGAGAAGATCGCAGAGATCGTAAAGGGCGTTGCTGCGGGCTGTGAGATGGCAGGCGCTGCGCTGATAGGCGGTGAGACCGCAGAGCATCCGGGACTCATGCCCGAAGAGGAATACGATGTTGCGGGCTTTGCTGTGGGCGTGGTAGACAAGAAAGATATCATCACAGGGGAGAACCTTAAGGCAGGGGATGTGCTGGTAGGCATAGCTTCCAGCGGTGTTCATTCCAACGGTTTCTCTCTGGTAAGAAATGTTTTCAGGATGGACGATTCAAACCTCAACAGATATGATGCCGAGCTGGGCTGCACTCTGGGCGAGGCGCTCTTAAAGCCCACTATCATATATGTAAAGGCCTTGAAGAGCATAAAGGATAACGGGGTTACAGTGAAGGCCTGCAGCCACATCACAGGTGGCGGATTCTACGAGAATATCCCGAGAATGCTGAAGGACGGCACGAGAGCAGTCATAGAAAAAGACAGCTATCCCATGCTGCCCATATTCAAAAAGCTTGCAAAAGAGGGTAACATCGAGGAGCATATGATGTACAACACCTTCAACATGGGTCTTGGAATGGTACTGGCAGTGGATGCTGCCGACGCCGACAAGACAGTTGCGGCTGTTGAGGCAGCAGGCGAGAAGGCGTACATTGTAGGTAAGATCACAGATGGTGAAAAGGGAGTAGATCTCGTATGACAAAGATTGCGGTATTGGTATCCGGAGGCGGTACAAACCTGGCAGCGATCATCGCAGCCATAAATGACGGCACCATCACAAATGCTGAGATAGCAGTCGTAATCAGCAACAATAAAAACGCATATGCCTTGCAGCGCGCCAGAGACGCAGGTATCGAGGCACTTTGCATAAGCCCCAAAGACTATGACTCCAGAAGTGTTTTCAATGAGGAGCTGGTGGCAGCCCTTGAGAGCCGTGACATCGATCTTGTGGTGCTGGCGGGCTACCTTGTCATCATACCGGACATTATGGTGCAGAAGTTTTCAGGCAGGATCATCAACATTCATCCTTCTCTGATACCGTCTTTTTGCGGTACGGGATATTACGGGTTGAAGGTTCATGAAGCCGCACTGAAAAGGGGCGTCAAGGTCAGCGGAGCTACGGTACATTTCGTGGATGAAGGTACCGACACCGGTCCTATCATCTTACAGAAGGCGGTTTACATCGAGGAAGGTGACACACCTGAGGGTCTGCAGAAACGCATCATGGAGCAGGCTGAGTGGAAGATACTGCCGGAAGCCATAAATCTCTATGCTAACGGCAGACTGAAGGTCACCGACGGCAGAGTCACCATATTATAGTTTACTTTAAAGGCTCCCCCTATGGGGGAGCTGTCAGCGAAGCTGACTGAGGGGGCCATAAGGAGGACAACATGAAAGTACTAATAGTAGGCAGCGGCGGCAGGGAGCATGCCATCGCATACGCTGTTTCAAAGAGCAAAAAGGTTGATAAGATATACTGTGCACCGGGAAATGCAGGAATAGCTTCACTGGCTGAGTGTGTTGCAATCGGTGCCATGGAGTTTGACAAGCTTGTGGCTTTCGCGAAAGAAAAAGAGATCGACCTTACCATCATAGGAATGGATGATCCGCTGGTGGGCGGCATTGTGGATGTGTTTGAGTCAGAGGGCTTAAGATGCTTCGGACCCCGTCAAAATGCTGCGATTCTGGAAGGCTCCAAGGCATTTTCAAAGGATCTCATGAAAAAATACGGTATCCCCACCGCCTCTTACGAGAATTTCACGGATCCCGCGGAAGCCTTAAAATATCTTGAGACTTCTAGGATGCCTGTCGTGCTGAAGGCAGATGGTCTGGCACTCGGAAAGGGCGTTCTGATATGTAACACATTGGAGGAGGCAAAAGCCGGAGTCAAAGAGATAATGGAGGACAAAAAATTCGGTTCCGCCGGCAACACCATGGTGATCGAGGAGTTCATGACCGGCAGGGAGGTATCTGTCCTCTCATTTGTGGACGGAAAGACCGTCAAGATAATGGATTCCGCACAGGATCACAAGAGAGCGGGAGACGGTGATACGGGTCTTAACACCGGCGGCATGGGTAATTTTTCACCCAGTCCTTTCTATACGGAGGATATCGACAGATTCTGCAGGGAGAAGATCTTCCAGCCCACGGTGGACGCCATGGCAAAAGAGGGCAGACCCTTCAAGGGCGTTATCTTCTTTGGACTTATGCTGACGGAGGACGGACCTAAGGTATTGGAGTATAATGCCAGATTCGGCGATCCCGAGGCTCAGGTTGTGCTGCCGAGACTGGAGAATGACATCATAGACGTTATAGATGCCTGCATAGACGGCCGCCTTGATGAGATCGACCTGAAATTTTCTGACAGGGCTACTGTCTGCGTTGTGCTGGCCAGCGACGGTTATCCTGTTTCCTATGAGAAGGGTAAACTGATAACGGGACTTGAGAATTTCGAAGGAAAAGATGATTATTATTGCTTCCATGCGGGAACGAAGTTCGATGAGAACGGCAATATCGTGACCAACGGAGGCCGTGTTCTGGGCATTACAGCCACAGCGGACACACTGGTCGAAGCCCGGAAGAAGGCTTATGAAGCTACGGAGTGGGTGGACTTCTCCAACAAATACATGCGTCATGACATTGCGTCTGCAGTGTTGGGGCTGTAATTTGAAATTTACAAGAGGTACCGGACATAACCGGTACCTCTTTTAAAGGCTCCCCCTTTGGGGGAGCTGTCAGCTGCAAGCTGACTGAGGGGGCAATCTACAACACAACCCCCAACACAACCCCATTAACGGAGGTACTACATGAAAAAATCAAAATTTTTATACATAATCCTGGCTGCCCTCACAATCCTCCCCGGATGCGGGAGCTCGGAGGGAAAACCCGATAATCTTGCACAATATGTAAAGCTTGGAAATATTGAAAATCTGGGCGTAGAATATGTCAGGACAGAGATCACTGAGGAGGAAATGCAGGAAGCTATAGACAGCGAACTTGAGGCTGTAGCTGACTATGTTGATAAAGATGGTCCCATAGAAATGGGAGACATGATAGATATTCGCGTTAAAGCCACATCTGATGACGGCGAGGTACTGTATGATTTTTCGGATGATGCCTATGACATGACCTTGGGAGAAGGAGAATGGGGAGAGGCTTTTGATGAGTACATCGTCGGAAAAAATGTGGGAGATTCAGGTCAGGTTACTTATGATTACGATGAGGATTTTGAGGATATGGTGCTATGCGGTCACAAGGTTGTTTTGGATTACTCCATTGAAAGGGTTTACAATATTGTGATCCCGGAACTGAATGAAGAGTCATTATCCGAGATGGGATTTGATTCTGAGGATGAATTCAGGGAATACATAAAGGAAAACCTTACGGAAGAGCATGAATATGATGACCACGAAACGTTTGTGCATGATCTTCTGAATGCGGTAATAGAAGGCTCTGAGTTTTCAAAGATACCGTCTGATGTAAAAAAATATGCCAGAGAGTGTGTGGATGCCGGTTACGAAGATTATGCAGATTTTATGAGCTGTGATACTGAAGACGTATATGAGTTGCTGGAGGTCGATGAGGATGATATAGAAGCCGAGGCTCTTGAATATGCCAAGGAGCTTATCGTCATAGATGCGATTCGCGAAAAAGCGGGAATTGTGCTGGATAGCAGTACGTATGACAAAATGCTGAAAGACTTTATGGACGAAGAGGAATACGGCAGTATGACCGAGGTATATGAGGATTACGAGAAATCCGAGCTGGAAGATTATTTTATGGACGAACTTGTAAAGGATTATCTTGTCTCGGTCAACAGTTAGTGGTATCATGTGTAGATGTGGGCGGTAGTACAGACCGCTCTGCGCATAAGTTAATACAATAATATGAGGAAAGAAGGTAAAAGTAATGTTTGAGAAGCTTATCGAAACACTGAAGGCAAGCCCCAAGAAGATCGTTTTCACAGAGGGTGAGGATCCACGTATCTTAGAGGCGGCATCAAGACTTTTGACAGGGAATTTCCTGGCACCGATCCTGGTAGGTAACCCGGAGAAGATCAAGCAGGCAGCTGATACTGCCGGCTTTAATATCGAGAAGGCAGAGATCATCGATCCGTTAAATTATGACAGATTCGACGAGATGGTGAACCTTTTCTGCGAGCTCAGAAAGAGCAAGGGAGTTACACCGGAGCAGGCAAAAGGATTTTTATCAGGTGCCAATTACTTTGGCACAATGCTGGTTAAGATGGGAGTTGCAGATGCGCTTTTAGGCGGCGCAACATATTCTACAGCAGATACCGTTCGTCCTGCACTTCAGCTCATCAAGACAAAGCCGGGCAACAGCATCGTGTCCAGCGTGTTCATCATGGTTCGTTCCGCTGCTACAGGGGATGACGAGGTCCTCGCAATGGGTGACTGCGCTATCAACCTTCATCCCACAGAGGATGAGCTTGTGGAGATAGCAGGCGAGTCCGCAGCATGCGCTAAGCTCTTCGGAGTTGATCCGAAGGTAGCATTCTTAAGCTACTCAACACTTGGTTCCGGCAAGGGAGATGATGTTGACAAGATGCGCAATGCAGCAGCAAAGGCAAAGGAGAAATATCCGGATCTCGACATCGAGGGCGAGCTTCAGTTCGACGCTGCTGTATCTCCTACAGTTGCAAAGACCAAATGTCCGGATTCAAAGGTTGCAGGACATGCCAACACCTTTATCTTCCCGGATATCAATGCAGGTAACATCGGATACAAGATCGCTCAGCGTCTCGGTGGCTTCGATGCTTACGGACCGATCCTCTTAGGTCTTAACGCACCTATCAATGACCTTTCCCGCGGATGCAATGCCGATGAGGTTTACTCTATGGCTATCATCACCGCAGCTTTGGCATAACAGAATACTGATGATTTCAAGCTCTCTCACCTTTACTAATGGTGAGAGAGTTTTTTTAATTTCTTTCCGAATAACGGTTAACTGAAAATAAATTAAAAATTACTTTAAAAGTACTTGAAAAAGAAAAGTATTTATGGTAAATAAATTAATTAGCAGGCAACATGGTGTTACCGGCATATTCACAGGAGGGAAAAGAAATGAAAAAAAGATTATTGGCATTGTCAATGGCTATGATCATGGCAGCAGGCGCAGTGACCGGCTGTGGTCAGACAGGCAGCAGCACAGGTGAGGGAGACTCCGGGGCTGCAACAAGCGACAGCACGGGTTCTGAGGTAAAGACCCCGGATGCTGATAGTGCAAGTAGTGATCTTGAATACAAGGGTGAGATCAACTTCATGCATTATTCTACTTCGGAAGAGGCAGAGGGCAACGGTTCTTCAGACGGCTTCCGTACCAGCATTGCTGCATGGGAAGAGGCACATCCTGACATCACACTTAATCAGGACGTTCTCGCAAACGCAGATTACAAGACACAGATCGCGACCAAGGCTGCGGCAAATGACCTTCCGGATGTATTCCTGCTCCAGGGTATGAATACCGCAAACTGGGCAAAGCAGGGACTGATAGTGGATCTTACCGATACTATCAAGAACTCTCCGGATGCTGCAGGCTACAATATGGATCTCCTCACACCTTTCACGGCTGATGGAAAATATTATGCTTTCCCGGCTGTCAGCGGTGGAACATGTACAGTTGTAATATATGATGCTCAGATGTGGGCAGATGCAGGCTTTGATTCTTTCCCGAAGACATGGGATGAGGTTGAGACTGCAGCTGAGTACTTCAAGACTCAGGATGTGGATACTATCGCATTTGGTAATGGCGGACAGTGGCAGATGAATTCATGCTTCCTTTCATGCCTCGCATATCAGTACACAGGCACAGAGTGGTATGATCATATTATCGCAGGAGACGGATCTGCAAGCTTCGCGGATGCTTCTTTTGTAGCAGCACTTACAGAGACACAGCGTCTCTTCAAAGACACAGAGATCTTTAACAGCGATTTCAATGCAGTTACCAATGAGGATGCGCGTGAGTACTTCATCAGCGGTGAGGCTGCAGCATTCATCGGCGGAAACTGGGATTACTCTTATATCGCTGAAACTCTCAACCAGAACGATCCCGATAAGCTTGCCAACATGAAGATAGCAGTTCTTCCTGAGGGACATGATGCTACAAGTTATGCTGCAATGCAGAACGGTGGATTCGGTTATGGTCTTGCGATCAATGCAAAAGTTGCAGAGGATCCCGCAAAACTTGCTGCATGTATAGATCTTGTAGAGTATCTTGCCGGTCCTGCTTTCGCTGAATATGTAGGTTCAAAGTACGGCCTTGGCGGTTTCTATACTGCAAGCTTCGATACTACAGCTCTTAACAGCTGGGATGTTGACCTTTACAACTTTACTTACAAAGATACTACTACAGTTGCTATTTATGATTCTTTCCTCGGCGGTGACGTATGGAATACCCTGAATGCAGGTATGCAGGATCTTACTGCAGGTAATACCGACGCTGCCACTCTTGCGGCTGATACACAGGCTGCATACGAAGCCTTCCTGGCTCAGTAAAAACTTAAAGAGCTAATCACCTTTCTTTTTCGATAAGTCTGAATTTGCTGTCCGGGTCACTTGATTCGGGCAGCATATTTGTAGTATTAATTCATGCCGACAATAGGCGTCATTACTCGTGGTTACAGCAGGAGGGAAATATGATAAATTCCATTAGACCGAAGGGTGCAATGATCTTTGCATATCTTATAATTCCGGTTTCGTTGTTTATTTTTACGGTTTTTGTGCCGCTGCTCGCGGCTTTGTACTATGGTTTTACCGACTGGAAGGGTGGCCCTACAAAATCCTTCAACGGTCTGGCAAATTATGTTCAATTGATACATGATACTGTTTTCTGGCAGGCTTTCAAAAATAATATTTTTCTGGTGATAGCCTGCATCATAGGGCAGGTCGGAATAGCATTTATTCTGGTCATGCTGATAAATTCCAAATTAGTGAAAGCAAAGGGGATACATCGTACATTTGGATTTTTCCCCAGCACGATCTCAGCACTTTGCATAGGTTTTGTGTGGAAGATGATCTATGATCAGCGAACAGGTCTGATCAACTGGTTCCTGGTAAATGTTATGGGCAAGTATCCTTCCATGAAGAGTGCGCCTATCTGGCTGGGCGGCGAAGATGCCCCTATTATGCTGATCTTATCTATCCCTCTGATCTGGCAGTATATAGGATATTACATGGTGATCCTTCTGTCTGCAGTGGCATCCATAGACACGGAAGTGCTGGAGAGCGCTTCCATTGACGGGGCTACAGGCTTCCAGCAGGTTCGTTATATTATATTCCCTCTGATAAAAAATACTGTTCTGGTATGTATTACATTATGTATTGCGGGTAATATGAAGGCATTTGATTCTATCTACGCCATGACGGAAGGCGGACCCGGTACATCATCCATGGTTATGGCACTGTGGGGATATAATCAGTCTTTTGTTTCTTCAAACCTGGGTTATGGTTCCACGATTTCAGTGGCCATCTTTGTATTGTCACTTGCGGTTATCGGCGGTTCACAGAAATTCATAAGTTTCCTGATGACTGATGCGTACGATCGCGAAGAGAATCGTCTGAAGGCTGTCAGAGACAAGGAATACAGGCAGGCCATGAAAAAGAAAAGGAGGGAAGCAAAATGAGTAAAGATTACACCCATACCATGATAAAAAAATCGACTACTGCTTCAAAAATCGGTAATGGGATCCTGGGGACCATCATGAACGTTGTCCTCTGGCTCTTTTCCATAATGTGCATGTTTCCTCTGATCTGGATGCTGTATTCTTCTCTTAAAGAGAAGAGAGAATTCAATGCCAGTTTGATGTCGCTTCCGACGCATCCTACTATAGATAATTATATTAAGATCTTTTCCAATAAAGATGCAAATCTGTTGGGAGCTATGGCAAACAGCCTTCGCGTGACCATGCTTTCAGTATTCCTGATCATGCTGTTCTCATTTATAGTGGGCTACATACTGGCGAGAGTAAATTTTTCACTGAATCGTCCGCTTTATGTCATGTTTTTGATGGGTATGCTGATCCCGATACACTCGCTTCTGGTACCTATATATATCATCTTCAATAAAGTCGGAATGGCCAATCAATGGTACACATTGCTGTTCCCCTATGTAGCATTTAACCTTCCGGTGTCTCTGTTTTTGGTGGAAGGATATGTGAAGGGTATCCCCTCTGCTCTGGAGGAAGCGGCGGCAATTGACGGCAGCAGCTTTACACGTACAATGTTTACTATAATACTGCCGATCTGTAAGCCGATTCTGATCACCATTGCCATAATAAACGTATTCTCGTGCTGGAATGAGTTTTCTTTTGCACTGGTTCTTATCAGCAATAATAAGGCGATCACCACAGTACCGCTTGCCCTGAAAAACTTCACGGGTCAGTTCACATCGGATTATCCGAAGATGATGAGCGCAATGCTGATAACAATGGCTCCGGTAGTGGCTTTATACTTTATTTTCAGTAAACAGATCATTAAAGGTATGGTTGCAGGTGCGGTAAAAGGATGATGTTTGAGAAGATATTAAACAGTGAGAGCGCAGTAATGCGTTTCCTTGGAAAGATGGCGGATCTGGTCTGGCTGAACATCCTGACCATGATCTGCTGCCTGCCGGTGATCACGGCAGGGGCTTCAATGTGCGCAATGTATTCAGTGGCATTAAAGATCAGGCGCAATGAGGAAGGCAGCATTCACAGGGATTTTTTCAGGGCTTTTAAGGAAAACATAATGCAGGCAACACTCCTGTGGGGGATGATACTGGCTGCGATTGCAGTCCCTGTAGCTGATATTGCCTTAATGTATTACGGGATCATCCCTGCGGGGAATATCATAAAAGGTATAATGGTTGCGGTTACTCTGCTGATAGTACTGGGAACGGCGTTTGTTTTTCCGCTGCTCTCACATTTTTATAACACTCCGGCAAATACGATACGCAACAGCTTCATGCTGGCCTTGTCAAGGCCGCATATAGCCCTGGCTATGGTGCTGGTGTACATGATAGTGCCGCTTCTGGCATATCATTTTGTACAGGCTTTACCGGCTGTGTTTTTCTTCTCCCTTGCATTTCCGGGATATCTGGGCGTTTGCATGTATGATGGGATTTTTAATATTCTGGAGGAAAACGCCCCACAGACGGGGAAGTGAAGAGCTATATTTATGATTCTATAACCAACAAGTGCTTTAATGTTCTTAAAAAATACAACTCAAATTTAGCGTATTCTGCAAATTTATGGATATTTTTTAAATATGCAGAATACGCTATTTTTATTTATCCCAATCCGTGGTATAGTATCGCAAATTCAAAATCAACATTTAGAAAATGCATGCGTTTATGTTGAAAAATCCGTTAAGTGACAGTATATTGGAAGCAGCAGCGATACTGTTGAATGCACCATCCATATGGGAAAAAAGAAAAAACTATGTAAATGACGACGAAGGGAGGGATTACAATATGTGTAAAGCGTTGGAGGATTGGGCTGCTGAGATAAGAGCGGAAGTGATGAGAGAAAAGGCTGCTGAAATCGAGCAGAGTAAAGTAGAGCTTGAACAGAGTAAAGTCCAGCTCAAGCAGAAGGATGCTAAAATAGAAAGTATGCAAATGGAGATTGATATGCTGAGGGCTCAGCTTGCGAGTGCGGTAAATTGAGATGATTTGATATTTTTTAAATTTCTTGTTGACAAACATATGATACTTTGATATTATATCTCTTGTCGTTTGAAAATATAACGAATGCGGAAGTGTCGGAACTGGCAGACGAGCAAGACTAAGGATCTTGTGGCAGCAATGTCGTGTGGGTTCAAGTCCCATCTTCCGCAGTGATAAATAAAAAGGTCAGACCATAAAGGTCTGGCCTTTTTATTATGCCGAAGGGAACTTGAACTCAGGGTTCAAGTTCTCCTCGGCATAAATGCCTCGTCGGTCGGTTCGGCGGGAAAAAGATCCACCGGATCTTTTTCTTAGTCCGCCTCACCCCATCATCCGCATGATGCCAAAAAAGGTGCAGTAGCGAAAGCTACCGCACCTTTTTTGGCTTCCTGCGAAAGCCCCCAACCCACGTGGGGTTGATGTTACGGGTAGCAAAGTTTTGACTCAAATTAAAAAACTGAAAAATAGGTCAACCCAATAAGCTTGAGAAGATGATTCAAAATGGAAAAACCCGAAAAGAAGGCAACCCAATAAGCCGGAGGAGATGACTCAAAATAGAAAAATCCGAAAAGAAGTCAACCCAATAAGCCGGAGGAGATGACTCAAAATAGAAAAAATCGAAAAGAAGTCAATCAAAGAAGCCGGAGGAGATGACTCAAAATAGAAAAACCCGAAAAGAAGTCAAACAAAGAAACCGGAGGAGATGACTCAAAATAGAAAAACCCGAAAAGAAGTCAACCCAAAAAGCCGGAGGAGATGAATCAAAATAGAAAAAACCGAAAAGAAGTCAACCCAAAAAGCTTGAGAAGATGACTCAAAATAGAAAAACCCGAAAAGAAGTCAATCAAAGAAGCCGTAGGAGATGACTCAAGGACTTGTGCTGACAGCAACAGGTAAATCGGCGTACAAGAATGTAAATCTGCCAACCAAAGCTGAAAAGAGGAATATCGAAAAGCAGCTTAAGAAGGCAGGTAATCCCAAGGCCAAGGTAAAGGTTTCCAAGAAAAAGTAATATGAGATAAGCTAAAGACCATGTCAGGTAATCCCGGCATGGTCCTTTGTTTATGGATTTTTGCTCTGCATAGTATTTTACAAATCACCTAAAATAATGTGATTGTGCTTTTTCGTAAGCATCGAAACTGCGGTTATAAAAAATGATTGAATACTGACTGTTTACAAATTCGAACAAACGTGCTATAATGCCGACAGATTTAGGAGGGATCGCATATGAAGGGTTATGTGGGTGAAGATTTGGATGTGATCTGTCAGCATTGCCATAACGGACCGATCATACCGATTCGCATCAGGATAAAGGAAGACGGCGAGGAGTATGTATACACCATAAAAGGCTACAAACAGATATCCGTAGACGGTGCATATACCACACCGGATGGTGTGTATGTTACGAGCGATTATCTTATATTTGAATGCAAGATAGCCGTTTTCGGACAGATGAAGACGATACGCCTGTATTTTAATAAGAGGAATATAGCATGGTCTATCAGGGCATGATTGGCATTCGGTCAGGTTTTTTGAAGGCTGTGACATAGTAACGGCCCGCCATCATGCCCCTGTCAAAGTGATTGACGGGTACATTTTATGATGGTACAATAGCCTTCGGGTGACCGGGATGATGTATATTGAGTGGATCTGATGCCGTCAAGGTGATATTCCGGCACAGAAGGGAGACATTATGGATGATTTCAACAAAACACATATGAGTGGTGTTTACTCATCTGACAGAGCATATCAGGATACATTGTCTGATGAGATTCCACGCAGGACCTTCAACATCATAATGGGTGGAACCCTGGGGTACGGTCTTTTACTGAATATTATCCTGTGCAAGTTCGGTTTGGATTATGCAAGGTCCATACATCCACTGGTACTTTCGTTAGTGTACCTGATCATGGGATTGCTGGGAACTTATATTGCGAGAAAATCCGACAATCCGCTCATCAGCTTTTTGGGATACAACATGCTGGTGGTGCCTTTCGGACTGGTGCTGTCTGTCATAGTGGAAAGCTATGGCGGCTTGAGCTCGGCGGTGGTGACTCACTCCTTTGTGATCACTTTGGAACTCACGGCTCTGATGGCGGTTGTATCCGTGCTGGTTCCGGATGTTATGGAGAAGATAGGCGGCTTTTTGATGGTGGCACTGATAGCGATCCTGGTGGTATTCATCATAGAGCTTATCCTGGGAAGACCTTTTATCATTGTCGCCTATATTTCCGCCGGTATTTTCAGCTTGTATATCGGATACGATATACACAAAGCCCAGTCTGCTCCCTCTACCGTTGACTCGGCTGTGGACTCGGCGCTTGATGTTTATCTTGACATCATCAATCTTTTCCTGCAGATACTTCGCATCAGCGGTTCAAAGAGCAAACGATGAATGTACACTGCTTCAAACAGCAGCATTACAGAGAGAAACGGGCATAATATGGACAAAGCCGGTAACACTATATATTTTGACCATCCTGCCGAAAGCTGGAACGAGGCTCTTCCCATCGGCAACGGAAGGCTCGGCGGGATGGTATATGGAAAGCCTTATACAGAGCTTGTGGCACTTAATGAAGACAGCGTATGGCATGGCGGTAAGCGGGACAGGAATAATCCTTCTGCCCTTAAAAACCTCCCTGAGATACGCCGTCTTATTTTTGATGGAAAAATACGTGAAGCGCAGGAGCTCTGTACGTTTGCTCTCTCGGGAACCCCGGAGGAGCAGGCACATTACGAGCCACTGGGAAATCTCTATATCTTATTTGAGGGAGAGAGGGACGAGATAACGGAGTACAGACGCCACCTCCATGTTGAAAATGCGGTGGCGGATACGGAATACTGCCGTGCCGGAGTTCGCTTTCATAGACAGTATATCGCAAGCTTCCCGGATAAGGTAATGGCAGTCAGACTGACTGCGGACAGACCGGCGTCTTTGTCATTTCATGTGCGTATAGCAAGGGGAAATCCGACCTGGGATTATTCTCCTTATCAGATGCAGACCTACCGCCATCCGGCTTTTGATGAGTTTGCGGACAGCATCGGGGCTGTCGCGGAGGACACGCTGTTAATGTCGGCTCAGTGCGGAGGTAAGGGTGCAGCGGAACTGTTCTGTGGTGCGCGTGTTCTGGCGGATAACGGAGAGGCCTATGCCCTGGGCGATAACATAATAGTACAAAATGCTGACAGCGCCACCATACTGTTGGCGGCTGACACCACATTTTATGATGAGGACCCAAAGTCTGTGGTGCTGGATAACCTGGATAAAGCGACAGAACTTGGCTGGGATAAGCTTCTGGAAAGACACCTGGAGGATTATCACAGGCTTTATGACAGAGTGAAGTTTTCACTTTTTGATGACGGCTCTGCGTGTTCCGGTCTTCCGACACCGGAAAGATTGGTGTCATATCGTGAGGTTGCCCTTGACAATAAGCTGATGGAGCTGTTCTTTAATTTCGGCAGATATCTTCTCATATCATGCAGCCGTCCGGGCTCTCTGCCTGCCAATCTTCAGGGACTGTGGAATGCGAGTATGACTCCGGCCTGGGGCAGCAAGTTTACTATCAATATTAATACAGAGATGAACTACTGGCCTGCGGAAACCTGTAATCTTCCGGAATGTCATCTGCCACTCTTCGATCATATTGAGAGAATGCGAGAGAACGGACGGCGCACAGCAGAGGTCATGTATGGATGCCGTGGCTTTATGGCACATCACAACACGGATATATGGGCGGATACCGCGCCACAGGATGTTTGTCTTTCTTCGTCCTACTGGGTGATGGGAGCCGCATGGCTCTGCCTTCATATCTGGGAACACTATGTATTTACGCAGGATGAAGAGTTCCTGCGCGGTCATTTCAACACTATGCTGGAGGCAGCGCGTTTTTTGCTGGATTTTGCAGTTGAAGACGGGGGGTATATCACCATAGTACCCAGTCTGTCGCCGGAGAATGAATATAGATTGCCGAGCGGGGAAAAAGGAGTCATATGCAAGGGCGCGTCCATGGACAGCCAGATAATGCGGGAGCTTTTCAATGACTGTATCAACGCTGCGAAGATTTTGGGGATTGAAGATGATATTACAGGTGAGATTTCGGAAGCCCTTGGGAAGCTTCCTCCCATCAGCATCGGCAAACACGGTCAGATTCAGGAATGGTATGAGGACTACGAGGAGACGGATGCAGGTCACAGGCATATATCACAGCTGTTCGCACTTTGTCCCGGCTCTCAGATAACATGGTCAAATACGCCGGAGCTGGCGGAAGCTGCAGGGAAGACCCTGGAGCGAAGGCTTGCAGGCGGAGGAGGACATACCGGCTGGAGCAGAGCCTGGATCATCAATATGTATGCGAGACTTCATGATGGAGACAGGGCTTTGTTCAATGTGAAAGAGCTTTTGAGAAAATCGGTCCTGCCCAATCTTTTTGACGATCATCCGCCTTTCCAGATAGACGGGAATTTCGGGGGTGCCGCAGGTATCGCGGAGATGCTGCTGCAGAGTCACGACGGATGCATTGAGATTCTGCCTGCATTGCCGGAGGAGTGGCATGCGGGCAGCGTTTCGGGGTTGAGAGCCAGAGGCGGATTCACGGTATCCATAAGCTGGGAGGACGGAAAGGCAAAGGATATAGTGATCGTATCCGACAGGGACTGCACCGGAAAGGTTGTCATCTCCGGGGATACCCGTTCAGTGAAATTTGAGGCGGGAAAGGCGGTATCTTTAATGAGCAAAAACGAATGAGAGTATCTTTCGATTTGACGGAAGCGGATTACAATGATAAAATAAGAAGAGTTTTTTTGAAAAATATATACGAGGTAGAAAAGAAATGAAGAACAGGAAGTTTTTGACTATTATGTTGTGCGTTGCGACTGCAGTGTCGTTTACAGCATGCGCAGGGAATACACGGGGAACGGATGCCGGTGAGGAAGATGTTTCCGTATATGATGATGTGTGGGATGGAACCTATGATGGCGAGGAGGTTCTGGACACCGATCAGACTATTGAGACTGAGTCCTACAATTTTACCGGGACAAATACAAACGGCCTTTTGATAAAAAATTCCAGCGTTTCTTTTGGAAAGCTCGAACTTAAGAAAAATTCCGAAAAATCGCGTATCAGGGAGGCGGCAGTTACCAAAGGTCTGGGAGCTGCCTGTCTGGTGATGGATTCTTTTTTGACAGTAAGTGAAGGAGATATCAGTACAAATGCTGCAGGCGCTACAGGCGTTTTTACATATACCGGCGCCAATACTGATCTCAATACGGTGAATATTTCGACAGAGGGAGTGTATTCACCCGGCGCAGTATGTGCAGGCGGAGCGTCTGCCACACTGTCCTCATGTACTATTACTACTGAAGGCAGAGAGGCGGCAGGACTCAGATGTACCGATCCGGATTCCTATATGAATGTTATGGATTGTTCGGTTGAGACAAAGGGTAAAAACTCGCCCGGAGTTTATGTGGGGACATCGCTTGATCTTACAAACAGCCGGGTCACATCCTATTCTTCGGAGGTTATGAGATTTGTGGGCCCCGTTTCGTCATGGGCCGAGGGATGTACGCTCGTTGCCAATAAGACCGGTTCGAATGCCAATGATTTCAACTGGTCTGTGATAGCTTGCGCAGATGAAAAACCGGCGGAGGGAGAGAGGGCAGAGATATTTTTGAGCTCAACATCGCTGGAGTCACGTTCGGGCGGTATGTTTTATCTGACTAATACAAACTGCGCTGTTTATGTTGACAACTGTGAACTTATAAATTCCGGATCTGATGACGGGTATTTTATAAGATGTCAGGGCAATAATGACCTTTGGGGCAAAGCCGGATCAAACGGCGCAACCTGTCATTTTGAGCTTGGGGGCTCCAAGGCAGAGGGAAATGTATATTATGACAGCACCAGCGAACTGGATTTCTTTGTTACCAATGGTTCGGAGTACAAAGGAAGTGTCAAAAAAGATGAGAAGTTCGCAGGAGAAGGCGGCAGCGGACACTGTACCATCGGAGTTCAGGACGGATGCAGATGGATAGTGACGGAAGGCTGTGAATTTGAAAATCTTCAGTGCAGCGGCGAGATCGTAGATGAAGAGGGCAAGGCAGTGACAGTGAAAGGTGCCGACGGTACTGTATATATGGAGGGCGAGAGTGGTATCACCGTCACGGTCGGAACATTTTCCGATGTTCTTAATTACTGATCATAACAGTACACTGCCAATGCTAATGTATATGGGATACTGACAGGGAAAGATACAGATGGAACGATTTTTTAGCGGTGATAATCCTGTAATCGGTTTTTTGAATGATGTTGTGGATCTTATCATACTGGAGCTGGTGTGGTTTGTGCTTTGCATACCGGTGTTTACTGTAGGTGCATCCACCAGCGCGTTTTATTATGCGGTCAATAAAGTTATCCGTAAGAAAAAGGGACAGGTGCTGCCGGAGTTTTGGCGGGCTTTTAAGGAAGGCTTCAAAAATTCTTCGGTCATATGGCTGATAGTGGCGGCCATAGAGCTTGTCTGCGGTTACGGAATGCTCTGTACCCTTCCTGCGCTCTCATCCGGAACGCCTGTGGGATTTTCATCGCTGTTGTTTTTACTGGTAGCGGTATTTACGTTTTTCTATTTTATGACGGCCTGTGCCGTGACGGCGAGATTCAGCAACAAAGCGCTTTCCACCGTACGAAACGCGCTGGTCATAATGTTTGCAAACCCGCAGATCATGATATTCCAGCTCCTCATGAGCGTTGTGATGGGAATAATCTTTACTTTCCTGACTGTTTCTGCGGTTTTCATACCGATGACATACATCGTGGTTTTAACTTTTATACTGGAGCCCGTTTTTTTCAGATACATGACTCCCGAAGAACAACTTGCCGAAAAAGAGGATGAACGGTATGCAGATAATTGATATCCTGAATGAAGCAGAAAAGATCACCGGCGGACATTATGAGCTCATAGACGAGCCGGGAGGAGATATTTCATATTCCGATGGTGTTTTTGTGACCGGCGTGGGCAGGGACAAGACGCTGAGAGCCAGCGGGCTTGCCATCTCGGACGAAAAGCAGGTCCGTCTCATAGCCGGGGGCTTGAAGATGGTTCTCGAGGAAACAAAAAAACAAGAGCCGGTCAATGTTCTGGCAAGACTCATCTTCGAGGATAACGCCTCTGTTTCGGAGATCTACAGGGCGGCAGAGCAGTGCGGTATCTCAAATGTGGACAGGTATGTTTTTTTGATGGAATTCGAGGCGGGGGAAGAGGATGACACGGACTATGAGCTTCTGAAGGAGGCTTTCGTAAATGCCGGACAGGATCTTTTCTTCAGGATAGATTTCAATCATCTGCTGATAGCTCATGCGGCAGGTGAGGATTTTGATCCTAAGGAATATGCTCTCATGATGTCGGAATCGGTCATGAGTGAAGCCATGGTAAAGGTCAGAGTGGCATACTCGGGCAGAAAGAGCAGTCTGCCTGATCTGAGGACAGGTTACAGGGAGGCGTGCACAGCGTTTAAGACAGCTCTTTTGGGCGGTGTGATGCCGGATGTTATATCATATGAGATATTAGGAATGGAGCGTATCGTATCACGGGCGGACGAGGCTACATGCAGGCTGTTCCTGCGCGAGCTGTACGGAAGAGAGAGTCTGCCGGATATAGATGAGAGTATGAAGGTTCTGGCTGCCGAGTTTTTGGACAATGACCTTGAGATCTCGGAGACTGCCAGAAAACTCTATATGCACCGTAACACCTTTATATACCAGCTGGATAAGTTCCAGAAACAGACGGGTTTGAATCTCAGAAATTTCAAGGACGCCATGGCATACAGAATGTCTCTTATGATAGCAAGGCGTCTGAATCAGCTTGAAGAGGAAGACAGCGCGAGGAGATACATGAAATAAAGCTGTTTTGCAGGAAAACATAAAGACAGATTTTATCACATAAGGACAGTTAGGGATATGAGAATAGGAAACGGATATGATGTTCACAGACTGACAGAGGGCAGGAAGCTTATTATAGGTGGCGTTGATATACCATACAAATTGGGGCTTTTAGGACATTCGGATGCCGATGTTCTGCTGCATGCCATAACGGATGCGCTGCTGGGTGCCGCTGCCATGGGAGATATAGGTCATCTTTTCCCCGATGATGATCCCGAATACGAGGGAGCGGACAGTCTTGAACTTCTCAGGAAAACAGGAGAAAAGCTTTTAGAGGAAGGCTACAGGGTCGGCAATATAGATGCGGTGATCATCGCCCAACAACCCAAGATGGCACCCTATATAGAAAAAATGCGTCATAATGTGGCAGATGCCCTCATGACCGATTTCAAAAACATCAGCATAAAAGCCACTACAGAGGAACACCTCGGCTTTACCGGCAGGGGTGAGGGTATCGCTTCATACGCTGTATGTATCATAGAATCACTCTATGAAAATGCCGCAACGGTGTATGATTCCGCAAGATCCTGCGAGAAC
>JAILBP010000031.1:0-4733 GCA_024680835.1 Lachnospiraceae bacterium | reverse complement strand
ACGATTCGTAAACGAATCACCTGTCGCTTCGCGATCCCTCGCCGGGATGGCATCATGCACTCGTGCCTCGTGCATGATATACGTTGCCCTATCGGTCGGAACCATTACAAATCATGACTTCGTCATGATGGTTCCTTCCTTTGGATAAGGTCAGCCAAAGACGCGGGACATACGGCTTTCACATATGTTCCCTTCTCCTCGTAACGTTCTTCCAGCACCTCGCCTTCCCTGTGTATCCGGCTCAACAGATTACCGTCCGTGTACGGCACTAAAACCTCTACGGTCCTGCTGCCGGACCTGAATATATCCGACAGAGAGTCCAAAAGCTCCTCTATTCCGTATCCCGTCTTTGCGGAAACATAATAAAAATCCCTGAAAGGCCGGTTTTCCGCCACTGTCCCCTCCTCACGAAGGTCGGCCTTATTGTATATCAAAATTCGCGGAATCCCCGCTACATCCAGATCTTTCAGCGTGTCCTCCGTAACCTTTTTATGCATTGCATGATGTGGATCCGACGAGTCCATGACCATCAGGATAACATCCGCGTACTTAACCTCAGCAAGTGTGGACCTGAAAGCCTTTATAAGGTCGTGGGGAATATTGTCTATGAAACCTACCGTGTCCGATAAAAGAAAAGGCTTCCGTCCCGGAATATCTATCTTTCGTACCGATGTATCCAGAGTCGCAAAGAGCATGTTTTTCTCAAATACCCTCTTTTCCTCCGTGTTCCCGGATGAGGGATCGCTCATCTCCAGAAGCTTATTCATAAGGGAGGATTTGCCTGCATTGGTGTACCCCACCAGCGCCACATGAGGGTATCCGTCCCTTCTTCTGCCACTGCGCTGCACATCCCTGGTCTTCTCTATCTGTTTCAGCTCTTTTTTGAGCTCGGTGATACGGTGGGATATCTGACGGCGGTCAAGCTCTATCTGTTTTTCTCCTATACCTTTATTGGCACGGCTTCCGCCTCCGCCGCTCTGCCGTCCGAGATGGGTCCACATACCTGTCAGTCGCGGCAGCATAAACTGAAGATAAGCCGTCTCGACCTGAAGTCTCGCCTCCCTGGTCCTGGCCCTCCTTGAGAATATCTCCAGGATAAGGTTGGTACGATCCCAAACCGGCACCTCTATGATCTTCTGGAGGTTCTTCATCTGAGCGGGCGACAGGTTTCCCAGGCAGACAACGTGCTCCGCCTCCATACCCTTCACCATCTGCCCCAGTTCCTCCGCCTTACCGGAACCGAGCCATGTAGCATTATCCGGATGAGAAAGAGTCTGGGTGACCGTACCCACTACCTCGAGATCACATGCTTCGCAGAGACTCTCAAGCTCCTTCATGGCACTTTTGAATTCCTCTTCGCTCTCATCGGTGCGAAGTCCCGCCATCATCACCGGTATCAATTCTTCTTTGTTTTCTGTCACTGAGTTCATATACCACAATCTCCCCGATTCTTATAAAACTTTTCTGTACCTATCTGTTTTATGATTCCAGGGTCAAAAACCTGACTGCGCGGCGAGCTTATCTTTTGACCCTCAAAACATTTTATCAACTAACAACTGTTGAATGCAAGTAATAAAAAACCCGCTTTGAAATTTCACCAAAGCAGGTTTTAGATAATCTGTATTTACATTACACATCCGGATGCTCACCGGACCATCCGCATTCCGGAAGGCATGACAGCATTGACATATCATCCTCCGATATCCTGAAATCGAAAACATCGAGATTCTGCTTCATGCGCTCTGTAGCCGATGCCTTGGGTATCACGGCAATCCCGCGCTGCAAAAGATATCTTAACAGCAGCTGCGCGCTGCTCTTTTCATACTTTGAAGCCATCCCGACCACCAGGGGATCATTGATCAGACGCGCCCTGCCCAAGGGGCTCCAGGCCTGTGGCAGTATACCCTCTCTCTTAAGATATGCAAGGGCATATTCCTGCATATAACCCACATGAAGCTCCAGCTGATCCACCATGGGCTTTATCCGTGCAGTCTCCAAAAGCGCTCTGATATGATGGGGCAGGAAGTTGGAAAGACCTATCGCCCTGACTCTGCCCTGATCGTACAGTTCCTCCATCAGTGTCCAGCTCTCTCTCACCTTCTCAATCCAGCCGGGATCATCCTTATCCTCCTTGGGCCAATGGATCAAAAACAAGTCCAGTTTATCGGTCTTAAGCTTCCCGCAGGAAGCTTCAAAGCTCGCAAGGGTCTTTTCTCGACCGAGATCAGAGGGCCACACCTTGCTGCAGAGGAATATCTCATCCCTCTCAATACTGTACTCTTCAAGAGCCTTTCCGATGCTCTCCTCATTGCCGTAAAAGCTTGCCGTATCTATATAACGGTAACCCGCATCCAGAGCATCTTTAACAGTCTGCTCGCCTTTCCCCTCAGTTGCCAGATAAGAGCCGTAACCCACTGCCGGGATCACAACACCATTGTCCAGCACAAACTCCCTGCGCTCCTCTGTATATCCGGAAACATCGAGAATGCGGTCCAGAAGATGCATGTTCTTCAGAGAAAATTCCTTGCTGATATGGGGTTTGGCGCCGTTTCTGATGCAATCATTCATCTGCTCCAGCTCAAGGCTGTAGTTGGACGAAGCAGTTACCTTCTCTTTGTGAGCTATCCTCTCACCCCCGGCATTTTTGACCCATACGGTAAACTCCAGCTCACCCTCCTGGTTGTATTCCACGTCGGAGCGTATATAGCCTTTAGTACCGTGTATGAACAGCCGGTCGTATCTGTCTGAGGTATCGATGCCCAGAGCCATGCCCGCATTGATCGACGCCCTGGCGCCGTTTTCAAATCCTATCAGTGCGGATGCCATGTGATCCACTCCCGCTTTATCAAGCTCGGCATCTGCCTTCACATAAGCAATGGGTGAATCGATGAGGGACAGTATCATGGTCGTGCAGTAGCAGCCCACATCCAGGATACCTCCGCCGCCCAATTCCTTGTGCAGCCTGAAATCTTCGGTGTAATCCTGGGTGATGAATGCTGTATCGATATAATCTATCTCTCCTATCTCACCGCTCTCAGCGATCTTTTGGAGCCGTTCGACGTAAGGGCTGTGCAGGTATGCATAAGCCTCCATCAGGATGACTTTGTTTTCCTCAGCGGCAGCAAACATGCGCTTCATCTCCGCCTCGTTCATCGCCATGGGCTTCTCGCACAACACATGCTTATGTGCCTGTAACGCCTTTATGACCCACTCACAGTGAATATTATTGGGAAGCGGGATATATACGGCCTCGACCTCAGGATCACTTAAGAGCGCATCATAGCCCTCATAAGCTTTCTCAAATCCGAAGCGCTCCTTAAACTCCTCTGCTTTCTTAAGGCTTCTGCCCGCTATCGCATACAATTCACACCCTTCGGCCCTCTTCATGCCCGGTATGGTGCAGCCTGCGGCTATACCTGCGGTTCCCAATACTCCCCATTTGACCATAACTGTCTCCCCCCATATGCCAAAACATTCCTGTCTCTGTACCGCAGGTCTTTATCCCGCGGTACATCCCGTGACAATATATTATGATTCAAGGGTCAAAAGCCTGACTTCACGGCAAGCTTGCTTGCCAGTGGAGGCATGGCTTATTGACCCGCCCCGATATGAGCAAGAAGTGGGACGAAGTCACACGAGATTGCGAATATCGGGCAGGATTGTGGGAGTGCGAAGCACGAAACAATCCGTGGATCACCTTTTGTAAATGAAAGAAACGGAGGATATATGACATCAAAAAGAGAATATAAAAACTACCTTAATGCATACGGTATTGATGATACAGCCGCGAAAGCCCGCTGTGAGGAAATCTTCAACACCATCTTTTACGGCAGTGATGACGAGCGTTTTTACACCCCGGTAGGCACAGACATGGGATACATGGAAGACACCGGCAATCACGACGCCCGTACCGAAGGTATGAGCTACGGCATGATGATGTGCGTACAGCTTGACAAAAAAGAGGAGTTCGACCGTATATGGAAATGGGCCAAGACCTACATGTTCCTGGAAGACGGCTACAATGCCGGATATTTCTGCTGGTCAAATGCCACCGACGGTTCCAAGAACTCACAGGGCGCCGCTCCCGACGGTGAGGAATATTTTGCCATGGATCTGATACTGGCAGGCAACCGCTGGGGCAACGGTGAAGGTATTTTCAATTACCATGAAGAAGCCAGAAAACTCCTCCACACCATGCTGCATAAGGGAACGGACGGTACGCCGGGTAAACCGATGTTTGACCCTTCCAATATGTACATTAAATTCATAGCGGATGTGGACTTTTCCGATCCTTCCTACCATCTGCCGCACTTTTATGAGCTCTATGCCGAATACGCTTACGACGAGGACAAGGAATCCTTCAAAAAGGCTGCCGCAGCCAGCCGTGAATACTGGAAGAAATGCTGTCACCCCGTGACCGGTCTCTCACCGGAGTACGGCGAATACGACGGTTCCCCCTGCACACAGGGCGTGGATATGTTCGGTCGCCACGACTGGTTTTACAGCGATGCTTACCGCACCATGATAAATATATCGGCAGATGCGATATGGTGTGGCGAGACCCCATGGGCAAAGGAGCAGGCCGGGAAGTACCTTGACTTTTTCAACGCAAAGCTTGCAGACGGCAGCTGGGAAGATGTTTATACCGTAGACGGTCAAAAGGTAGATGATATGAAGGTTCTGCATCCATGGGCCGTGATAGCTTCCGTAGCTTCGGCCGCAGTATTGTGCCC
>JAILBP010000286.1:0-10299 GCA_024680835.1 Lachnospiraceae bacterium | reverse complement strand
TGAATGCGTTTCATCACAATAACAGAGAGCAGTATAGGATGTTTGTTGAAGGAAAGATATCGCATCGTGAGCAGGAAATGCTGATACAAAAGGATATGCGAGAGGACGAGAAGTGGCTCCCATGGTGAGCCTATATTTTTTCGACGTAAATTCATATATCTGAATATTGGCACAAGAACATGAAACAAGCTTGCGATATCAAGTATTAGACTATTGAATATATTGTATATTGAATATGTTGTGGAGGGCAAAGATTTTTGGCAATAACAGTAAAGAGTATGGCAACAACAGGTGTAGACGGTTTTATGGTCGAGATAGAGGCGACAGTCCTAAAGGGGCAGCAGCAGATGATGTCTATAATTGGACTACCGGATCAGGCAATCAAGGAAGCGGGCGAACGGATACAGGCATCTATCGAATCCTGTAACTATGACATTCCAAAGGACAAGGTGATAATCAGCCTTGCGCCGGGAGATAAAAAGAAACGTGGCTCACATTTCGATTTGGGAATGATAATAGCGCTTTTATTTCAGACAGACCAGATTTCTCCCAAGAATCTTGAAGAATATGCTTTTATAGGAGAGCTATCGCTAGATGGACGTATCCGGCCGTGTAACGGGGTTTTATCTATGGTGACAGAGGCCAGAAAATGTGGTGTGAAGTCAGTAGTTGTCCCTTATGAGAACAGGCAGGAAGCTTCTTCGGTATCCGGTATCGATGTGTGTCCTGTAAAAAATCTGCGTGAAACTGTCAAATTACTCGAAGGGACTCTAAAACCGGAACAATTGGATGCTGATGATATCGTAGAGAATGGGACACATGTTTTTGCGTCTGATGCGAGTACAAACGCAGAGGTTTATTCAGAATCTTTGGATTTCTCGGATGTGAAGGGACAGGATGAATTGATAGAGGCTATTGTACTTGGTGCAGCAGGTGGTCACAATATTCTGATGCTCGGTGAACCGGGTTGCGGCAAGACAATGATAGCACAGAGGATACCGACGATCTTACCTCAAATGACCGAAAAAGAGTCTTTAGAAGTGACGAAGATCCACAGTATCTCCGGTCTGCTTGAGGCGGGGAGCGGTTTGCTGTCACAGAGACCATTTCGGGCTCCACATCACAATGTTTCCTTGAACGCATTGATAGGAGGCGGCAGTTACGCTCAACCCGGCGAAGTATCGCTTGCACATAACGGCGTTCTGTTTTTGGATGAGCTGGCAGAGTTTTCGCGCAGTACATTGGATGCATTAAGGCAACCTATGGAAGACAAGAAAGTCACGATCTCAAGAGTAAATGGTACGAACACATATCCGGCAAATTTTATGTTTGTGGCGGCAATGAATCCGTGTCCGTGCGGATACTATCCGTCAAAGCGTTGCAGATGTACGGATTATGAGATCATACATTATCGTGGCAAGATATCCGGACCGATTTTGGAGCGAATCGATATTCAGAAAAGTGTTGCACATGTTGATTATTTTGAACTGGGAGAGGAAAAAGGGTGCTACACATCCGCAGAGCTTCGCAAACGCGTTGAAAGAGCCCGGAAAATACAGCAGGAGCGGTTTAAATATGTTGAATCAGTCAGCTGTAATGCACAGATGACAACCACTATGATACAAAAATATTGCAGGTTGAATGATGAATGCACTCGTATGCTGAAGAAAGCAAGCGAGGATTATGGTTACAGCGCTAGAGTGATCCATAAGCTTCTGCGTCTTGCAAGGACATCCGCTGATCTGGAGGGTGCAGAGAGTATCCGACGGGAAGATATTATAAGAGTACTTACCTGCAGGGATCTGGATGTGTCCAGCAGCCGTATGTATGCGATAAAATGAGTTAGGATGGTATTATGGATATCGATAAAATAGAACGTTTTGTGAGATTGTCAAGAATACCGGGGATAGGTGTGATCTGCCAGAACAGGCTGATAAAACTGTGCGAAGGAATAGAAGGATGCTTTACACTTCCTTTGGATGAGATGATATGCAGAGAAAAACTGATTGATAAGGCGTATCGAATCGGAACAAAGAGACTGGAAGTATTTGCAGAATACCGAGATTCACAGGGTGTCACGGATGACACGAAGGCAATACTAAAAACTTGTCAGCAAAAAAGCATTAATGTTGTAGTAAAGGTCAGTTTGGAGTATCCAAATCGTTTCAAAGGTATACCTGATATGCCTGTGGTACTATACACACGGGGCATACTTCAGATAAATGATTACTCTCGCAGTGCTGGCGTTATAGGCGCAAGGCGATGCAGCACTGAAGGTAAAAATACTGCAATCTCAATAACCGAAAAAGAAATTCAAAGCGGATCGGCTATTATCAGTGGAATGGCAAAGGGAATTGATTCCTATGCTCATACTGCAGCGATCAAAACCGGCGGTTATACGATAGCGGTTCTCGGAAGCGGTCCTGATATCTGTTATCCGATGGAACACGAGAAACTATACAAAGAGATTGCGGATCATGGATGTGTTTTATCGGAATATCCGCCTTCGACGCTCCCGAGGTCTTATATGTTTCCTAAAAGGAACCGTCTGATCGCGGCATTATCAGATGTAGTATATGTCATCGATGCGGGACGACACAGCGGGACGGAAACCACCTCTGCTTACTGCAGACTATATGGTAAGACTGTCGAATATTTATGATGTAGATATTTTGATCAATACTCCATCATGTTTACAATAGTTCAGTGAAAAACTTCGACAAGTTGAACCTTTCTTGCTATACTTAAGCAAGAGTGGCAGATTTATGAAGGGAACGCTCTTTTTCAATTACGCTATTGCTTATGATACAAAGAATGCAAAGCCTCTTTTTTATGAGACATATCTTGGAAGTATAGCAGGTATCTCGCAGTTTGAATTCATGCTGGGAAAGGCGATAGGATACGGATATAGGAATATAGGTTTCATACTGGACAGGGGATATTTCAGCAAGGGAAATATTCAAAAAGCGACATTGGGGTCAGACCCCATTAAATGTCGCGTCCTCAGACCAAACGGATTTTTCATCTGTTCTTTTCCGATGGATCCGAAGATTGATCTTTTGGATGAGGAAGAAGAACCTTTGTCGGAAGAGGAACGCATACAACGATTTGGTCAGTCTGATCACAAACGGGTCTTTGGCATGAAAGCAGATCGTTTTGTATCTGAAGCCGGATTTGAGGTGAGAACGATCGATGGAGTTGATTACCCGGAAGAGATCCTGCCGATCGTCGGTCCGGCGGACTATGATGCGAATGTATTGTTTTGGTGTGGAAAACATAAATAGATGCACACAGGAAAGGTATCGGTGAAATAGATGATTCAAGGATTGCATCACATTGCTGTTATAGTGAGCTCAGAAAAAACTGTGGATTTCTATAAAAATCTCGGGTTTGCTGAAATCTTCAGAAAAGAGAGAAGTTACGATATCGTCGTACTGTTAAATGGATATGATATTGAACTCGAGTTGTTCGTAGATCCTTCCCATGATATACCTGAAAATGAACCTCTGGGGCTTAGACATTTTGCTTTGAAAGTTGACAATATTGAATCTACTGTGTCTTCACTTGGATTTGAGGATGTGCATATCGGAACGGATTGGATTGGCAGGAAATACTGCTATATAACAGATCCGGATGGATTTAAGGTTGAATTGCATGAATGAATCACCCGAACATCGGGAGTCTGAATCAGCACAAGAGAAAGGCCTAAAACTATTGGACGATTTTAGGATTTTTGACGATACTTTCATGTCTGCTGTTTTTGATGGAAAGACAGAGGAAACACAATTCCTGATAAGGGTTATTCTTGAAAGAGAAGATATTAATGTAATCGATTCAAAAGCGCAGTTTTTCTTATCAAACATTTATGACAGATGAAATCAAAAGAATATCAGGCAAAAGTCCGCATTTTTTTATTGAACTATTGGTTGAAAAATGGTAACATCGAAATGGTTCAGCAGAATATAAGTAATTTTTTTCTTATAATCCGCTGAAGCATGTCAAAAAACCATATTTTCAGCAGATTATAGCGAGGTTATGCATTATGGTACTAATTGGACGAGAAAAAGAACAGGATTTGCTTGATCAATGTATTTCATCTAAAAAACCGGAATTTCTGGTAGTATACGGAAGAAGACGTATTGGAAAAACATATCTTATCAAGGAATACTTCCATGAAAGGTTTTCGTTTTACTCAACCGGAATTCCAAGCGAAAAGACCAGGGAACAATTGAAGGCTTTTAATGAGTCTCTGATCGATTTCGGAGATGAGATTCAGACTATTCCAAAAGACTGGTTTGAAGCTTTCCGAAGACTAAAAAAAATACTGGAAAGCGATGATATCATAAGAGACTCTGCAAGTGGTAAGAGAATTGTGTTTCTTGATGAAGTTCCATGGATGGATACAGCAAGAGCAGATTTTAAGTCAGCTTTTGATTTCTTTTGGAACAGTTGGGGGTCTTCGCAAAAAGATCTGGTTCTTATTGTATGTGGATCGGCAACCTCCTGGATCATCAAAAATATTCTGAGTAATACAGGGGGATTCTATAACCGTATTACCAGAAAAATGCATCTTGATCCATTTAATTTATATGAATGTGAGCTATTCTTTAAGAATAATGGCATCAAAATTTCAAGAAATCAGATTATTGAAAGCTATATGATCTTTGGTGGGATCCCATACTATTTGAATCTTTATGACAAAAGATTGAGCCTGGCGCAGAATGTAGATAATCTTATATTTGATGTGAATGGACAGCTTCATAATGAATATAATCTTTTGTTTTCATCTCTTTTTAAGAATGCAAAAAACCATGTAAAGATTATAGAGTCCATAGCTTCAAAAAAGAGTGGCTTAACAAGGACTGAGATATCAGAAGAATCCGGGGTTTCAGATGGAGAAGGATTAACAAAAGCACTTAGTGAACTGGAGCAGTGCGGATTTATAAGAAAATATCTGTGTTATCCCAGGAAAACAAATGGACATATTTATGAGGTAATAGATCCTTTTGTTTTGTTCTCATTGTATTTTCTTTCTAACGAAAGAATAAGATCGTGGACTAAATTTGTCAAGTCGCCTGACTATTATTCTTGGCGTGGGAACTCATTTGAGATAGTTTGTTTAAATCATATTGCTCAGATAAAAACCGTGCTGGGCATATCAGGTATTGAAAGTACTGAGTATTCGTGGAAAAGCATCAGGAAAAAGGGTGGCGCACAGATAGACCTTCTGATTGACAGAAATGATGATGTCATCAATGTCTGTGAAATGAAGTATTCAAACAACGAGTTTGAAATCACTGAAGAATATGAGAAGAAACTGAATAACAAAATAGATCTTTTCAGGGAAGAAACAAAAACGGAAAAGGCCATTCTTTTTACATTTGTTTCAGTTAATGGAGTTAAGAAAAACGAGTATTCAGAAGTAGTACAGCAGTTTATTGATTGTGATAAGCTGTTTATAATATGATGTATCACACATAACAAAATGAAAACGCAACTCATGGATCACGATATTGATAATCTGCTTTGAACGCGGTTCCAAGATTGCCGGAAAAAGCGATATGTACATAACAGGACGGAAAAGACATATTATAAAAAAACATCAATCCCAAAAAACAAATATCTTACGATCTTAATCGTTCTTGTAGCCGTATCTCTGCTTCTTTGCGCATGCACAAAAGGCACAGAACAGGATCTTTCGGTAAATGCAACCGATATAACGGAGGAAACCAATGTGAACAAAGATTCTCAAAGCGCAGATGATCAGGAGATGTCTGAAGGTAATATCAGTGATAGCACTTCAGAGACTGTCAATACCGGAATTTCCGATGATATAGCTGTCACAGACGATACCGATATCTCTGATGACAAAACTACCGCTGACAATAGCGATATTCCTGACGATATAGCTACAACTTCCTCGGACACAAAATCACCTGCTCCCGTCACTACAAAATACGTGGCGGTCACTGTAGATGACGGTCCGGACGGTACAGGATGCGGAGAGTACTTAAGGATCTGCCTTGAGCAGGATATCAGATTAACATTTTTTGTGGTCGGTCAGAACATAGAGTCCAACAGCGAACAGTTAGAAGCTATGATAAACGCAGGCTGTGAGATAGGCAACCACAGCTGGTCTCATTCGAACCTGACCACAATGTCAGAGGATGAGATTCGCTCGGAGATCTCTGATACCACAGATGGAATCTGCAATGTTTTGCCGCAAGCTAAAGTCAGCTTTGTCAGAGCGCCTTTCTTTGCATATTCAGACCTCGTCTACGATACTGTAGAATATCCTTTGATCGACGCTGCACTGGCAGAGTCGGATTCCGAGCAGTCTGATAAGACTCTCGAGACTCTGCTGTCTGCAACCGACGGTGACATCATACTGCTGCATTGCTGGAACGAGGGTTCTATCACAGCGCTGGAAAAAGCAATTCCGGAAATGAAAGAGAACGGTTTTGAATTTGTCACCGTTTCAGAACTTTTTAATATCAAGGGCGTTGAACCACACCCGGGCAGTGTATACAGACATATATCCGAGAATCTTACCGGCAAGTATACTCCGGCAAGAGAGATCTTCACCGGCGGCGAGCTTACATCCGGAGATTGGAGTAACTGGACGGATGCGGCTGTTCTGGATATAAACGAACTGAAAGCCATGTCCGAGGGTCAGGCGCTTTGGGTAGAATACGACTCCGTAGCTAATCCCTGCCTTATCCTGCAGTCATGGTCAGGCGGCGAGGGTTGGGTACAAGTGACGCCTTCTTCTGACGACGGCAGCACGGCTATCTTTACATATGAGGATCTTTTGTCCCAATTCAAGGCAGACAGTTTTTCCAGACTGAACGCGTGCATGATACGACCGCTTGGCGCAGATCTTACCGTCACTTCCGTGTCTGTTGCGGAATCAAAAAAATAAGTTACCGGAAAAGCTGCTGTCAGTCGATCGCAAAAGTCGCTGACGCCAATGGCTTTTGTCCGGCATAGAAAACACCGGCAGCAGAGGCAATAATTTGCCATGGTACGTTATTGATAAAGATACCGAAATGGGGCAAGTGATCAGATGCTATCACGAGATGAATGAGCAACAGCGCGGTCGTCTGCTTGGCTATATGGAGGCAATACTTGCCATGGAGCGGTAGAACCGATGTAATATGCAAACAGACACTTAATCTGATAAAACTATGAAAAAACAAACTTTATTGATAAAAATATTGATAATCCTGACCCTGCTGTTTATCTGGATTCACTCCATGATGCCGGGCGACGTATCCGGCTCGGAGTCTGGGATGGTCTTTACCTTTTTAAATCCTATACTCCGTTTAATCCTGCCGGATTATATGGTGACAGAACACCTTGTCAGAAAAATGGCTCATTTCAGCGAATACTGCGTACTGGGCGCGGAAATGATGATCTATATACAGTCAGTTAATAAAACACTCACGATAAATAAACTCGTAAATACATTGCTCACCGGACTTACTGTAGCTTTTATAGACGAGACGATACAGATCTTCTCCGGACGCGGACCCATGATAATAGATATGTGGATAGATCTCGCAGGTTTTACGACCGGTGCCGGCATTCTGTATCTAATCTTGGCATTATTCAAACATTCTCAAAAGTCACATAAACAGCAAAACTGATTGTAACACCTCCCGACGTTCTCAGCGTCAAATAATCCTAAAAATCATTTCTAGAGCTCTTTTTTCTTTCTAAAAATCCATGTTTTTGTTGCGTTTCGTATCAACCTCTGTTATGATGGCATAGAATCTACAGGTTTCAGTTTTCCGCAAGGCAAATATTGCCGTTGCGAGCGTCACAAAGAATAAAACACTATACAGCAGGAGGTTTCCCTTGAGACAACTATCATTAAAATTGCTTGCCGAGACCGTGGCAGGCATCAGAAAATCCAAAAAGCTTTCCCAGGCTGAACTCGCCGAAAAAGTTAATATGAACCGCTCCGTTCTGTCCAGACTGGAGCTTGCCGACTACAGCCCGTCTGTAGATCAGCTTCTCGCTTTATCCGAGGTTCTCGAATTTGATATAGCCAACGTTTTGGCGGATGACACAGCAGAAACAGTACTTGTAGAACGTCAAAAGATCGCTGTCGCCGGAACAGGTTACGTAGGTCTTTCCCTGGCAGTTTTACTGTCACAGCACAACGATGTGACAGCAGTGGATATCATAGAAGAAAAAGTTGATAAGATCAACAACTGGCAGAGTCCGATTCAGGACGAATACATAGAAAAATACATGGCAGAGCATGAGCAGCGTGGTCTCTCCCTTAAAGCCACCATGGATGCGAAATCTGCGTATTCCAACGCTGATTTTATCATCGTTGCCGCTCCCACCAACTACGACCCGAAAACAAACTTCTTTGATTGCAGTGCGGTTGAGAGCGTGTTAACAGCCATTAAATCCGCAACGTCAGATCGCAAGATCAAGCCCACCATCGTTATCAAATCCACGATCCCCGTTGGGTATACCGTTCACGCACGTGAAAAACTCGACATGGACAACATCATTTTCAGCCCGGAATTCCTGCGCGAATCGAAGGCTTTATACGACAACCTCTATCCAAGCCGTATTATAGTGGGATCTGACGAAGCTAACAAAAAACAGGCCGAAGTGTTTGCCGATCTTTTGCATCAGAGTGCCATCAAAACATCGGTTCCGGTACTGTTCATGGGGACAACCGAAGCCGAAGCTACCAAGCTTTTCGTCAACACCTATCTGGCATTACGTGTCAGCTACTTCAACGAGCTTGATACCTACGCTGAAGTCAAGAATCTTGATACCGCTTCGATCATCAGGGGCGTATGTTTGGATCCCAGAGTAGGAGATTATTACAACAATCCATCTTTTGGTTACGGCGGATACTGTCTGCCCAAGGACACCAAGCAGCTTTTGGCCAATTATCAGAATGTGCCTGAAAACCTGATAGAAGCCATCGTCGAATCCAACCGTACCCGAAAAGACTTTATCGCCGAGCGAGTATTGGAGATTGCAGGCACCTACGGCGGTAGCGAGGCATATTCGCCCGAGCGTGAGCAAAAACAAAAAGAGATCGTGGTCGGTGTATACAGGCTCACCATGAAATCCAATTCCGATAACTTCCGCCAGTCCTCGATCCAGGGCGTCATGAAACGCATCAAAGCAAAGGGCGCGACAGTGGTCATCTACGAGCCCGCATTAGAGGATGGCTCTACATTTTTTGGTTCCGTTGTAGTCAACAACCTCAAAAAATTCAAGAAAATGTGCGGCTGCATCATCGCAAACCGTTATGATACGGTGTTAGATGATGTAGAAGAAAAAGTTTACACCAGAGACTTATTCAGAAGAGATTAGCAGAGGTTAAAATGCATAAGATAGATTTAGAAAACAAATCAATACTTGTGACCGGATCCCCAGGTTTCATCGGAGCGAATCTTGTACTCCGCCTGTTAAAAGAACTGCACTCCGGCACCATCGTCAGTCTCGACAACATGAATGACTACTATGATCCTTCGTTGAAAGAATACAGGCTGAAGCTTATAGAGGAGGCTTCCGGTAAGTCAAGCGCCAAGCACATATTTATCCGCGGTTCCATCGCCGACAAAGCTCTTATCGATGAGCTGTTCAAAACATACCGTTTTGACATAGTTGTAAATCTGGCTGCGCAGGCAGGAGTCCGTTATTCCATCGACCATCCCGACGTCTATATGGAGAGCAACATCATAGGATTCTACAATGTCTTAGAAGCCTGCAGGCATAATCCTGTAGAGCATCTGGTATACGCATCAAGCTCCTCCGTATACGGTGGCAACAAAAAAGTTCCGTTTTCTACTGACGATAAGGTTGACAACCCGGTCAGCCTTTATGCTGCGACAAAAAAAGCAATGAACTTTTAGCTCACGCCTACAGCAAGCTGTACAACATACCGTCAACGGGATTAAGATTTTTTACGGTTTACGGTCCGGCAGGTCGTCCGGATATGTTCTATTATTCAGCCACCAGAAAACTTGCCGCCGGAGAGAAGATACAGATCTTTAACTACGGAAACATGCGTCGTGACTTCACATACATAGACGACATTATAGAGGGCGTGTACAGAGTCATGCAGGGTGCACCTGAGCAGAAAAACGGCGAGGACGGTCTGCCGGTTCCACCGTATGCAGTTTATAACATTGGCGGTGGCCAGCCGGAAAATCTTCTGGACTATGTCTCCACATTACAGGAAGAGCTTGTCCGTGCCGGTGTTCTGCCGGAAGACTATGATTTTGAAACTCACAGAGAGCTGGTCGGAATGCAGCC
>JAILBP010000274.1:0-3813 GCA_024680835.1 Lachnospiraceae bacterium | reverse complement strand
TGCGATGATGATAAACTTGTTCTAATGATGGTTGAGAGAATCCTCGGAAAAGAACATGATGTAAAGACCTCAAAAAGCATCGAAGAGCTTATCAAAATCGTGGCTGAAGACAAGCCGGATCTGATACTTCTTGATTTCCAGATGCCGGGAACGAACGGTTTTGAAGGAATCAAAAGACTGAAGGAAGAGAATTTTTTTCAGGATGTACCTGTCATCATGGTTACCGGTGAGAGGGACTCGGAGCTGGAGATAAATTGTTTGAATGAGGGCGTGGAAGATTTCGTGCATAAACCCTTCGTGCCCGATGTACTGCTGACCAGAGTACAGATGGTGCTGGAGCGCAAGGCAAGTCAGAAGGATATGCAGGCCAAGATGGATGAGGTCATCGATAAATCCTTTCATGATTCTATGACGGGAATATTCAATCGTGATTATGCCATCGAAGCTATAGGAAACCGCCTTTTGGAATCGGACAAAGGCGCTTTCATAATGATCGATCTTGATAATTTTAAATATTTGAACGATGCTTACGGACATGTGACAGGAGATGAGGCAATCTGCGCGGTTGCAAATATACTTACAAAAGCGGTTGGAAGCCGTGGATTTGCATACAGGCTTGGCGGAGATGAATTCGGTGTCTATATGTACACATCGGATCATGCTATTGTAGAATCATTTGTCATCGATCTGTTTGGTGAGTACAATCGTCAGGCTGTGGAGAAGGATTACCTTGTGAATTCTTCACTTTCCATCGGTATCTCACTTGCCCCGGATGACGGTGCAACATATGACGAACTGTATTCCGCTGCGGACAAGGCTCTTTATTGTGCAAAAAGAAACGGAAAGAACGGATACTGCTTCTATTCTGTTGACTTTACGGATTCTTCAGATAATCGTATAGAGGTCGTAAACATCCGTCAGTTGCAGAAGCTTATTGAGGATCGCAAGGAAATCCGTGAGCAGAGCGGAGTTTACAAGGTAGATTACAGGGAATTCCAGCGAATATACAATTACATCGGAAGATGCGTTGAGAGAACACATCAGAAAGCGAAGCTGGTGATGGTCACACTGGATTCCAAGCTGGCAGAATCACTGGACAGTGTGGAATCGGAAATGCAGTTGGTTGAGAAGGCTATTGTAAGCTCCCTCAGAAGAAATGACGTGGGAACGAGATACAGCGTTACCCAGTTCCTGCTGGTGCTTATAGATGTAGATTTCAACTGCCTTGAAAATGTCATTGAGAACCGCATTATGGATCATTACAGCTCCCTGTCCGGCAGAAGCGGCGATATGCTTCATTTTGAGATAATGGATATTAAGCAGTAAACGGTGGGAATTTATGGAGAAGGCTTTTAAATTAGAGTTTAATAACAAAAAAGTCGGAAGCCTTTTTCTGAACAACTGCGGTATTTCGCAGACGGAGCCTCTGCATAGCTTTGGCCCCGCATCCAAGCCTCATTTCCTGATACATTTCGTGTTCAGTGGGAAAGGGGTGTTCCGTTTCCGCGAAAAGGAATATCACCTTGAAAAGGGTTATGGATTTCTGATAGAGCCGGAAGAACTCGCCTTTTACCAGGCGGATGAAAAAGACCCCTGGAGCTATCTGTGGGTAGGCTTTGGAGGAAGCGAGGCGGAAAACTACCTGAGGAATATGGGGCTTTCCGGAAATCATCCTATTTTTTCCTGTCGTTCATCCAATGAACTCTATGATGTTGTGCGGGATATGATGGAACACAATACCGTGGGAATGGCCAATGAACTGCGAAGAAATGGACTTTTGGGAGTTTTCCTTTCCATCATAGCTGACAGTGAAAGCATCACAGCCAAGGAAGAACAGGAAAAAGATAAGGGCAATGCTTACGTCAGCAAAGCCATCGACTATATTCAGAACAACTATTACAACCCCATAAAGGTTACGGATGTTGCGGATTTTGTCTGCGTGAACAGAAGCTATCTCTATACTCTCTTTGTAAATGCGTTGGGAATGTCCCCTCAACAGTTCCTGACCACTTTCCGGATCACCAAAGCCAGGGAACTTCTGGAGTCAACGGACTATCCCATCGAGAGTATCGCACTTACCTGCGGATACAGTGATGCTCAGGTGTTCACCAAGGCTTTCCACCAGTTGAAGGGTGTGACACCCTCCGCTTATCGCAGAGAGAGCAGAAAAGAAAGCAGTCCCGAGAAACTGCTGGAGGTCGAAAAACTGATAGCAGATCTTTTGAAATAGGATTGCTTTTACAACCAAATATTTAACATTTTGACAAACCATACAAACAAAAATGTATGGTTTTTTTTTGATTTATGGAATACTATTAGGGCAAATAAAGGCGTATCTGTTAACAAATTGTTTTTTGGAGGGTATTTAAATGGCTGAAATGAAAGAGATCATTTTAAACAAATTTACTGAAAAGTTTGGAGAGGGAGAAGGTGCCAAGGCATATTTTGCTCCCGGCCGTGTGAATCTTATCGGGGAACACACTGACTACAACGGAGGACATGTTTTTCCCTGTGCACTTACCATCGGAACATACGGAGTGGCAAGAAAAAGACCGGATAAGCATTGCCGTTTCTATTCCATGAATTTTGATAACCTTGGTGTGATAGAGGTTGACCTCAATAGTGAAATAAAACCAGACAAGGCTCTGGACTGGGTAAATTATCCTCTTGGAGTAGTCTGGGCATTTGCGGAAAAAGGTATGAAGATCGATAACGGTTTTGATCTTCTGCTGAACGGTAATATTCCCAACGGTTCAGGTCTTTCTTCATCTGCTTCCGTTGAGGTTCTCACCGGATTCATCCTCCGCGACCTTTTCGGTTTTGATGTCACAAATCAGGACCTTGCACTTATCGGACAGTTTTCCGAGAACAAGTTTAACGGTGTAAACTGCGGTATTATGGATCAGTTTGCCATCGCAATGGGAAAGAAGGATAATGCCATATTCCTTGACACCGCCACACTGCAGTTTGAATATGCTCCCTTAAAACTTGAGGGTGCAAAGATCGTTATCGCTTGCTCCAACAAAAAGCGCGGACTTGGAGATTCTAAGTACAATGAGCGCCGTCAGGAGTGCGAGGATGCCCTTGCCGCACTGCAGACAATGGTGGATATAAAGAGCCTTGGAGATCTGGATGAGGCTACATACGAAAAACTTTCACCTGTGATCAAGGATGGCACAAAGTGCCGCCGTGCCCGTCACGCTGTATATGAAAATCAGAGGACTATCGAGGCGGTAAGCGATCTCAAGTCCGGAAATATAAAGGCATTCGGACAGCTTATGAACGAGTCCCATAAATCTCTTCGTGATGATTACGAGGTAACCGGAAAAGAGCTTGATACACTTGTAGAGGAAGCATGGAAAGTTCCCGGTGTGATCGGCTCCAGAATGACCGGTGCGGGATTCGGAGGATGCACCGTATCCATCGTAAAGGAAGAATACATCGATGAGTTCATCAAGTCCGTGGGCGAAACTTATGAGAGAACCATCGGTTACAAGGCAGATTTCTATGTGGTTGAGATCGGTGACGGTCCCTGCGTGCTTTAATAACGTACTGCTGAATTATCTAAAAAGAGGTATTTGAAAATGATCCAAAAAGATATTAGAAAATTGGTGCGTTATGGCGTGCAGACAGGACTTGTTCCGGCAGAAGATATGATATTCACCACCAACAGATTGCTGGAGCTTTTTAAACTGGATGATATAACAGAGGAAGCTCTCACAATGTCTGATGAAGAGCTTAGCTTTTCGGACAAAGAACTTGAGAACGGTGAAGAACTTGAAAAACTTCTCGGCCGCATGATGGACTACGCAT
>JAILBP010000262.1:0-7628 GCA_024680835.1 Lachnospiraceae bacterium | reverse complement strand
TGGGAGGCGGACAGCCCGCTCAGCCTGAGAAGAGAGAGGAGAGAGAGGAGAGACCTCAGCTTACAGGTATTGCAGCCCGCAGTAAGGCAGCGCAGTCTTCGGTTCTGTTTGATGCTGATTACGGCAAGCAGGAGCAGAAGTCCAAGACACCCTGGTGGAAGAAGAACCAGCGTTAATCTTTTGATATCACAAAATAGTGTACGAATATCATTATGCGCCTGAGCATTCAGGCGCTAATGTTATGTTTAAAAGGTTTATTAAATCAAGGTAAACACCCTCTATTTTCATGCAATATACAGATTGTTAAAGGGATGGTATACATGATAATATTAAACATCGGGCTTTTTTACGTTGAGAGGGATCGGGGATCCGGTTTCCACGGTTACGGAAAAGCCGGTTGGAATACTTGACAAAGCACGCGTAAGCTTAATAAGAAAAAGGATGGTAAAACAATGTTAAAAGTGGTGAAATTCGGCGGAAGTTCTCTCGCCAGCGCAGAACAGTTTTTAAAGGCAGGTGACATCATAAACTCTGATGATTCAAGACGCTTTGTGGTTCCCTCAGCTCCCGGCAAAAGAGATGCCAAGGATACTAAAGTCACTGATATGCTGTACAAATGTTATGCTGCAGCTGAGAAGGATCAGGATTTCTCCACAAAGCTTTCAAAAATACATGCCAGATATGACCAGATCATAAAGGGGCTTAAGTTAAAACTTGACCTCGAGGAGGAGTTTAAGACCATAGAGGCTAATTTCAAGGCTAAGGCCGGCGTTCAGTATGCTGCCAGCAGAGGCGAATATCTGAACGGTATCATCATGGCAAAGTTTTTGGGCTATGAGTTTGTGGATGCGGCAGATGTTATCCGTTTTGATGATGAGGGTAATTTCCTGGCCGATATCACAAACGAGCTTATGACAGAGCGCTTAAAGAACGTGCAGAAGGCTGTTATACCGGGATTTTACGGCGCGACAGCTTCGGGCGAGGTGAAGACCTTCTCCAGAGGCGGATCGGATATCACCGGATCCATCGTGGCAAAGGCCATTCATGCCACTATCTATGAGAACTGGACCGATGTTTCCGGAGTTTTGGTTGCAGATCCGCGCATTATAAGGGATCCTGCGGTCATACATACCGTAACTTACAGAGAGCTCCGGGAGCTTTCTTATATGGGAGCTTCCGTTTTGCATGAAGATGCCATCTTCCCGGTGAGAAAAGCCGGAATTCCCATCAATATCAGGAACACAAATGCGCCGGAAGATCCCGGCACCATGATCGTGGAGAGCACCTGCCACAAGCCGGAGTATACCATCACAGGTATTGCGGGAAAGAAAGGTTTTGTGGCCGTCAATGTTGAGAAAGACATGATGAATGCGGAGATTGGATTCTGCCGCAAAGTATTGTCAGCTTTTGAGGAGAACGAGATCTCTATCGAGCATATGCCATCGGGTATAGATACCATGACCGTGTTCGTACATCAGGAGGATTTTGAAGGCAAGGAACAGCAGGTTCTGGCAGCAATACATAAGTCCGTGGATCCGGATGCCATTGAGATGGAGGCTGATCTTGCCCTTGTTGCAGTGGTTGGACGCGGTATGAGAGCTACCAGAGGAACTGCCGGCCGTATATTCTCTGCTCTTGCACATGTGGGAGTTAATGTACGCATGATCGACCAGGGTTCTTCTGAGCTTAACATCATCATAGGCGTTTCAAATGCTGATTTTGAGAAGGCCATTCAGGCAATTTATGATATTTTTGTTGTAACACAGATCTAGTGATCTGTTATCAGCTCATAACACAGGAGGCAGTATGAGCAGACCGATAGTAGCCATAGTGGGCAGACCCAATGTAGGAAAGTCTACTTTGTTTAATGTTATAGCCGGATCGAGGATATCCATAGTCAAAGACACTCCGGGTGTCACCAGAGACCGTATTTACGCGGATGTGGAGTGGCTTGACATGAGCTTCACCATGATCGACACAGGCGGTATCGAGCCTGACAGCGCGGATATCATACTCTCACAGATGAGGGAACAGGCTGAGATAGCTATTGAGACGGCTGACGTCATCATATTCATAACAGATGTCAGAAACGGTCTTCAGGATTCGGATTTCCGTGTTGCGGATATGCTGAGACGCAGTCAGAAACCGGTGGTACTGTGCGTCAACAAAGTGGATTCCTTTGAGAATCAGATGGCTGAAGTCTACGAGTTCTACAATCTCGGCATAGGAGATCCTATACCTGTTTCTGCGGCAAACAGGCTTGGTATAGGCGATCTTCTGGATGAAGTTATCAAATATTTCCCCAAGGAAGCCAAAGACAACAGCGAGGATACAAGACCGAAGATCGCGGTGGTCGGAAAGCCAAATGTGGGGAAATCCTCACTGATAAACCGTCTCACCGGAAAAAACAGGGTGATAGTGTCCGATATTGCGGGCACCACCAGAGATGCCATAGACACGCCGGTGAGGTTTTCGGGAAAAGAGTATGTTTTCATAGATACTGCGGGTATAAGGCGCAAGAGCAAGATCAAAGAAGAGATCGAGCGATTCTCTATCATCAGGGCGGTGACGGCCATTGAGAGATCGGATGTGGTCATCATCATGATAGATGCCACCGAGGGAGTTACGGAGCAGGACGCCCACATCGCGGGCATTGCGCACGAACGCGGAAAAGGTATCATTATCGCGGTCAATAAATGGGACGCAGTCGAAAAAGACGATAAGACCATATACAGACATACGGAGAAGATCCGTCAGATCTTGAGCTTTATGAGCTACGCTACCATCGTGTTCATCTCCGCAAAGAGCGGACAGAGGGTAAATCAGATATTTGAGATCATAGACTCTGTCATAGAGAATAACTCCATGCGTGTCGCTACCGGTGTTCTCAATGAGATCGTGACCGAAGCCTGCGCAATGCAGCAGCCGCCTACGGATAAGGGCAAGAGATTGAAGATATATTATGTCACTCAGGTTGCGGTGGGACCGCCTACTTTTGTGATATTCGTGAATGATAAGGAACTGGCGCATTTTTCATACATAAGATATCTTGAGAACCGTATCAGGGATACCTTTGGATTCGCGGGCACAGCGCTTAAATTTATCGTCAGGGAGAGAAAGGAGAAAGAGCAATGACACAGACAGTGACGAGAGTTCTTTCTCTGCTGATCGGTTATGTCTGCGGACATTTTATAACCGGATATTTTTTGGCAAAAAGAGAGCATATAGATCTGAAACATGAGGGCAGCGGAAATGTGGGATCCACCAACACCATGCGTACCATGGGCGTAAGAAAGGGATTGCTGGCATTTGCGGGTGATATGGGCAAGGTTTTTGCTGCCGGGCTTATCAGCTGGCTGATATTCAGAGGATTTTTTGAAGGAAGCGCCAGAGTTTTGCTGTTCTATGCAGGTATGGGTGCGATCCTGGGTCATGTATATCCCGTATATCTGAAGGGCGGCGGCGGTAAGGGAGTCGCATGTACCGCAGCAATGGTCATCATGAGCTGCCCGGTGGCCGCTCCTTTGAGTTTTCTGGTGTTTGTGATCGTGGTTTTGGCTACAAGGTATGTTTCGCTGGGTTCCATAATCGCGGAGCTTTCGTATCTGCTCCAGCTTTTCCTTTTGGGACAGCTGGGATATCTGCCTTTGAAGGGCTCGAATCTGACGGAGGCATACATTATTTCGGTGCTGGCTGTGGCGCTGAGCATTTTCAAGCACAGCAGCAACATCAAGCGTCTCATCCATCATGAGGAAAAGAAATTCACCATAAAAAAGAAAACACAGGGAGAGCAAAATGAAAGTACAGATAAAAAAGCTGAGTGATGACGCGGTTATACCCTACAGAGGCAGCGCGCAGGCTGCGGGATATGATGTTTATGCGGTTAACACGGAAGATTTTGTCGTAAAGAGCGGAGAGACTGTCATGGTAAAGACAGGGCTTGCTTTTGTTATCCCTGACGGTTATTTCGGTGGGATTTTTGCCAGAAGCGGTCTTGCTTCCAAGCAGGGCATCAGGCCGGCAAACTGTGTCGGCGTTATAGACTCTGATTACAGAGGCGAGCTTATGGTTCCGCTTCACAATGACACGGACACCGACCAGACATTGAAGGCTCATGAGCGCATAGCGCAGCTTGTGATATTGCCCTATCTGGCAGTTGAATTTGAGGAAACGGATGAACTCTCCGACACAGAGAGAGGCGTGGCAGGTTTCGGTTCCACAGGAAAGCAGTGATCGTAGTCTGACGATAGATTTCTGCGTTTGGGAAGGGATGGTTACATGAAAAAACATATCATAAAAGATATAAAACCCGATTCCATAGCGCAGGAACTGGAAATAGAGCCCGGGGATAAGCTGTTGGCTGTCAATGATGAGGAATTGACGGATATTTTCGATTACCAGTTTATGACTGAGGACGAGTATCTGACAATCCTCATAGAAAAGCAGGACGGAGAACAGTGGGAACTTGAGATCGAAAAGGATATGGATGAGGACATAGGTCTTGTGTTTGAGCAGGGGCTTATGGATGATTACAGATCCTGCTGTAATAAATGTATTTTTTGTTTTATAGACCAGATGCCGCCGGGCATGAGGGAAACCCTGTATTTTAAGGATGATGATTCGAGACTGTCATTTTTGCAGGGCAATTACATAACCCTCACCAATATGAAGGATGCGGACATTGACAGGATCATTAGGTTTAATCTCGCTCCCATTAATATTTCGATACATACCATGAACCCGGAGCTCAGGTGTAAGATGCTGAATAACCGTTTCGCGGGGCAGGCTCTCAAAAAGATTGACAGGCTGTATGAGGCGGGAGTGCCCATGAACGGGCAGATCGTGCTGTGCAAGGGCGTAAATGACGGAGACGAACTGGATTTTTCCATCAGGGAGATGATGAAGTACCTGCCTGTCCTGGAGAGTGTTTCGGTGGTGCCTGTGGGGCTTACCAAATACAGAGAAAACCTTTATCCGTTGGAGTCTTTTGAAAAAGAGGATGCCGAGAAGGTTATCGATATGATAGAGCATTACCAGAAAGAGGCTTTCAGTCAGTACGGTACACATTTTATCCATGCCTCGGATGAATGGTATCTTCTGGCAGGCAGGGAGATGCCGCCTGCCGAAAGCTATGACGGGTATATCCAGCTGGAGAACGGCGTGGGCATGATAAGGCTCATGGATACCGAATTCAGAGAGGCTTTGGAGAGCGCGGTACCATCTGGTCTGAAACGTAGGGTCACCTGTGTCACGGGAAGGCTTGCTTATCCGTTTATCTCTTCACTTGCGGATCGTATCAGGACAAAGTTTCCGAATGTCGATGTAAATGTGGCAGGCATCCGCAATGATTTTTTCGGGGAAAAGATAACTGTTGCAGGGCTTTTGACAGGGCAGGACATATATGCGCAGCTTAAAGACAGGGATCTCGGAGAAGTGCTCATCTTACCGACAGTGGTACTTCGTTCCGGTGAGAAGGTCTTTCTTGATGACATGACAGTGGATGAGCTCTCGGAAAAGCTGTCGGTTCCGATCGCGGTCACTGATTGCAGCGGAGCCTCTTTTTTGAATACTGTTTTAGGGATAAGAGTCCGGGAGGATTGAGTATAGTATGAAGATTGTTAAGGCATTTAAGAGAATATTGTCGTTTCTGCTGGCTGTTTTATTGATGCTGCCTGCGCTCTCGGCTTTTTCGCGGATTGACGTAAAGGCTTTTTCGGGAAACGGATATTATGATGATCCTTATATTTTGAGCTACGGTGTGCTTTCCGATAAGGATATGACTGTCAACAGCATATGTAAGATTTATCCTCAGATCGAGGATGAGCTCTATGACAGTTACCTTGGGGAGACAGGGTACAGTCCGGTGGTGGAGGATGTATATGTTTCAAATCCGGGCATGATATCCGTTGAATATGATAATTTATATGGTCTGTTTGAAAAAGATTATGACGCTTTAACTCTGTATTCTAACAGTTATGTGGGACAGACAACCCTCTCGGTACTGTACAGCTATTATTTTGATTCTTACGGAACTGTATATTACAGGGCTGACTGCCGCATAAATGTCTACGATGAGAATTCCGGTCAGACCGATCCGGGCAGCGATCCGGAATCCGGTTCATGGACAGATCCGGGTTACGGATACAGCGACAATTATTATTCTTCCTATGTTATAAGCAATATTTCCGTCACAAAGGGTAGTACCGCCGACATAGACCTTGGTGCCGAGATAGACACGGCTGCTACCGGATATATTGATCCGACGGTGGAGTATTCGGTTAATGATGACCTTATAGCTGTTATCTCCGAGATCAGCCCGGATGGGCTCACTGCAAAGCTGTACGGTCAGTCGGCCGGGCAGACCACATTGGTCATAAAATATACATATGATCATGGCACATATAAAGATGTTTACACCTGTTATGTTTCTGTTTATGTTACGGATCCGAAGCTCAGCGCCGGGAAAGTGATGGTCAACATCTATAACAACGATCCTTACGGTGACGGAGCCAGCGCATATTTCAGTGATACAGGCATAACTGTCACGGGCGTTTCGGATTCAAGTGTGTTTGATTACAAATGCGGCAACAAAAAGATCCAGCTTTCTTTTTACAAGGATTATAGTGTTGACGGGACTTACAAGGTATATCTCAGCTATTCCGGCAAGAAGAAGGGAACCTATGACGTTAAGATATTCGTAGACGGAAAAGTCCTGAAGCTTAAGGTGAAATTTTATGAAATGTATCTTAAATACAATTCTAAGAGTTTTCACTTTGGCGCGGAAGGTAAGGATCCGAATAAAAAATGGGATCAGTACATGACAAATCTGATCTTGGCAAAGGGTGATACAACGGATATTAAGCTTGCCGGAAAGCCCTCCGGTGCAAAGGTTACATGGTCCACATCAGATAAGAAAGTGGCAACCGTTACTAAAACCGGAAAAGTCAAGGCAGTGGGCTACGGGGATGCGGATATCACCGTGCAGGTTGGAGACGAGACGCTTACCTACATGCTGTCGGTTACGACAAAAACCTGCGCTGATGCGCTTTACTACGCTGCAAAACATTACGGAGATACCTATTCCCAGGAAAAGCGCATGAGCGAGGGATACTACGACTGCAGCTCATATGTATGGCGTTCCTACAACGCGGCGGGCAAGACCATCGGAGGCAATTCAAACTGGGCTCCCACTGCAGCGGATCTGTGCAAATGGTGCGATGAGCAGGGATATGTATTGAAATCTGCTGATTACGGCGATCTGCGTGCCGGAGACCTGGCTTTTGAGACCGGTGCGGATAACGGCAGGTATTTGGGAATCTATCACGTGGACCTCTACATCGGACACGGATGGTTTGCGACTGTGAAGGGCGCCAAGTTCTATGAGTATGAGCCCGTTTTTGCAAGGCCGTATAAATAGTAACTATTCATAGAGTTACTATTCACAGCCACTTTACATACATTCTACAGGCTCGCCCTGACATCGGCAATCTGCGAAGCCAAGCTGGCAGAATTGCCTTGTCGGGCTTTACTGCCGCTATCGCGGCTGCCTGTATCATGTATGTAAAGTGACTGATTCCAGTCAATATCATACAGACAGTCATATTTGCCAGCAAGCTGGCATATGCCTG
>JAILBP010000243.1:0-5679 GCA_024680835.1 Lachnospiraceae bacterium | reverse complement strand
AGCTTATGCATTATAGTCGCCATTCTTTTGGGGCAAATCACTCTCAGGATAATTGAAAAGAGAAAGGTCGAAAAGCTCCACGACAATGCGGTAACCGCAGGGCAGGCATATCTTCAGACAAAGTACGGCTTTACCACAGATCTTACCGACGAAACCGAATACCCCGCAAGACAGCGTATTCTCCTCGGTGAGGGAATCTACGAATTCTCCGCGGAATATAACGGCCGCAAATTTTATGTGTGGGTAAACTCCAACACTGATGATACCGACAAATGCAAAGATTCATATCAGTATGAAGATATGTTCTCCGAGATCAAAAACCGGCTTTATGCAGAATTTCCCACATCCTTTATTCATTATTTCTGGATAGGGGATGATGACGAATGGGAAACAAGCCACCTTCTGAACGGTGGCTTCTCCGAATATTATGACGGTTCAAACCTTGATGACATTCTGCAAAAAAGCGGCATGGGCAACATCAAGTTTTGTGTTGCAAATGCTTCCTTCAAGGACTCCGACATTCCGCAAATGCTCTCTGACCTGAACTTCTCTTACTGCCTTACCGCTTTTGACAATGCCGAACACCTCAACGAATTTCAGAAGCTGGTGGAGGACACAGGAACACAGCTGTCCACCGAATATACCCTGTACAAATATGCTTATCCTTATATCACGGAAAACATAAATAATCTGCATGGTGAAGTTTCTACACCTCAGATCGTTCTGCATGATGCAGAAGATTTTGTTTATTCATACCTGCCCATTGAAAACGCAGGTTTTCCTGTTGCCGCAGACATAGCTCCACCCACCGCACTCGAAACCAAAGATTTTACAGAGCTGTTCTACTATGGCGGTTCGAAGACCTCGCCGGCATATGACGAGCGCGAGTATGTAGACACACCGGTATCCGTCCCGCACTATTTCGAATGCGGATACGGAGATGTAATGATATATTATCCCCTGGAAAAATTAAAAAAATACCGCATCGAGGACATAAGCTACGCATGGTACTCCCGCGGCGGTTTCAGCAACAACCGCAATATCGAGAAGCCCGTTATCTTCGGAGACTACGCAGTCTTACGTCTTCAATACGGTGAAATGTATTTCATGCTGGTCAACATGAGCGGCAAAGGAGAATATACTCCCGGATGGGCCGTCAAATAAAATCCTCCGGATCACTTTCCGAAGGATTTTATCATATGTTTATCATGATATCACAATAACTGTCATGACTTATCAGCTTTTCGCGGATTTCACAAGTTCCTTTTTGGTGTTTTCCAGTGCTTCTATCACCTTGTCGCACCATTTGTCAAATTCCGGATCCTCTACCTGGCACTCGGGATGATCCAGAATATAATTGATAGCGATCCTGACACCTTCCTTGAAGGGAACATTGGTGCGCATTGAAGGTACGATCTTCTTGAGCTTGGTATTGTCAAATACAACGCAAACCGATTTATCTCCCGTCAGCGAGCCCTCATAATCATACCCCAGAGGATCTCCGACAGCAGACAGAAAGTCTGATGAGATGTGGTATGCATTAAGCTCAACACCCAATGCATCAGCGATGGTTCTGTATATCTGATCCCATGTAAGTGTCTCGTCTCCTGTTATCTGGAAAGCTTCGCCTATGGCATGTGGATCTCCCATAAGACCGGTAAAGCCGATGGCAAAATCTGAATTAAATGTGAGTGTCCACAGAGAACTGCCGTCTCCCTGTATTATGACAGGTCTTCCTTCCATCATTCTCTTTACTACCTGCCACGAACCTTTCTGTCCGTGAACTCCGAGAGGAACACTTCGCTCATCATAGGTATGACTCGGACGCACTATAGTCACCGGGAATCCCTCTTCTCTGTATTTTTTCATGAGGAACTCCTCGCAGGCTATTTTATTTCTGGAATACTCCCAGTGAGGATTCGAAAGGGTAGTTCCCTCTGTTATGATATAACCCGAAGCCGGCTTGTGATATGCGGATGCCGAACTGATGTAAATGTACTGGTTTGTCCTGCCCTTAAAGATACGGTAATCTCTCTCCACCTGTTCCGGCACAAATCCGATAAACTCGCACACAGTATCAAAATGGAAGTTCCCAACTGCCTCCAACACTGCCTTTTCATCATTGATATCCACTGTGATCTGATGGATTCCCTCGGGAACATCCGCTGACCTGTTCCCCCTGTTTAAGAGCCACACTTCCCAGTTGGGATCCTTCGCAAGCCTGCGGATGATCGCCATACTGATGGTACCTGTTCCTCCGATAAATAACGCTTTCATACTATTCTCCTTTCTCATGATTGTAAATCTTCCGCCAAAAGCCCCGCCAGGTAATACAGGACGGCACATTCATCCTCCTGCCACAGCCTTAAAGCCCTCTTTACAGCACATACGAGGTATCCGTATGTGTTATCTCCTTTTCCTATACGGACCGTCAGAACCGATTCAAATCCGGCTTTCCTCAGGGAACCGTAGAACTTCGGTGAGTTCTTTTTCACAAGATCGAGTGTGCTCTCCGAAAAGACCTCATCCCCGCTCAGATCCGAAATATCGGATGCATCCGCGTCAAACGCTTCGTCACACACCGCCTTAAGTCTTCCGTCCGACAAAACATAATAAAGATCGCTGATCTGCATAGCCCCCGTCACCACCGGTATCGCCGATCTCAGTTTCCCTTCAAAACCGTCCTCTTTTTCCAGATCCGACTTCAGTTTTTTCATATTGGAAAAGATACCCATTCCGGCTATCTTACTGATCTCCACATTACGATGTTTTTCATGATCATATATGTAATAACAGTTTCGCCCCCTGCTCTTTCCGAGGTAGAGCATCTTATCGATCAGCGAGAACAGATCCGTGAAATCCTCCGCATCCCCGGGAAAAGATGCCGCGCCTGTCGTACCTGTGATGTGAGTTGCTCTGTTATCAAATTCCATGTCAACACGGAGTGCGTGCCTGCCGGAATAAAGCTTCTCAAAGAAATCATTTTTTGCCTGTGCATCCACATCCCTTAAGTTTATGAGCAAAAGCTCATCTCCTCCGAAACGACCCACAAGCCCGTAACCCTCTGTAAATTCGGCCAATTCTTTGGACACTATGGTCAGAACGTAATCTCCTGCGCCATGGCCGAAGGAATCGTTAATGGCCTTAAAGTTATCCAGATCTATCATGGCGAAGGTGAATGGCGTTTTACTCTCTATAAGATCATGGACAAACTTTATGGAATATGCTCTTGACAGAATACCTGTCAGTGGATCTAATATCTCCTCCAGACTGATGCTGTCTATGATCCTGTCGAAAAAGCTGTATTTTCTGAGCTTGTCTATGGTGTATACGACCTGTGAGTGGTCGAGGGCATTTCCATGCCTTAACACATTAGTGATATCCACAAAGCTTCCCACAAGCCCAACGATCTTTCCGTCCTCATACAGCGGGCGCTTGGATGCCACAATGTCTCTCTCCTCGCCCCTTATAAAGCATTTTCCCTGAACCTTATAGGTACTCCTGCCGGAGAGCACCATGAGCTCATCCTGTTTGAAGGGCTCGGGATCGGAATGCCATCCCATGTCCTCATCGGTCTTTCCGACCAAAACATCCACCGAGTCAAACCCGTAAAAATCCAGAAAAGCCTGGTTGACTCCCAAAAAACGCCTTTCCTTGTCTTTCCAGAAAACACAATCCTGTGATGTATTGATAATGCTGTCAAATAACTCAACCGTCATTTCCATGAACCTTAACACAACTCCTTTAGTAATGATCTTCAGGCAATGATAACTTTATCATAAATACCGTTTATTATACTTCATACTCCGCAATTCAGATCTCGTAATCCATGCACACCCTGCTCTTTGTAAACGGTCTCACCTTCGTGTCCGCCACCTCAACATGTGCGGGATTCACCGAATACCCCGACAAAGCAGCCTCATCCTGAAAACTTGAATCCAGCATGAGATCGCAGTTTGAGCTCTTTAACGGCTTGATATTAACCTTTATATCCAACAGCCCCGGGATCTTTTCCTTAAGTCCCTCCAGTCCTTCTTTGATACCGTTCTTAATCTTTTCCTTCTCTTCTCCTTCATATTCATCCTTAAGAGTCCAGAGAATAACGTGCTTTACCATTTTGACCTCCCTTGCACACTGCTGCATCACCTGTGGTGATCACCTATGTAGATCCGACAGCTCTATTTTGTTACTATTCACAGCCACTTTACATACATTCTACAGGCTCGCCCTGACATCGGCAATCTGCGAAGAATTGCCTTGTCGGGCTCTACTGCCGCTATCGCGGCTGCCTGTATCATGTATGTAAAGTGACTGATTCCAGTCAATATCATACAGACAGTCATATTTGCCAGCAAACTGGCATATGCCTGTCTGTATGATATTGGCTGTGAATATAACTCTATTTTATCAAAAAAATCATATTTCTCAACAAATTTTCTTTATTAAGATACTTTGGCAGTATTTAGAATATTTTCAAAATACTACTTGACAATTCAAAGACGGGGTATTATTATTTAGAAAAACTTCTAATTAGATTTTTTTCTAAATTGTTATGACCTGTATACCAAAGCGATCATGACAGCACATTTGCAAAGCCTACAGGCTATGTAAAGCAGACCATTAAAGGAGGATTCAACCATGGAATTTGCAAAAGTCGGAGGAGTACAGATAGCACTGATGGCCTTGGGAACTGCCATATTTTTGCTGGTTCCCGTACTCATCACCATCATTTGGCTCAAACAGAAAAAAGAGAAGATCACTACAGTGCTGATAGGTGCCGCAACATTTTTTGTATTCGTATTCATACTGGAAAAACCCATACAGAATGTTTTGATATTCCCGGTACAAATGGGATTGCCGGATCATCCTCTTGCTCAATTCATAAATTCAAGGCCGGTATTGTGGGCTCTGCTGGTAGGTCTCTTCCCCGGCGTATTCGAGGAGACAGGTCGAATGATCGCATTTAGTACTGTCCTTGGCAAGAGAAAAAACCGTGAAACCTCCATATCATACGGAATAGGACATGCCGGTATCGAGGTAATGATGATAATGGGTGTGACATATATTCAGAATATTGTCTACTCAGTGATGATCAATACAGGCGTATTTGAAGCAATAATAAAACTTGTAGAATCTCAGACACCGGAACAGACAGAAGCGTTTTATACTCTCGCATCCCAGCTTGCAGCCTTCTCGTTCGGCGATCTTTGTATGGGCGTAGCAGAGCGGATATTTGCTGTCATGTTTCATGTCGGCGCTTCAATTCTGGTGTTCTATGCCTGCAGGGACAAGGATAAAATATTGCTGTATCCCCTCGCAATATTACTCCACGCCTTAATGGACGGAATTGCCGGTCTTCAAATGGCAGGCGTGTTAAATATCACTCCTGTGATGCTGGAAGCAGTAGTGTGTGTATTCGGCACCCTGACATTCTTTGGAGCCTATCTTCTCCTGTACAGAAAGGAGGGATCAAATGGCATTTGCAGACACATTTAAGGCTCTGTCTGATCCGGTAAGACGCGAGATCCTGACCATGTTGAAGGACGGCAGAATGTCAGCCGGAGATATCGGCAGCCGGTTTGACATGACCGGCGCCACGGTATCCTATCATCTGAACATCCTGAAAAAGGCAGGGCTGGTATATGAGGAAAAAGAAAAAAATTTTGTATTTTATAACCT
>JAILBP010000142.1:0-4616 GCA_024680835.1 Lachnospiraceae bacterium | reverse complement strand
ATCATTACAAAGGGCTTGAGGAAGAGGCTGAGCGCAAGATGAGTGAGGCCATGGAAAAGAACGCCGAATACGATGAAAAGATGAGTAAGCTGGATGCTGAGCTGACTGCAAAGAGAGCTGAAGCTGAAAAAGAGCTTCAGCAGCTTCGTCATGACAAGGAGCAGGAAGCAAAAGCTCAGGGTGCGAAGATCCTTGAAAAAGCTGAGAAGACTGCGAATGAACAGCGCAGGCTCATCCTTCAGGGTGCAAAGGATGACGTAAAGAAGATCGTAGAGCTTGCAACACAGAAGATCGTATTGGAAAACACACAGGATGCCAACATAGATGCATTCCTCGAAGAAACAGAGAGGGGGATAGCCGATGTCTGATATAAAGGGCGGGAACGCAGTTCTCTATTCGGCAAAAAGACCCTCCGACGATCAGCTCACGCGCATTAAGAAATTCGTCGATGCCCGTTATGAAGGCATCAGTGATATTTTATGGGAACAGGACGATAAGTGTTTTCCCGGTTTCAAGTTAAAGATAGGAGATGACGTCTTTGACTGGACCAGAGAAGGACGTCTTGCCCAGTTCAGGGACGAGCTTCAGGCGGTCGCTGACAGAGCGGATGAGTCGGATAATGTTATCTCCATGTACCGTGAGGCTGTTGAAAAATGGCACGCAAGACCTTCCGCTGAGGAAGAGGGCGTTGCGGTAATGGTAGGAGACGGCATCGTCATAGTGGATGGTCTTCCGGGGGTTGTATACGGTGAGATCGTGGTATTTGAAACCGGCGTTAAAGGTATGGTGCAGGATCTGACACCGGATAGCGTCGGCGTAATATTGTTTGGTGATGAGTCGGAGGTTACGGAGGGATCCCGTGTAAGACGTACTCATAAGATGGCGGGCATGCCCGTGTCGGACGGTTTCATAGGCAGGGTAATAAATGCCCTGGGAGAGCCTGTGGATGATGCAGGTCCCATATTTGCCGATGAGTATCGCATGATAGAGACACCTGCTCCCGGTATAATCGAGCGTGCTCCAGTGGATACGCCCATGAACACAGGGCTTTTGTGTATTGATTCAATGTTCCCTATCGGCAGGGGGCAGAGAGAGCTTATAATCGGTGACCGACAGACCGGAAAGACCACTGTTGCCATCGATACCATACTAAATCAAAAAGGAAACGGTGTTATCTGTATATATGTTGCCATCGGTCAGAAGGCCGGCAGTGTAGCGCAGCTTGCCCATACGCTGAGGGAAGCCGGGGCTATGGATTACACCATCATCGTGAATGCATCGGCTAGCGAGACCGCTTCGATACAGTATATCGCTCCATATGCGGCATGTTCTTTGGGCGAGTATTTTATGTACAAGGGCAAGGATGTGCTGATCGTTTATGACGATCTTTCAAAGCATGCGGTTGCTTATCGTGCACTTTCTCTGCTGCTGGAGAGGTCTCCGGGACGAGAGGCTTATCCGGGTGATGTATTCTATCTGCATTCCCGTCTATTGGAGAGATCGGCAAGACTTTCCGATGAGCTTGGGGGAGGCAGCATAACCGCGCTTCCTATAGTAGAGACACAGGCCGGTGACGTTGCTGCGTACATTCCTACCAATATCATCTCCATCACGGACGGACAGATCTTTTTGGAGAGCGACCTTTTCTATTCGGGACAGAGACCTGCCGTTAACGTGGGACTTTCGGTTTCCCGTGTGGGTGGTGCAGCTCAGACAAAAGCCATGAAGAAAGCCACAGGTTCATTAAGACTCGATCTTTCACAGTACAGGGAGATGGAGGTTTTCACACAGTTCTCCAGCGACCTTGATGAACTTACCAAAAAACGTCTCGTCTACGGTCAGGGACTTATGAGGGTGCTGCGTCAGGAACAGGGTAAACCTTTCAAGGAGCATGAGCAGGTTATCATCCTGATATGCGCAACCGCACACATTATGCAGGATGTGCCTTTAGGTGAGATAGCAGCTTTCCGCAGGAAGCTTTTGGATTACTTTGAGACAGAGCATGCGGATATATGCTCAAAGATAGATAGCGAACATGCTATCACCGATGATGACAAGAAATTCATCATCGACTGCGCAAAGGATTTCGCAGGGATAGCAGAATAAGAGGGTGACGGCATATGCCACAGGCAAAAGAGATAAAGAGCCGCATCGCCAGCGTTTCCAACACGCAGAAGATCACAAACGCAATGTATCTCATCTCCTCCACCAAGCTAAAAAAGGCCAAGGAGGGACTTGCAAAGACAAGACCGTATTTTGAGATGCAGGAAAAAGAGATCAGGCGTATATTTCAGAGCAGGCACGGTATAGAATCCAGATATTTTTATCCGGAGACCGGGCGTAAAACATCGGAAGTATATTCCTATCTTGTGATCACCGCGGACAAGGGACTGGCGGGCGCTTATAATTTTAACGTCATAAAGAAGGTTGAAGCAGAGCTGAAAAAACATAAAGATTTCAAGCTTTATGTGGTTGGGGAATACGGCAGAAGATATTTCAGAAAGCACAATATCCCCATAGAGCAGTCTTTCCTGTACACAGCTCAGAATCCATCCCTGCAGAGAGCCAGGGATATCTGTTCCATAATGCTGGGAGAGTATGATGAGGGCAAGGTGGATGAGATCAGAGTAATCTACAGTGACATGGAGAGTGATCTGGTATCTGAAGTAAAGATGGAGAGACTCTTACCCTTTGAGCGAAAGCCCTTTCTGACACCTGAAGAAAAAAAGACTCAAAAAGATATACAATACAAATTTACACCTTCTGTGACTGAGGTGTTGAACAGCGTTATACCGGGATATGTCACGGGATTTATCTACGGAGCGCTGGTGGACAGTTTTTCGGCTGAGCAGAACGCCAGGATGAATGCGATGCAGAATGCCAACGACAATGCCGAGGAGCTGATGGAGGAACTCCAGACAGAGTATAATAAGGTGCGTCAGGCGGCCATCACACAGGAGATCACGGAGATCGCAGCGGGAGCCAGGGCACAGAAGAAAAAGAAGAAGAAAAAGCTGATGTTGATGCAGAGTAAGGCATCGAAGACAACGGAGGCATGAGAAATATGATATCCGGAAAGATAATACAGGTTTCGGGTCCTGTGGTGGATGTGGCATTTGAAGGTGCCATGCCTAAGATAAGGGAAGCCCTGACCGTTGAAGTAGAAGGAAAAAAGAGAGTGATGGAGGTGTCACAGCTTCCCGGAGGACATGTGGCAAGATGCATTTTGCTGGCGCAGAGTGAAGGTCTGGCAAGAGGTATGGAAGTCACCGCTACAGGCGAGGGAGTTAAGGTTCCGGTAGGACCGAACACCATCGGCAGAATGTTCAATGTTCTGGGTGAGCCTATAGACGGCGGTGCAGAGATACCGGCAGATGCAAAGCGCTGGAACATCCACAGAAAATCCCCCTCTTTTTCAAAGCAGAGCGTGGATGTTGAGATCCTGGAGACAGGCATAAAGGTTATCGATCTTTTGGAACCTTATGCGAGAGGCGGAAAGATCGGACTTTTCGGAGGAGCCGGTGTGGGAAAGACGGTTCTGATCCAGGAGCTTATTCATAATGTTGCCATGGAGCACGGCGGATATTCTATTTTCACAGGCGTGGGTGAGCGAAGCCGTGAGGGAAACGATCTCTGGAATGAGATGAAGGAGAGCGGCACCATAGATAAGACAGCCATGGTGTTCGGACAGATGAATGAGTCCCCCGGTGTCAGGATGAGCGTTCCATTGACGGGACTCACCATGGCAGAGTATTTTCGTGATGAAGAACACAGAGATGTGCTTTTGTTCATAGATAATATTTTCCGTTTTGTGCAGGCTGGTTCGGAGGTTTCGACCTTGCTCGGACATATGCCCTCAGCCGTAGGTTATCAGCCTACTCTGGCACAGAACATGGGAGCATTACAGGAGAGGATCACGTCTACTGCGGACGGATCCATAACATCGGTTCAGGCTGTTTACGTTCCAGCGGATGACCTTACGGATCCGGCTCCGGCGACCACATTCACTCATCTTGATGCCACCACGGTTCTGAGCCGTGCCATTGTGGAACAGGGTATTTATCCGGCGGTGGATCCGCTGTTCTCTACATCGAGGATCTTAAGTCCTCAGGTTGTGGGCGAGAGACATTACCGCGTTGCCCGTACGGTTCAGGAGTATTTGCAGAAATACAGCGAGCTTCAGGATATCATAGCGATCCTCGGTATGGAAGAGCTTTCCGACGAGGACAAACAGGTGGTCATCCGTTCCCGCAGGATCATCAGATTCCTGTCACAGCCCATGTTTGTGGCAGAGAAGTTTACCGGTGTACCCGGTGCTTACGTTCCGGTGGAAGAGACTGTGAACGGATTCGAGGCGATATTATCCGGCGAATATGATGATCTTCCGGAGATGGCTTTCTATAATGTGGGCACCATACAGGATGCCAAAAAGAAGGCTGAGACACTGTGATCATGTAGCGCAGGTTGTAAAAGCCTGCGGAAATGATGAGTTTTGAGTGCCCGGGATCTTAATGTTGTATATGATGAAAGGCTGGTCACATTATGGCTAATGCATTCAAACTACATATATGTGATGCGGACGGAATATTTTTTGACGGGGATGCCGAGAGCGTTGT
>JAILBP010000132.1:0-4265 GCA_024680835.1 Lachnospiraceae bacterium | reverse complement strand
AGAGCGCCGGTCTGACCCAGAAAGAGCTTTCAGAACGAACCGGCATTGCGCAGGGTGATATCAGCAAGCTGGAAAGAGGATCTGCCAATCCATCTCTTCGCACACTTCAGCGCCTGGCGGCCGGGATGGGGATGATCATGCATTTGGAGTTCTCTCCTATGCCGTCTGCTGCACGGGTCAAGTAAGGCCGCGCATCATCCTTCCGGCGTATCAATTGACTGTGTTTGTTCGTATTTCTTTGCCCGGTCAAAAAAGGTAGTCTGCGGCATACCACACTCCGCCGCTGCCTGTTTGACCGGGATTTCTTTCTTTTTCCATCGGCAGTAAACATCATCAAAGTTTTCCGGAAGAGGCCTTGCGCGACGACCAAAATGTACGCCTCGTGCTTTTGCCGCAACGATCCCTTCCGCCTGTCGCTGCCGGATATTCAGCCTTTCATATTCACTGACATATGAAAAGATTGCCAGAGCAAGATCGCTGATGAAATTTCCAAGAAGACTTTTCTCCCGGCGCGTATCAAGCAGCGGCATATCGATCACACAGATATCGATATCTTTTTCCCTGACCAGCATTTTCCATTGCTCGATGATCTCTTCATAGTTTCGACCAAGTCTGTCGATGCTCTTGACATACAGGAGATCTCCGGGTTTCAGCTTTCTGACGAGTTTTTTGTACATCGGACGATTGAAGTCTTTTCCGGATTGTTTGTCGGTATAGACATTTTTCTCCAGGACACCCATTTCGTTCATGGCGATCAGTTGTCTGTCCTCGTTCTGTGATAAACTGCTTACGCGGCAATAGCCATATACGTTTCCCATTCTGTACCTCCGATGATCCACTGAATTAATGCTTTGTCATTACATTTATCTTTAGTGCAGGTCCGGTGAAACGGGTCAGGGGAGATCAACCCAACATCTATGAAAGGATACAAAGGATGGCATCGTTCGTTTTGGGGGGAGAGGCTTATGTTTGATGAAAAGCCTTGTGGACTTCTTTTTCCCAAGAAATTCCATAACCAAACGAGGCTTATCTCTATAGAAAAGCCCCGTGCCAATCCTGCAAGGCTTTTCTCCGGAGATAAGCCTTTGCCTTTATGAGGCCTTTCGTCAAAGAAAAGCCTGTGGGGTTTATCCTGTCATAAAAGCCTCTGATGGCTCCTCCCGATCGATTACTTCTGCGTCGGCCATAGTCCGTGGGTAAGATGGTGACTTTTTTCCTTGCGCACATCCGGTGGTGGGGGCGGGATTATGCGATAGTGTCAAGTGACCTATGAAAACCCTGAGCCAAGAAAAAAGGCTCGATCGAACCTTGAAAACTGTAGATATTGAACACAGAAAGCTCCCCGAGGGCTTAGGGCTCCGCCCTAAGAACCTGCAAGGGGCAAGCCCCTTGACCCGTTATGCGGGCTCTGCCCGCACCCGTCCTCGCCGGAAGCAGGGAAAGGGGCAAGCCCCTTTCCCGTCAGATAGGATGATCCGTGAACCTTATGTCAAGAGGCTTTCGCGGCATATCCTCGCGCCAAAGGCGGCGCTGCGGTATTCCACGGTCCTCTTGACAACGGTTCCGCTCCGCTTTTACGCGGCAGTCTGTTGCATTTTCAGGATTGTTTGCTGACCCAGAATGATCAGCAGTTGCCATTTCCCGGGCATGTTTCCACCGTTTTTGATGATGTCGTCTTCAACCGGCGGCCTTCCCCGGTGAAATTGATGTGGACGTAGAAAGTTGTAGTATGCGACCCACAGGGCGAGGTCATAATTCGCACCGTCGTAATTATCAAAACCGTTTGTAGGACGGTATGAGGCTTTGTAGGTGCGGTTTAGGCGTTCGATCATCTGTTTATACGGACGGAATTCTGTTGAAACCGCATCGTCGTTTGTGAGACCGATCACCTGTGTGATGTCGAACTTAAACTTCTTGCCAAACTGACGGAAGAACTGTTGGGCGGCAAGTGGATAGGCACTGTAACCATCGGCGATGAACCTAAAGTTTTTGGGCAGTTCTTTCAGGTGTTGAAACGCCATACGCATCGCCATGATACAGGGACCCACGCCGCGATTATTCGATACCTGATAACCGATCACCGCGCGGGTTGCTGCGTTGATTATCAGCCAGACATAACCCTTAACGCCGCGGACTTTGATGTATGTTTCGTCAGCTGAGAAAACGGATCCCTTCTCGTAGGGATAAGTATCCACGAATGGCTTTATGCAGATGGCCGCCGTTTTACAGTAGTTCGCAACCATCTGATGGGAGATGGAGATGCCGTAAAGATCTTTCACTGCCTGCGCGGTCTTCCTCAATGAGAGGCCGAGATTTACATGTAGAGTAAGGCACAGAGACATGATGTAAGCGTTGTTTTTGCTGAACTTTAGAGAGGATGCATTTTTCGGAAGAGTGGTTATATCCATCTTGAAGAAATCGATCACGAATTCGCGATAGATGTAGTGCAGCTTATATTTGTTCTTTCCGTAATCCTCCTTCAGATCGTCTTTGTCTACGTTCTTGAGGTTATGGAGATAATACGAACACTTTGGGTTGACGCATTTGTGAATGATGAAATGCTTTCGATCCTTTTTACGAGTCAGCGCATGAGAACAGTAGGGACATTTAAGAGTAAGAACTTTTGAAAAGCGGCTTTCATCCGGCGAGAATAACGCCTTACAGACTTTGCACATAAGCTGTCCGCCCTTGCCATTGTTGCGATAAAGATATGGCTGAGGTGCATTGCAGGAGGGACAGGTACAGTCTTCCGGTATATCGCATTCTGAGCGTCGATTTACAGGCTTGACGGGTTTGCCGTACTTCCAAGTGTAGTACTTGTTCAGATCCTGCCAGTCCCAATCCGAATGGTGGTAGACGATTTTTGGGAGCTGATCGACCTTAAACTTTTGATACTTAGGCGAATGGGAGTCGTCAAAGGCCCACTGTTTGAGAGGAATATATCTACAGATAAACTGAAGTAGCCAGCAGTTTTGCTGATAAAGCTGTTGAATGAGTTGAAGTAAATAAAGTATAATGTCCATGAGCATTGTTTCCTTTTCTGGAGATGTTGGTTTGGCGATTGACATTATACCAAAAAGGGAGGTCAATGCTCATTCTATTTTGAACTCCCGATAAACAAAAGGTTTGTATAGAAAATGTAGTGTCAGAATTGACACTACCATAAGAAAAGGAGGAGAACGAATATGACTGAAATGAAGAATTTACCGCAGGTGGAGACGGAGATGGTGAGCCGTGGTGCACAGAGGGCGAGATATACCGCATATATGCAGTGTGTACGCAAGCTGGAGCAGAAGGCACAGGCAGATAAGGCAAGCCATGAGAAGGCTGCCAGAATGGGAGGCGCTGTATGATGGATTTTGAGGAATTCAAGGCAAGTGTGGCAGAGCAGATCAAAGATTACCTGCCGGAGAAATATGCGGATGCGGAGGTTTCTATACAGGATGTGACGAAGAACAACGATCAGCAGCTTTCCGGTCTTATGATCAAGATGGAGGATAGCAACATTGCTCCCAACATCTATCTGGAGAACTTCTTTGAGCAGTACGCCGATGGAAGGGATATGGCTGATATCCTTCAGAATATCGCCGATGTCCGTGTGGCAAACGAGATGGAACAGGGCTTCGATGTCAGCAGGATCACGGATTTTGATCAGGTGAAGGATCATATTGTCTGTAAGCTGGTCAATGCCGAGATGAATGAGGAGTATCTTGCCGACAAGCCCCATACCATTGTGGAGGATCTGGCTGTAGTATATGCTGTAGATCTTGGCGGCAGCGAGAGCGGTCATATGAGCGCACCGATTACGGAAAGACTGATGGAGCAGTATGGTATTACTACGGAGCAGCTTCACGACATAGCCATGGAGAACCTGGCGGAGTCAAAGATTGAATTTAAGACAATGCGGGATGTGCTGGTGGATATGATGTTTCCCGATGGTATTAAGGAAGATGATCCAAGAGCCTTTATGCTGCCGCCGGTTGAGGAAAATCCGTCCATGTTCGTCCTTTCCAATGCGGACAAGTTAAACGGCGCAGCAGCGATCCTTGACAGCAAGACCATGGAGGATATCTCGGAGAAGCTGGGCGGGGATTTCGTTGTTCTCCCGTCGAGCATTCATGAGGTCATCGTCTTGCCGGTAAACGAGGATATGGACAGGCAGACTCTTGAAGCCATGGTGCAGGATGTGAATGCCGGACAGGTGGCTCCCGAGGAAAGGCTCTCCGATCATGTCTATATGTACGATTCGCAGGAGAAGGAGCTGG
>JAILBP010000106.1:0-52408 GCA_024680835.1 Lachnospiraceae bacterium | reverse complement strand
CTGATTATCCCCCACCAGTCGGGAACATGTTCTCCTACATGAAGAGCATGTGTACTGCCCACCACGATGATATTTCTGTCGTAGTATTTATTATAATAGCGAACCTGCTTTTTAAGCCTGACATAGGTATCCGCATCACTTTTTATCTCTATGCCGTAAAGAGCGCCGGGGGTTATCATAACCACATCCGCCCTTGCCCTGCCTGTTATCTTTTCCTCCAGGATCCTGATCTTCCCGTATGTTTCCTCAAGGAAATCAAATAAGGGCTCACGTATGTCTTTGTCGTGTAAGATGATCTTTTCTTCCATATTCTCAAATATTGCAGCCGGTGTGGTTACAATTCACAGCCAATATCCACTGCCCGGTGAGCCCGGAAACTTGCGGCTCTGTCCAAAAACGCACTGACAAACTCCGGTTTCGACATGTAATACAAATGCGGAAAACCCCAGACATGATCTTCAGTCACATACATGGAACGATATTCATCGGTACTTCCGGCCTTTTTTACCAGAACATCACTACCATCGGCGGTACTCATATATCTGTGAAACTCATGTCCCCTTATGCCGTCCGTAAAACCATCCGATGATATGGTAACATATCCGAAACGTTTTAACTCACCGGTCCACACGCATTTACCGTGCACAACTCCTGCCATATCATAGGCTCTGCCCTCTCTGTCTTCTATGGCATCATGCAGATACATAAAACCCCCGCATTCAGCCAATGAAGGCAGTCCGCCTGCAATTGCTTTCCTGACCGATTTCAGCATAACTCTGTTTTCCGACAGTCTTTCAAGGTGAAGCTCCGGATAGCCACCTCCGATGCAGATACCGTCGATATCCTCCGGAAGCTTTTCATCATGTATCGGTGAGAAAAATACAAGCTCAGCCCCCATTTTCTCCAAAAGATCCAGGTTTTCCCTGTAATAAAAACAGAATGCCTCGTCTTTTGCCACTGCGATCCTGACAGCTCTCTCAAGCACATCACCGTTACCGGCAATTCTTTCTGCTGCATCATTGGTCACATCTTTTATATTATCACAAATATCCGGTGCACTGTCCATTATACTCAGGATTCTTTTTATATCAACAGTCTCTTCCAGTGTTTCCGATATCAGATCTATCTTTTTATGGATACCTTCTATCTCATCCGGCATCACAAGTCCCAAATGCCTGCTATCTATCGCTGCCTCTCTTATGACCGGCAGAAACCCGCAGACCCGTGTCTCATAGCCGGCATCACTAAGCCCCGCATTCAAAAAAGGACCAAGCCTCTCATAGAATCTTCCGGTGGTCCTGTTCAGTATTATGCCTTTTATAAGACCTGCCGTATCATCTGCCAGAACGCCTTTTATAAGCGACAGGATCGTCCTTCCTGCGCCTCCTGCATCCACGATCAGTATTACCGGCGTATCTGTATGTACAGCCACATCGTATGAAGACGCCTCCGGATCAAGTCCCCCCAGACCGTCATATATACCCATGACGCCCTCGACCACAGCATATTCCTTATCACAACCAAAAAGGACATCCCTGACCGCAGCATCCGGACAGAAAAAAGTATCCAGATTTCCGCCATATATTCCCAGCACAGTCCTGTGAAACATGGAATCGATATAATCCGGACCGCATTTGTAGCTTGTCACATCAAGCTTTCTTTTTTTGAGCAGATTTAAAAATCCGCAGGTGATCATGGTCTTACCGCTTCCGCTCTTCGATGCGGCAAACATGACACGATTTATTTTTTTTCCCATTTTCTACCCCTGATCCGATGTCAGCCGGATCAAACAATATCAAACGACGCTATCATGACGGGATCGGCCCCACTCATGAGATGGTAGGCACCAAGTTCCTTTGCCTTTGAGGCTGCGATTTGCACAATACTGAGATCATCATACCTTTTTTCTGATGCAAGCCTTCCGATCTCGCACATTGTCTCTATAGAAACCGCAGTGATCACCACACGTATCTTTTTTTCCCTGTTTTCCGGCTTTTGAAAACTCTCCAGCGCATCCAGAATATCGAAAAGCCTTCCTCCCGAGCCACCTATGAACACCCGGTTCGGCGCTTCAAGATCTCTGAAGCTCTCAGGCGCTTCCCCCTCCACTATCCGGATGTGTAAACAACCGAACCGTTCCATGTTCTCTCGCTGTATTGCTATGGCATCCTGCTTCATCTCAAAAGAAAAGACCTTTATACTGCGGGACAAAAGCGCAGCCTCAACAGACACTGATCCTGTACCGCTGCCCACATCATAAAAAACATCGCCTTCCCTGAGGTCAAGCCTTCGCAAAACCTCATGCCTTATTATGTCCTTTGTCATAGGCGTTTTATTTCGCAGGAATGCATCATCTTCCAAATAGGGTAATAATCTCTTTTTCAGCGGGTTGTCATTTTCTATATACGCGATATACAGTCCCTTCCCACCGATGTTTTGAGCTTCAACAGGAGATAAAACCGTTATCTTCTCATCCGGATAAGACAGTCTCTCCCCCAGAGATATGACAACATCCGGACACAGAGGGATCAATCTCTCAGCCAAAGCAGAAACATCATCACCCGTAGCAAACAGCACAAATATTTTTGAAGCTGCGGCGATATCAGCCGCTGCCTCTACATAATCCTTTGGCGTATTTTTTTTGTGAAGACTTAACACAAGCGAATCCGAATATTCAACTCCAAGCTTTGCAGCGAATGCGCTAACGGAGGAAATCCCGGGAATCCTTGAAAAAGAGAGATTCACATTCCTCAGCCTGCCATCAAGGCACGATCTCAATCTTTCCTCAAATCCGCATGCCCCGCTGTATAACCCTGTATCACCCGAAAACAGCACTGCCGCATTGACTCTCGTAAGATCAGCAAATCTACGGCTGTTGATATACTCTGTCAGAATATCTGCTATATCGGCAGGAAGGTATGCTTTATGTTTTTCAGGGTGGTCAAAGGGTTTTATGATCCTTTCCGCACCAAAGAGAATGTCACTGCCTTTCACGGCAGACATTCCTTCGCATGTTAGAAAATCCGGATCTCCCGGTCCCGTTCCGATAACAGATACCTTAACTTCAAAACACTCTTCAAATTTCTCTTTCGACTGATACCCGGCTGCTTTTTTAAAAACCGTATCATCATACCGCTCATCTTTTTGCATAAGATCTTCTATCAAATCCTTTGCCTCATCAACACTGACTCCCTCTGTCTCGACAGGGCGTCTGATAAGGAAACACGGAAGTCCGAGATCTTTGCAGGCTTCAAGCTTTTCATCGAGACCTCCGGTCCTGCCGCTCTCCTTGCTGATAAGACAGGAGATATCAAACTGCTGCATTATGGCGATATTGACAGCTACAGAAAAGGGACCGTGCATAGCGATAATATGGTCATTACGCACCCCTGCCTTTTCACAGGCTTCAATAGCAGATATGGACGGCAGAACTCTTACATAGACTCTCGACAGGTCGTCTATGTTTTTTACTATGGAATCCAGGTCCTTACTGCCTGTTGTGAATAGCAGATTTCCGGGAATACTATTTAGAGCTTTTACACATTCTTCCATAGTATCGAAGAGTCTCACATAATCAGGATACTCCGGATTATCCTGTACCTCACGCAGAACCCTTATATACTCCGTGCTTTTTTCTTTTGCTGCTCTTTTCAGGTTGGCGCTGACTTCAAGGGCAAAGGGGTGGGTTGCGTCTGCCACTACCTGTGTACCGTTTGAGAACAGCTCCTTCATCTCTTCGGTATTCAGACGCCCCTCTTTTATGAGCACATTCTCATCCTCCGTGCACATAAGTTCCCCATATGGTGTGGCAACACACACTGTATGCGGTATTTTTAATTCTCTCAGTTTCTCCGACAGCTGTCTTCCTTCCGTAGTACCGGAAAAAATGATGATCTTCAGTCTTTTATCCCTCATATTCACCATATCCCCTCGGTGTGACAAACCTTCCGTTAACCTCTCTGCTCTGAGAATTGCCTATAAATACTGTGGTGAACATATCTGTAGAAACACTTCTCAATTCGTCCAGAGTGTATATTCCGCAGGTTTCATCTTCTCTTCCTATATTCCTGGCAATCCCGCAAATGCGGTTTCCACCGGTATATTCTTTTATGATATCCAACGCTCTTTTAAGATGATCCGGTCTTCCTTTGCTGGAGGGGTTGTATATCACTATTACAAAATCAGCCTCCGCGGCGAATCTCAGTCTTTTCTCGATCAATGCCCACGGTGTCAGCAGGTCGCTCAAACTGATCACACAGAAATCGTGACCTACCGGCGCACCTAAAAGAGCACTTCCTGACAGCGCTGCCGTCACCCCCGGCACCACCTCGACCCCGATCTTTGGGTGGTCTTTTGCCACCGACAGCATGAGGGATGCCATGCCGTACACTCCCGAATCACCGCTGCAAATGAGACTTACAGTCTTACCCTCTGCCGCTTTTTCAATACAGAGTTCACATCGTCTGACTTCATCCCTCATGCCTGTGGTCAGCAATTCTTTCTCACTGTACCTGTCTCTCACAAGATCGATATAAACCTTATAACCTATGATGGTATCCGATCCATCCAATACCCGGGATGCCTCGTGTGTCATGTATTCCTCTCTCCCGGGCCCCATCCCCACAACATAGATCTTCATGCCTTATCTCCTTACCTACAGGATCCTCTCCGCGATGGCAACGGTCACTCCGTTAACAGCAGTCTTGCCGGTCATGATCTTGCCCCTTCCTCCGGTGAGCAATACCGCCGCTCTCTCGCATACATTGTCTACTCCTGTCACTTTCTCCACAAAAGCCGATGCCTTGAACTCACCCGAAGCCTTCTTTAGCATCTCCGGCGAAAAGGTTACAAAGGGTATCCTGTGTTTTGCGGAAAAATCTTTAAGCCCCTCTTCATCCGCCTTTATATCCACGGATCCGAAGGCATATATATCATCATATGTGATACCGGCTTCACCCATCACGGTCTCAACCGCCGCCTCAATGTCAGCCACTCTCTTTCCCTTCCTGCAGCCTATGCCCAGAACATATTTTTTGGGTGAGAGCCACAGCGTATATCCGCTGACATTCTCATCCGATATCAATATGTCACAGCCCGCCTCCGGCATTTGATCACAGACACTGATAAGGATCGGTTTTCCTTCCAGAACCTTTGAAGATACCTTCTTTATACCGTCCTTATTCATGATCTTAAGCCTGTTTTGAACAGCAAAGACATCAGGAGAAAAGGTTTCATTGATATCCGTTGCGGTAGTCGTGACACAGACTGCGTCCAGGACACGCGAAAGCTTCCCTGCCAGTGAATTTGCCCCTCCGGCATGGCCTGATAAGACCGGGATCACAAATCTTCCCTTTTCATCTATGACTAAAACGGGAATGTCCTTAAGCTTGTCCTGTATATACGGAGCGATCTTTCTGACAGCGATCCCGCAAGCGCACACGAATATCAATGGTATCTGTAAGTCAAAACTGTCTTTTATCAGCTCATCAGTTTTCTCTTTTTCACAGATCTCCGGTTCAAATCCCATATCTTTAAGCTTTTCCGTAATGTTAATCGCCTGTTCAAAGCCCGCCTGAGTAAAACTAACGACTCTCATCTTCATGTCTTTGCCTCTCTGAATCCCGTGGAAAAATCCGGTGCATAAAGCTTTGACCTGTCATAATTTTCCTGTGCCACAGCATCTCCCACCAATATCACGGCTGTCTTGGAAATACCGTATTTTACAGAGGCTTCATGGAGACTTCCCACTGTGCACCTTATGATCTTCTCATCCGGCCAGGTTGCTTTATACACTATGACTGCCGGAGTATCAACTGAAAAACCGCCTTTTATGAGCCTTTCGGACAGTTCCTGCGTAAGTGCGGCACTCAGATATATCGCCATCGAAGCATGATGAGCCGCCAGACTCTCGATGCTCTCACCCTCAGGCACCGCAGTTTTTCCCTCCATTCTGGTGATGATGAGGGTCTGTGATACCCCGGGGAGTGTATATTCAAGATCCAGCGAAGACGCCGCTCCGAAACATGCGCTCACCCCGGGGCAGGAATCGTATTCTATACCTGCCTTGTCCAGTTCATCCATCTGCTCTCTGACCGCGCCGTATATGCTCTGATCTCCGGTATGAAGACGCACCACATCAAGATCATGAGCCACTGCGTCTTTCATCACATCCAGAACTTCTTCCAGTGTCATGACCGCACTGTTATAAATACTCGCTTCCTTCGCGTAATCCAAAAGCTCCTTATTAACCAGCGAACCCGCATATATCACCACGTCCGCCTTCTTTAACATGTTCATTCCCCGAACCGTTATAAGGTCTGCAGCTCCCGGTCCCGCTCCAACAAAATGAACCTTACTCATGCTTTATCTCCTCCAGCAGTTCGAAAGCCCCCTCTGTCGCACCGATCACACCGTCTTCATTGGAAAAGATGATGCATTCCACCTGCATCTCATCCACTGCCCTTTTATCAAGATGATATTTACATCTTTCCGCCAGGCGTCTTCCGAAGGCCTCGTCTTTTCCTTCCTTCTTCACTAAAAAACAGGCTTCCGTTGTATTCAGACACTTCAATATCTTAAGCGCAGCCTCATAACTACCTCCGACCTCCAAAAAAACAGCCGCCATGAGCTCCATCCTGCAGTCCGCCTCGGCGGAATGTGTATTCATGATACCACCTGAAATCTTAATAAGCTTTCCTATATGTCCCACCAGAAGAAGCTTCCTGACTCCGGCTTCCCCGGCCGTATCAAGAGTAAAACCGATAAAATTTGAACATTTTACCGCCCTTTCAAGATCGTAATCAAACTTCTCCCTGATGAAATCCATGCCATAATTTCCCGGAGAGATGATGAGCGCTTTATGTCCTAAGGTTACCTGCTGTCCGATCTGAAGCTTTATGGTATCCTTTAATGCCTGATTGCTCATGGGTTCCACTATACCGCTGGTACCTATAATAGATATACCACCTATAATGCCAAGTCTTTCGTTATATGTTTTTTTTGCTATTTCCACGCCTTCGAGCACTGAAATTGTCACCTCAAGACAGCCCTGATAGTCGAAAAGATTCTTCACAAGGTTCACTTCCGCTTCTATCATGGATAAAGGCACCGAGTTTATGGCAGGGCTCCCTACAGGTCTGTCAAGTCCCGGAGCCGTCACCGTGCCTACGCCTTCACCGCCTTTTATGATAACACGGTCTCCCTCCTCATCACTGACAGAAACAGAAGCAAATATCTTTATCCCGTTTGTGATATCCGGATCGTCGCCACTGTCTTTGATAACGGCACATTTTACCTCTCTGTCCGACATGGTGATATCATGTATCTCTGTCTTATATTCAATACCCTTAGGTGTGATGATGGAAATATCTTCTTTAGGCTGTCCACTGAGCAGCATGTATGTCGCCGCCTTGGAGGCAGCGGCTGCACAGCTTCCGGTTGTAAATCCGTATCTCATGTCTCATCCCTCAATTTATACAAAAGAGCATTGCATATGGCAGCTGCCACACTGCTGCCACCCTTCCTGCCCCTGTTTACGATACATGGTACATCCGTATCTATGATAAGTTCCTTTCCGGCTTCCACATTCACAAACCCCACCGGAACACCGATGACAAAAGCCGGTCTGTATATGCCTTCATCATACATCTCCCTAAGCTTTATGAGTGCAGTCGGTGCATTGCCAATGGCAAATATAACATCTCCCCGGATCTTTCCCGCTTTGTCCATGGCAGCTGCTGCCCTGGTAGAACCATCTGCCTTAGCCTTATGCACAACATCCTCATCCGCCATAAAGCAGTATGCGCTTCCACCGTAGGAAGCCAGAACTTTTTTGTTGATGCCGGAAAGAGCCATATTGGTATCGGTCACTATAGTCGCCCCGTTTTTTATGAGCTCCAATGCTGTTTCCACTGCATTATCCGAAAAATACAGGGTTTTTGCATAATCAAAATCCGCAGTGGTATGGATCGCCCTCTTTATGATGAAATCCCTGTCCACAGGCAGCGTTATGCCCGATCTTTCAAGCTCTGCGGAAATGATCTCGAAACTCCTCTTTTCTATCTGATCAGGTCTGACATATTCTATATCCAAACCGCACCTCCTCTCTTTGGCAATGGTTTCCTACGACTGTCTTTAAAACCTCATACCAAAGTCTTCAAACACTCAGCAAGTCTTACATTTTCTTCGTGTGTTCTCACCGCTGTCCTGTAATGGCCCCTCGGGAGCGGATCGAAATTGCTGCAGTCCCTTATCAGTATCCCCCTGTCCTGCAATGGTCCGCAGATATCCCTGTCCGTACAAAACATAAAAAAGAGAGTATCGCTGTCAAAGACTCTGAAACCGAGGTCTGTCAGGGCTTTCCCGAGAAACTCCCTCTCCTTTTTTATATACTCATTACTGTCATTTTGAAATGAGCTCTCCATCAGGACCCTGCATCCCGCAGCTGCTGCCGCCTCTGCGAACACCGAGACATTCCATTCCGGCAGGACCCTCTCAAGCCTCTCTGTGTTATTTCCCGAAGTGATGCCGTAGCCAAATCGCACTCCCGGTATGGCAAAGAGCTTTGTAAAAGCATCCACCACCAGCACCATTTCATGCTTCATGGCATATTCGGCCATGCTCTTTCCTCCGTCAGACAGCCTTAAAAAGCATTCGTCTATTACCAGAAATATCTTTTTCTCCTCACAGATACCCGCAATCCTTTCCATCAGATCAGGATCTAAAAGCTTACCTGTAGGATTGTTGGGATTTGCCAGAAAAAACATGTCTATATCATCCGTCAGTAGATCGATCACGTCCGACTCGACGGAAAAGCCCTTCTCCTCTTTCGTAACATATCTTATAATCTCGCAGTTTCCATCACTTTTGAGCGCATGTTCATAACCGTAAAAAGAAGGTGCTGTCAAAAGCGCCTTTTTAGGCTTTACCATGCGTACTGCAGCCATTATAAGCTCCGACGCCCCGTTTGTGCATATTACATTATCAGCCCCGACTCCGCAAAGCTCTGAAAGATCGGATCTTACAGCATTCTGTGCGGGATCCGGGTAGCAAAAGATACGATCTGCAGCTCCCGTCACAGCCTCTTTAACTTCCTTGGGACACCCGAGAGGATTAAGACTCACGGAAAAATCCATATCTATATTCTTTTTGTATATGTTTCCCCCGTGTTCGTAGCTCATATAACTCTCCCTTTTCAAATTCCCTGTCACACCTTTATACCGTTCCCCAGAATTCTGATTAAAAAAATCGTTACTATTCACAGTTGTCCCAATGTGTATCGCGGTTCGAACACATACACCCTGTTGTTCGTGCCTCACCTACCTGGCCATGATCCCGAATAATACTGATACGAGCATTATAGCCATACACAATATGTAAGTCAGAAAGCCCGTTATAAACATAAGCCTGTCAGCCCTTGCTATATCCTCCGCCTCCACATCCCGAAGCTTATCTCCGATATACGGCTTTTCCACTGTCTTCCCGAAATAAGACGCATTTCCCGCAAGCCTCACTCCCAAAGCTCCCGCGCAGACACTCTCGCACTGAGCGGAATTCGGACTTGCATGATTATATCTGTCTCTTGCGAATACCAATGCCGCCCGCTTAAACGAGAAATCCCGCCCTGCAGGGACAGTGGCAAGGATCATCAATACCGCGCTGATTCTGGCAGGCAGGAAATTGAGAATATCGTCCAGCTTTGCGGCAAAAAATCCAAAATCAGCGTACTTTTCATTTTTGTAGCCTATCATGGAATCCATGGTATTGACGCTCTTATATACAACCCCTGCCACAGGTCCTCCCAGAGCCAGGAACAGGAGCGGTGCGATAACACCGTCGGAAGTGTTCTCAGCCACTGTCTCCACAGCGGCTTTTATGATGCCTTCATCATCCAGAACATCCGTATCTCTGCCCACTATCATGGTAACCGCCTGTCTGCCGGCTTCCGTGTCACCTTTTCTCATGGCGCGGCAAACCTTCATGCTCTCCACGTAAAGGCTCTTTCCTGCCAGCATGTAGAAGGTTATGACCGCTTCCGTTACGATCCCCGCACAGAAATGAAGTCTGTATGCGCAAACAATCACTGCAGCACATACGGAGGCAGGCAATATCAACACCACTGCAACCGTCAAAAGACCTCTCAACCTAAGTCTCATCTTCCCATGTATTCCGTTATTCAGTTTTTTATCCAGAAATCCTATAAGACTTCCGATCCACCTTATGGGATGAGGCAGCGTGTAAGGGTCTCCTATTATCAGATCAAGAAGGCATCCCAGGGAAAACGCGATCATATGATATACTATCAATAAAAACCTGTGTTCATCCATTTTTATTTTCCCTCGCGAATCCCGTTCTCAAAAATCCCCTGTCGTTTATCACATAATTACTTTTCACAGCTGTTTTAAGGTATAATCCGGCACGACCACATACCTGACAAAATGTGAATAGACATCATATAAACGCACTTCTAAAAACACAATACACTGCAAGTGCCACTATCATCAGAAGCTCACTTACACATACAGAATAACCTGCCGTATCTCCGGTCACACCACCGAATTGCCTGTATACCATAAATCTGTAATACAAAAAGAATACCGTCAATACTGTGACAAAGATACCCGCCACGATCAGATCATTCACCGCCAGGATCAGGAACGCTGCCATCAGTTCTACTGACATGATCATAAGCTCAACCCTGCCTGTTTTTCCGGCCTCATCAGCCAGCATACCTGTATTTTTAGCTTTTTTAAGTGTCACGGAAGATATCGCCGTCAATATCCTCGACAGCACAAACACAAATATCAATGCAATGCCGGCGCCTCCTGCCTCCTTTTCGAAAATGACAGCCAGGGCTCCGATCCACAATAGCCCGTACAATACCAGTCCTATAACCGCAAAGGCGCCTATGTGAGGATCTTTTAATATCGCAAGCTTTTCCTCCCTTGGTTTGTAGGAACTCAGAGCATCCTTCACATCCATGAAGCCGTCAACATGGAATCCTCCGGTGATGAGCAGCGGTATCGCAGATGTAATACATATCTTTGATATCAGATTAAGCCCCAAATGATCAAAAATCTTTATTCCCGAACAGACAAGCAGCCCTGTCACTACCCCCACCAACGGCAGAAAACATAGATTGTATTTCATATCTTCCTCTTCCCACCTGAAGTGAGGCATAGGTATCCTCGAATATATAGAAAACGCTATTATAATACCTTTAATGATCTTCATATATCTTCCATGTTCCTTCAGTTATATCATAAATCCTGTCAGATAATTTCTTCAGTCGGAGGTTGACTTCTCTGACGACATTTACATACCTCACGGTCTCCTCATCAAATCCCTCTTCTGTCTCAAATTCATTTGTGACGATGACCAGATCTTTCACCTTGTCTTTCAGTATACGGACATCCCCTGTCACCTTACTGACTACTGCTTCTGACGATATAAGACCACTGTCACGCGAAACCTCAAACATCTCGTTTGCACAGAGATTTGAAACACACTCCAACAGTACCACAGCTGAGGAGGCCTTTATCCTGTCCTGAGCAGTACCGGGATATGCCCCATTTTCCTGTTCCGGCATAAAAGCCCGTCCTTTTACTGTTATATTTCCTTCGTCGTCTACTATCTCTGCGATATCTTTCGGCTTTTCAACAGTCACAAAACCCTTGCCTTCCCTTAACAGCCTGTGTTTTCGCACCCGCTCCGTTCCTTCTTCGCCGTAGGGGATCATGGTGGCAAGATATACCCTTTTATCTGAAAGCTTCATCGCCAGCTGTTCCGCTTTCTCTGACTTACCGCTGTCCGGTCTTCCTATTACCAATATTGTCATTTATAGCGCTCATACTCCTTTATGCCGTTATCCTCAAAAACCGCGCCGTGATCGTACAGATACATGGCACTGTCCAACAGCTTAAGCATCATTATGGCTCCGGTTCCCTCTCCAAGGGCCATATTTCCGTTGATGAAGGGCTTAAGCCCCAGTTCATCCAGCACGAGTCTGAGGCCTGTCTCCCTGCCGCTGTGGGAAGGTATCATGATCTTCCTGCATCCCGGACATATGATATCTGCCAGAAGCGCTGCTACTGCCGAGATCAATCCGTCGATCACCACAGGGATACCGCATTCCATCCCGCCCATATACATGCCGCACATTGCGGCTATGTCCAGGCCTCCGATATCACAAAGATATTTTAGTGCCAGCTCTTTAGTGATATCTGATGAATCTACCGAGTACAACTCCACAGCGCGTTTCACTACCGAGATCTTAGTCTTAAGCTTTTCGTCCGAAAGACCGGCACCTCTTCCTGTGAGCGCACCGGGGTCTGAACCCTTGATAAGACATAAAAGCGCTGTTGCAGTGGTGGTGTTACCTATCCCCATCTCACCTGTTGCTATGATATCACATCCATCTTTTGCAAGTTCAGTGACTATCCTTTTACCCGTATCAATGGCAAGACTTGCTTCTTCTTCCGTGAGGGCTCTCTCCTCCAGAAAATCCCGGGTTCCACGTCTGATCTTCATATTCCTGACACCGGGTATCTCTCCCTCATGATCTATACCGATATCAACAGGGATACACGTAACTCCCGCTTCTGCAGCCATGACATTTGCAGTGGAAGTTCCTGCCCCCAATGCGGACGCAACCTGAAATGTGACCTCGAAACCGCACTGGGAAACCCCCTCCTCCACTATGCCGTTGTCTGCACACATTATCACCAGCACCTTCCGGTCTATGGAAGGTCTGTCTGTTTTCCGTACAGATCCGATCTTACATATGATATCCTCAAAATCTCCCAGACCATCTATGGGCTTTGCGATAGAATCCCATCTTCTTTTTACTGCTTTATATATTTCCATTCTCAAGTCCCATCATCCTGTATATGGCATCCATATCCATATATTCTCTTATCATATCCGCCAGCTTGTCATACTGGCTTTCCTTGAAGGATCTGTAATCTTTATTCTTTTTCCTGAATTCCAGTCCCTTTGCCTTACATAATGCTGATACGATCCCGTCGCTCACGCCGTCCTCGTCAAAGATCCCATGTACATAAGTGCCGTATACACTGCCTGTGCAAAAGCCTGTGCCTGATGCCGTAAACTCAGTCACACCGCCGCTTACAGCCCTGCTGTTACCCATATGTATCTCATAACCGCTGTAAGCCAGTCCCGATAAAGACCCGAATACTCCTTTGATATTTCCAAATCTGCCTTTACACAGGATTCTCTTTTTTTGCGCAGTGATCGATGTCACTATGGGCAGCAAATTAAGTCCCTCTGTCTCACCGCCGCCCTCAGCTCCGGCTTCATCCTCTATCTTTTCCCCCAGCATCTGTAATCCCCCGCAGATTCCGATGACGGGTTTTCCGCTTTCCGCAAAGAAACGTATCGCCGCAGCCATGCCACTGCCCTTCAGAGCCCTCATGTCGGCTATTGTGTTCTTGGAGCCCGGTATTATCAGAAGATCAGCACCTTCGATATCTTCCGAATCTTTTACATATCTCACGCTCACATCATCATATTCGTCAAAAACATTGAAATCCGTAAAATTGGATATGTGACTCACTTTTACGACTGCGATATCAATGTCCTTTCTCTGTTTGTTATTCAGCCGTTCCGCAAGAGAATCCTCATCATCCAGTCTTATATCCATATAGGGCAAACAGCCGCACACGGGAATGTTCATCAGACTCTCTATCTGATCTATACCGGGATCCAGGATCGTCTTATCCCCCCTGAATTTATTGATGACAAGACCTTTGATCAACTTTTTTTCATCCTCATCCAAAAGAGCCACCGTGCCGTATAACTGGGCAAACACGCCTCCCCTGTCTATATCTCCCACCAGGATCACAGGAGAGCCGGTAAGTTTTGCAATGCCCATATTTACAATATCATTTTCCTTAAGGTTGATCTCTGCAGGTGATCCCGCGCCCTCGATGACTATGATATCGTATTCCTCCCCCAGCTTATCCAGTGCGTTTTGTATATCAGGCAAAAGCCTTTTCTTGTATGCAAAATAGTCCTTTGCGCTCATGTCGGCATGAACCTTTCCGTTCACTATGACCTGGCTTGTCATATTGCCTGTGGGTTTTAACAGGATCGGGTTCATATACACAGATGGCTTTACACCTGCGGCTTCCGCCTGCATGACCTGTGCACGCCCCATCTCCAGACCATCTTCCGTCACATAGGAATTCAGAGCCATGTTCTGTGACTTGAAGGGACAGACCTTGAATCCGTCCTGTCTGAAAACCCTGCAAAGCCCTGCAGCCACAAGGCTTTTTCCGGCATTTGACATGGTGCCCTGAACCATTATGTATGAGGTTTTTTTATCCATAATATTCTTCATATCTTCCGTCTTTTATCCTGTACAGCTTTTCCATGTAATCTGTTGTGAGTATATCCCCGGGTGTTCCTATCCTGTCAGTCCTGCCTTCCTGCGAAATACATATGACCCGGTCTGCGACCTTTTTTACCATCTCTGTTTCATGCATGGATATCAGTACTGTTATTCCTTTATTTTTTACAAGTTCCGACAGCGCATCAAAAAACTCGATCTTCCTGCCCATATCCAAAAAACTTGCGGGTTCGTCCATTATCAGGATCCCAGGCTCTGACACAATGGCTCTCGCCAGCAGAACACGCTGTTTCTGACCGTCACTCAGTTTGTTGTAATCCTCGTCCCGAAGCTCCCACACCCCGATCAGATCCATACTCTCCCTGATAGCCCTTTTATCTTCCGCAGACAATCCCCCGAACACTCCGGAATGCCTGTATCTGCCAACTCTTACCACATCATGGCTGCTCATATATCCGGTTCTGACTCTCTCGGTCATCATAACAGAGATGAGACTGTACAGCTCATTGCGCGAGAATTGACTGATCGGTCTGTCTTTTATATAAACCTCTCCGCCCAATGCATCTATAAGCCCGGAAGCAGTTTTTAAAATTGTGGTTTTTCCCGCTCCGTTAGGTCCGATAAGCGCCGTGATCTCTGCTTTTTCCACACTGAAACTCAAGTCAGAGGCCACACGTTTATGTCCGTATCCGACGCTTACATTGTCAAATAGAATCTCAGACATGCGTTCTCCTCTCAATCATCATATATATCACTATAGGAGCGCCAAATACTGCCGTCACAGCGCTGATGCTGAGTTCCACCGGAGAGAAGATGCTTCTGGCCAGCAGATCACAAAACAGACAAAACGCCGCCCCCAATAAGACAGAGGCCGGTATGATGATGACCGGTCTCTCGGTCTTCAGAATACTCCTTGCAACATGTGGCATAGCTATTCCCACAAAAGATACAGGTCCCGCAAAAGCCGTAACCGTTGCGGACAAAAGCCCGGATAATATGATGAGTGCTATGCGAAATCTCTTTACATTTATGCCAAGACTTCCGGCGTAACTCTCACCGAACAGATTAGCCTCTATCGTCTTGGATAAGAACATGGCGGCTGCGATACACATGAGTACTGTGGGGATATATACATAGGCATCCTTCCATCCCGCCGATGCGAAGGTTCCCATGGACCAGTTGTGAAGGTTTACTATATTGGAATCATCCGCAAAGGTCACTATGAACTCTGTAACCGATGAACAGATATAACCCACCATCACTCCGCAGACGATGAGGATTGACATGGATCTCACCCTGACGGATATCATCAGCACGAACGCAGTTGCCACAAGTGCGCCTGCAAAAGCCGCCCCCACCATCATGAGGGAATTTATGGCAAACCCCTGCTGTAAGGATCCCACCATCAAAAGCGCCACCGCCAGTTTCCCTCCCGAGGAGATTCCCAGAATATAAGGACCGGCAATGGGATTCAGAAAAAACGTCTGCAACAGATACCCGGACAGAGCAAGCGCTCCGCCTAAAAATGCAGCTTCCACTATCCTGGGTAACCGGATATCCATTATGATCTTTTCACTTATCCCCTCTGCGTGACCGCCGGCAAGCAACCTGAAAATATCCCCAGCGCCCAGACTTACACTGCCTGTCATTATATTAATGATGATCAAAAATATCAGGATCAGTATTATACTAACGAATATCAAAATGTATCTTGTATTTTTTTTCATATCAGTCCTTAAGCTTTTTTATGAACCTGAGATCATCCGTATCATTGTCATTTATAATATCATGAAGCTCGACTATCATGTCCGCCACGAGACTTGTACACTGGAACATATCTGAATTCGAACAGAAAACATTTCCTGTTTTTACCGCCTTAAAATCATTGAAGAGCTCATTTTTGTCTATGAGTTCTCCTCTGCTTTCAATACCGCCGTCTATTGTGCCGCTGTATATCAAAATATCCGCCTCCACGGCCTTTTCATAAAACTCTTCCCAGTCCAGATTCATGGTGGAGAGGGCGTTACCGCTTTCATCCGTCACACCGTCGAACACGTAGCTTCCACCAGCCATCTCTATCATCGTGGACACATAGTCACCGGGCTTTCTGATATTGATATATCCGTTGGGCGAAACATAGAAAAAAGCCACCTTGGGACTGCTGTATCCCGTGTCCTTCTGCTCGTCAAGCTCTTCCAGCACCTTCAATACCTTTTCTTCTTCACGGTCAAAAAAGGCTTCGGCCTCTTCCTCTTTTCCCAGTATGGCGCCGTAAAGCTTTATCCACTCAAGTCTTCCCAGTGGATGCTTTTCATAGCTTGATCTCTCCGTCAGAACCGGTATTCCCAGCCTTTCAATCTCTTCTTTGATCTCCGGCGAATGTGTTATCATAGTGGACTCGATGGCCAGATCACATTCCGATTCCAGCAAGATCTCATAATCCGGAGATCTGTATTTGCCTATATACCTGATCTCATCTGACTCTATCTTTTCCCTGGCCTCCTCTATGGTGTAATCCGAAGCGGCTGTGGAGCATGTACCTATGTTATCCAGAGCATCCAATTTCACGAAAAGATCCATGGCAGAAGAAGCCGCAAGATATATGTTTTCGGGTGCCTCATGTATTATCACGGCGCCGCTTACACCAAGGTTGTCATCTTCTTTTCCCGGCGGCACCACTACATAATCCGAGCCATCCGAAATATGTATCAGCTTATATCCGTTTTCGTAATGTGTTATTTCAAACTGGGTTGCGTATTTTAGCGAAACATCCCTCCCCGTCTCTTCAGTATCTTTTCCGGCATTCTCACCGGCGCATGAGCACAGGATCAAGCAAAACATGTACAGGATCAGGCCATAAGCTGTTTTTTTCAGTGCAGTAATATTTTTCATGATAATATCAAACCAGCCCACAATCAGATCAGACTGTGGGCTAAAATTGTAAAGTTATTGTTTGAAGTTCAGTACGTATTCGATCTCGTGGGGCTTGCTCATGGCTGTGGTATCGGCGATCACCGTGATATCCTCGTTAAACCCTGTAATCGGTATCTCGAACACGGAGTTGCCTTCCGTATTGACCGGCTCGTATTTCACGCCGTCCACTATCATATAGTCATAATACGGGCTGCTCCACTCTATGACAGCGATCGTCTTACCATCTTCTGTCTTTATCTTTGCAGGAGAAGCGACAGTTGCCCTGCCGCTGCCTCCTGTGAGCGTAACTTCCGCAGTCTTAACGTCGTTTGCGGCATTTTGATCTCCGGTAATTTCATCGGTTACTTCCGGATCTCCCCATGGTTCAACATCCGATACGGTAACCTTGTGATCGTACCACACACCTTTTTTCCCTATGAGGGCGACGTCATATTCCTCATCAAGGTAGGGAACAGGCACATCATACGCATATACCGTTTCAGTGTAGCCGTCATCGTATGTCACTTCCTCCTCGGTTGGGTCTATGAGCTTTGCGCCATCTTTCATGGCATCTTCCGAAAGACCGTAGAAAAGATTGACCGTGTTCTCCGATGGCATTACGATGTGGATGGTCATTTTACCGTTTTTGGCTGTCAGTATACCCTTGCCCTTCCAGACTTCATTAACATGGAACATTGAACTGTCCGTGTCAAAACTTGCAAGATATACTCCGTCTTCTATGGGCGCAGCGTCTGTATTTTCGGTATCTTCATCTATGGATCCGTTTACTTCTGCACTGTCATTTTCCTGATCATCGTGAACGGAATCTTTTTTCGCTTCTTCAGTCTCTCCGGTTTTTCCGGTCTTTTCATCAGCCGTATCAGCCTGATCACCGTCCTGCCCGGTCAACTGTGCCTGATCTGTTATACCTGATCCTGTCGATGCGGCATTGGAACCACAGCCGAAAAGTAAAGGAGCACATAAGACCGCAGCCACTATTGCGCAAAAAAATCTGTTTTTCATTATTCCCGGTCTTCCTCTTTTACTTCAAAACATCAGCTATATGCTGAACATACTTGTCCTGAATATCTTCTATTCTGCCGAGACCGGCAATCTGCATGGTAAGCTCCTCAAAATAACCGGATGCGTCAAAGAGACTCTTCCATGAATCCTCATCATCTCCGGCCATATCGTTATTGGCATGATCGCCTGCCACTACCATGAGAGGTCTCATGATAACCTTGGTGTAGCCTGCTTCGTGAACAGCATCTATAATATTTTCGCATGCCGTCTCCTCCGGCTCACCCTCTACAGTTCCCACAAAAACATTTTCATATCCCAGCTCATCCATCTGTGTCTGCATCTGTGAGTATGTTACCTTCGCTGTATGACTCGTACCATGTCCTATATAGACGATAGCTGTACCATCTTCATCCATTGCATCTAAACTATCGTATGAGGAATCTGCTACAGTCTGTGCCACAACAGCCTCACATACATCCTTTTTATCATCGTTGACGCTGGCTGCGTCTGCTCCTACCTCACCCAAAAGGGGCTCTGATATATAAACCATATCAAATTTATCAGCATAGGCCTCTACTGTTTCCACCATCTCATCATACTCTGCGCCGTGCATCAGATGTGTGGGCTGGATCACAAGCTCCTTTACACCGTTAGCTACCGCACGGTCCAAAGCCTGATCCATATTGTCGATGAACTCCCCATCTCTCGCCTGAACATGGTTGATGATGATCTGAGCAGTAAATGCCCTGCGGACAGACCAATCCGGATAAGCTGCTGCGATTGCTTTCTCGATGCCGCTTATATCCTTTGCACGGCTTTCATTAAACGATGTACCAAAGCTTACTACCAGAATCTCTTTATCCCCTATCTCATCTTCGTTTGCAGGATCATCCAAAGAGGCATCTCCCGTATCTCTTCCAAAATAATCCGGATCCGCATTCTCACCTTCCACAAGCTCCTTCTGCTCATCGGTGAGCGCATCCCAGGCTGCCTTTGCTGCTGCACAGTCAGCATCTGTGGTATCCGTTCTCTCCTGAACATAAATTGCATCTATAAGAACTGCTGCTGCATCTGCCATTGTCTTATCCTCATTTGCTTTATTCTCTGCTTCATCTGCAGCTGCCTTTTCGGCATCTGCCAGTGCCTGAGCCTCATCCTCTGCAGTCTTGGCAGTATTGTCATCTGCCTCTTCTGTGATCTCTTCTGCGGTTTCTTCAGTCGAATCCTTAGTCGTATCCTCTGTCTTTTCTACCCCAGTGTCCGAGTCAGGTTTCGCTGCCGTATTACCGCATCCGGAAACACAAGCCGCACACATGCACGTTGCCAACATCATTGCTACAATCTTCTTTTTCATTTCTTCCTCCATGTCTTTTGTCGGTGTTATTTGCGCTTTGGCTCCGACAAAGCTTTTTATCTATAACGGGTTTTGCTATTCACAGCCGGATCCGCAGGCAAGCCGGTGGCCTTTCAATTCCCATGATATGATTTAATTGACAAAAGGTGATTCGCGGATTGTGAATAGCAGCTTTAAAAACAAAAAGCCCGCTACCAATCGATCCGATCCCAAGTAACGCGCACCAAAATAAAGGGGCTTCATTCCCCCGCAGTGCGACCAGTTACTCGTGGTCTAATGCACTCCGACACAGGCAGGTTTCCCGGCTTAAAGCGTAAGCCTGCAGCTTGTTGCTGCAAACTCTGTCCACGGCGTCTTCCCGGGTTTTCCCAGTGACATAATGCCGCGGCATCAACTTATCACGGTGACGAGTTCGTACAGGACTTACACCTGTTTCCCTTTTACCCTCAGGCCTTGGATTTTTACTATTCATATACACATTACACAAATTCACAGGTATGTACACGAGCACAGCTTATGTTCAGCAAGCTGGCAATCTGTCAATTACTATGATATCGGCTGTGAATAGTAACTCTTTTGTACCAATCTGAGGCACCATGTATCGGCATATTATTCATTTTTTTAATTCTGATAAGGTAAATACTTCTCAAAAAAATGTCTTTGAAAAGACTGATCTTTTCATACCGAAATATTACCAAGAATGTAATCTATCACAAATATAGATATTCGTCAATCACAACGCAAACATTATTCCGGAAGCTTTTCTATGATACATGTCTTTTTGCAGAAACAGATGCCGTATGATATGCTCCTAAGAATTCTATACGAATACTCCAGCTGTGTTCTTTTTTGTGCAATATCACAACAAGCTGCCGAAAAAGTTCTCTGTTTTAAATAATTGACCTCTGACCTCTGTCATGGTATCTTTTTCCAAAGCTAATCCATTTCGGTCTTTTTGGATATTTCCACGATAAAAACAATTTCCCACCAAGTATCTTTTGACGACTCCTTATGCCCTTATGACATAAAGAACCTATATTTTTGCAAGGAGAATTCTTATGGAAAAAAAGAATATAAGCCCGGAAGACTGGCATAAGCTTGAAGGGGAGATCCCCTTCAGAATGACCAATGACTATCTCTTCCGTGCCCTTATGCAGGAAAACAACAGCGTACTTTCAGCCTTCATCGCATCTCTTCTGGGCTGGAAAAAAGATGACATCACATCAGCCACAATCGAGAATCCCATCATGCTGGGTTCGGTAATGATGCAAAAAGATTTTGTCTTAGACGTACATGTTCTCATCAATAACAGCAGGAACATAAATCTCGAAATGCAGGTACTTGACGAACACAACTGGCCCGAACGCTCTCTGATCTATCTTTGCCGTGTTTTCGATGACATTAATCCTGACGATGACTACCGTGACATTAAACCTGCACATCATATCGGCATCCTGAGCTTTAATCTCTTCCCTGACACCCCGGAGTTTTACGCAACATACCAGCTCCTGAATGTAAATAATTTCCAAAAATATACTGACAAATTCACTCTGTCTGTGTTATCATTGTCTTGTATAGATAAGGCAACAGCCGAAGACAAAGCTTCACACCTTGATGAGTGGGCTGCCATGTACAAAGCCAGAAAATGGGAGGAATTGCGTATGTTAGCACAAAAGAATCCGGATATCGACAATGCCGTGACCACTATGTTCACTCTCAGCAATGAAAAGATTGTCAAAGAGCAGATGTGGGCACGGGAAGATTACTACAGACTGCAACGTTCTTATGATCGACTAATAAAAGATCAGGAAAAAGAGCTTGCCGAAAATGAAAAAGAACTGACCGTACAAAGAAAGGAACTGGCTGACAGCAAGAAAGAACTGGCTGACAGCAAGAAAGAACTGGCTGATCATAAAAGAGCAATAGCTGAAAGAGACAAACGCATCGCCGAATTAGAAGCAATGCTCTCATCTCAACAATAAAACAGATTTGACAAAAGCCCTTCGCTTTGCAGCGAAGGGCTATATTTTTAGTATTTGATAATCCCGGAACTCGTAATGCATCTACTCAATCACTGCTCCACATTTGCAAGCTTTGCGGCCTGGTCGGCAGCAATGCAACCGTCTAAGATCTCCTGGATATCACCGTTCATTACCTTATCCAGCTTGTAAAGCGTAAGGTTTATACGGTGGTCGGTGACACGTCCCTGCGGGAAGTTGTAGGTGCGGATCTTCTCAGATCTGTCGCCGGTACCGACCTGACTGCGGCGCATTGCGGACTCGGCATCCTGCTGTTTCTGAAGCTCAAGATCGTAGAGCTTTGCGCGAAGAAGTGCGAAGGCTTTTTCTTTGTTCTGCAGCTGTGACTTCTCAGTCTGGGAATAGATCACAATACCCGTGGGATAATGAGTCAGTCGCACGGCCGAATCCGTGGTGTTGACACACTGCCCGCCGTTTCCGGACGCACGCATGACATCTATCCTGATGTCCTTGTCATCAATGGTGACTTCAACCTCTTCAGCCTCCGGCATTACTGCAACAGAGCAGGTTGAAGTCTGTATGCGCCCCTGGGATTCTGTCTCCGGTACCCTCTGAACACGATGTACACCGGACTCGTACTTGAGTACCGAGTATGCTCCCTGACCGCTCACCATGAAATCCACCGATTTCATGCCGCCGATACCGGTCTCGTCTGCCTCAAGAGTCTCAACCTTCCAGCGCCTTGCCTCTGCATAATGCACATACATACGGTAGATCTCGGCAGCAAAGAGTGCTGCTTCCTCTCCGCCTGCACCTGCACGGATCTCCACGATAACGTTTTTGTCGTCATTAGGATCCTTTGGAAGCAGCAATATCTTTAGCTTGTCCTCCAACTCGGAAACCTTCGCCTTTGAAGCGGAAAGCTCTTCTTTTGCCAGTTCCTTAAGCTCTTCGTCGCTCTCCTCATCCAGTATAGCCAGGGAATCCTCTATATTCTGTTTTTGTGTTTTGTATTCTTTATACGTTTCTACCAGGGGCAGAATATCGCTCTGCTCCTTCATGAGCTTCTGAAAACGCTTGGTATCGTTTGCCACATCCGGCTCCGATAACTCGCTCAAAATCTCATCGTATCTGACAAGAATATCCTCCAATTTATCAAACATTTTTTATTCCTCAATGTAATGATCCAGAGGCCAAAAGCCTGACTTCGCGACAAGCCTGCTTGCCGGTGGAGGCAAGGCTTATTAACCCTCAAATCATGAAATATAATGTAAACCAACTACAAACGATAATTCCTAAATACTGTACCTATATGCAGCACTTGTTTTTTAATACAGTACGCTAAATCCATGTCATTTCTTATATCTCCCCGGAAACTATCTGATCCCCGTCACGACTCTGTCATGACCGCTTAAATCTTTTATGACTTCGACTGCCACAAAACCGTTTTCTCTCATCAATGATGTGACATCCGCCGCCTGATTGTATCCGATCTCCAAGAGCAATGCTCCGCCTTCCCTAAGATGATCTTTCGCGCCTGCGATAAGCTGTCTGTATATCTCAAGTCCGTCAGCACCTCCGTCCAACGCACCTATCGGCTCGAAATCTCTCACTTCCGGCATCAGAGTCAGGATATCCGTTGTCGGGATATACGGCGGATTCGATACAATTACATCGAAATCTCCGCTGATATTGTCAAAAAGATTTCCTGTGATAAAATCAATATTCATGCCGTATTTTTTTGCATTGTCCTTGGCCACTAAAAGAGCCTGTTTTGAGATATCTGATCCTGTAGCAACAACCTCAGGTACATTGTATTTAATACTGATGATGATACATCCGCTGCCGGTGCACATATCCAAAACCCGGTACTCCGGTCTTATGATCTTTAACGCGGCCTCCACAAGAGTTTCCGTATCCTGTCTGGGTATCAGCACATTGGTATTCACGTTGAATGTCAGCCCCATAAATCCCTGCTCTCCTGTAATGTACTGGAGCGGGACATGTTCGGTACGCTTATCCACAGATGCAAAAAAATCATGTTCCAAATCTTCAGGCATTGGCTCATCCATGTGGGTATAATAAAAACTGCGATCTATTTTTGCAGTATAAGACATCAATAGCCACGCATCAAGTTTTGCTTCCGTTATACCTGCATTTATTAAGTTTTGTTCGCATTTTTTTAGTGCATCCCTGTAATTCATGTGCGATAAAGGCCCCCTCAGTCAGCTTCGCTGACAGCTCCCCCGAAAGGGGGAGCCTTTAAACTCAAAACCTTTTCAGGTCATTCCTTGTCATTATCTGCTTCGAAGTTATCTCTATTAAAGTTGTCTCATTTGAAGTTTTCTCTATTGGAGTTGTTTCATTTGGAGTTATCTCCATTTGAATTCTCACTCTTCGAAATAAAATCTTTCCAATCGAACACCGCCTCAACGGACGCTATTCCAACCTCTATCATGTCATCATCCGGTTCTGCTGTGGACAGCTTCTGAAGCCATAATCCCGGCTTGGACAAAAAATTTATCACAGGATTGTCATATCTGCCTGCAAGTCTTATGAACTCATAGGATATACCTGCTACCACAGGTATCAGTAAAAGCCTTAAGGCAAGTCTCAATATCCTCGAATCGACTCTGATGAACATGAATACCACAATGCTCACAATGACTACCACAAAGAGGAAGCTGGTGCCGCAGCGCTTATGGAAACGGCTGCTCTTTCTGACATTCTCCACATTGAGTTCCAGCCCTGATTCTATGCAGTTTATACACTTATGCTCTGCCCCGTGATACATATATGTCCGCTTGATATCCTCTAAAAAAGAGATAAAAAACATATATGCCAAAAATATCACAACTCTTATGACACCCTCTATGAGTGTTATCAACATATCTCCAAGACCGAACCTCTTGAAGAGTAAGGATAAAAGATAAGGTATGATCATGAATACCACAATAGCCAGCACAAACGAAGAAACCAATATCAGTGTATTCTCAAGTTTTTCTTTTTTTTGCTTTTTCTCTGACTTAGCACTGTCATCCTCTTCAACGGATTTTTTTTCATCTTCATCTTCTTCGTCAAAATACTCTGAAGAAACGGATAAAGCTCCCATCCCCAACACCAGGGAATCCGCAAAGCTTAAAACTCCGCGTACTATAGGAATCTTTCTGGACCAATGATCCGTCCCCGGTCCGCTGACTTTCTGTTTCCTGATTGCAATCTCATGATCGGGTTTTCTGACTGCAACGGCGTAATCATCACCGTTTCGCATCATAACGCCCTCTATAACGGCCTGACCGCCTATTCCGCTGTATCTCATATGATTTTCCCAAAGTTACATGTTCAATAAATGACAAGGAGCCGGCGGCATCTGCCACCGGCTCACGACTGATTTTACTTGTTCATGCCGTATTTTCTGTTGAACTGCTCGATACGTCCTCTTGCCTGACTAGCCTTCTGCTGTCCGGTGTAGAACGGATGGCACTTCGAACAGATCTCAACGTGGATTTCCTGCTTTGTAGAACCCACTACGAACGTGTTCCCGCAGTTACAAGTAACTGTTGCCTGATAGTAATCCGGCTGAATCTCTGCCTGCATCTTATTCACCTCACAAAAATATATTTCCGGCAATGGGTTTTGCCATTGCGTCTCGGGAAGACTTCCGCCTGCCCTTTACAAATTGTTACACACTGTCTTCACAACAGCCTTTAGAGTTTAGCATATTAAAAAATCAAATGCAAGTGTTTTTTTATGATTTATAAAAATATCACTTTTGACTATGCTTGTCCAACAGCTCCTCCAGCTTTGCCAGATGCTCTTTTACCGCATCCATCTCTTCCTTTATGCCGGCTGTGCCTGCTTCCTCAGCCTCATCCTTGCGGTTCATCTCTGCGACTTCACTGATGGCATTGACCACTATACCTACCACAACGTTCATCATCACAAAAGAAGATATCAAAACAAAGGATACAAAATATATCCATGCCGACCCGAAAACTTCCATAACAGGACGACTGATCCCCATCGACCAGCTTTCCAGTGTCATAACCTGAAACAGTGTGTACATGGCAGCGGGTATCGTGCCAAACCAATCCTGGAATGTTTCTCCAAAACAGGTAACTCCTATGATGGAATAGATATAATAGATCACTATCAGCAAAAGCGCTGTCCATGAAATTCCGGGCAATGACTTTCCGATAGCCCCTATGATCACCTGCATGGGTTTGAGCGAACTCACCATCTTAAAACCGCGAAGCCCCTTCAAGGAACGGAATACACGAAATACTCTGAGTACACGGAAAGATGAGAATACAGCCACACCGGACAATACCGACATCAATATTATGATGAAGTCAAACCAGTTCCAGCCATTCTTAAAATACCCTATAAACTTGTAGGCTATCATCTTTAAAAGCATCTCAAATATAAATATACCCAGACATATCGAATCTATGACTGATAAGACTCCGCCTGCAGTAGCACTGACTGTTTTGGAAGTCTGAAGTCCCAGCACGACCGCATTCAACAATATCACAAAGAGGATAAAACCCTGAAAATGTTTACCGTCTACGAATTTTTTTAGTTTTTCCATAATACCTTCCTGCCGAAAAAAAATATTTTTTCAAAACCAACTCATATAAATCTCTTTTGCCTGATGGCTGCCACAAGCTCTGCGTTAGTGCGGGTTCTGGCAAAAAGATTAATGATGTTTTCAACCGCTTCATCAGACTTCATACCATTTAATCCTTTACGCATTATGTTTACCGCCTCAAGCTCATCCGGGGACAACAAAAGGTCCTCGCGTCTTGTACCACTCTTCACTATGTCCACAGCCGGGAACACACGACGTTCCGAAAGCTTTCTGTCCAACACCAGCTCCATATTGCCCGTGCCCTTGAACTCCTCGTATACTACATCATCCATCTTGCTGCCGGTATCTATAAGAGCTGTCGCCAGTATTGTAAGCGAACCGCCCTCTCTCATGTTACGGGCTGCACCGAAAAATCTTTTTGGCATATGTAATGCAGCCGGATCGAGACCACCGGAAAGAGTTCGTCCTGACGGCGGAACAGTGAGGTTGTAGGCTCTGGCAAGTCTTGTGATGGAATCCAGCAGAATGGTAACATCCCTCTTTTGCTCCACAAGACGTTTTGCACGCTCTATGACCATCTCCGAAACTCTCTTGTGATGTTCCGGCAGCTCATCAAATGTTGAATATATGATCTCAACCTCAGGACCGTATATAGCCTCTTTTATATCCGTAACTTCCTCCGGGCGCTCATCTATCAACAGGATCATGAGATGCATATCCGGATTATTTTTCAAGATAGACTTTGCAACAGCTTTCAGCAAGGTTGTCTTTCCGGCTTTAGGCGGAGACACTATCATGCCTCGCTGACCCTTTCCTATTGGCGATATCAGATCCACCATCCTCATGGCCGGACTTGAACCCGGTATCTCAAGATGTATCCTCTCATTAGGGAAGATTGGCGTAAGTTTTTCAAAAGGCACTCTCTTTAATATTTCAGGTATCGAAAAACCATTCACAGTATTTATATATAAGAGAGCCTGGAACTTCTCCTGAGGAGCTTTTACCTTCTTTCCGCCAAATATGATATCCCCGCTCTTTAATCCGAATTTTCGTATGGTTGCAGGATGAACATAGGTGTCCTGCTCACCCGGCAGGAAATTCTCACACCTGATAAATCCGAAGCCATCACCCATAACCTCTAAAATACCTTTTACCGTATCACCACTGTCCAGTTTTGCGAGATCCTCTACGGTGTATGATTCGTTTGTGGTTCCGATAAGCGCTTTCTCATATTTTTCACGCTGCTCAGCGCTGAGTGTGCTTTCGCTATTGTCAGAAGCCTCTCCTCCTGCCTGCGTAACGACCATTGCAACCTGAGGAACAGCTGCCTGCGGAGACGCTGTCATATTCGGATGCACTGCAGCAGTCTTGGCAGCTGGTTTCTGCGCCACATCAGTCTTCTCCTGCGTCACGTTTGGCTTTTGTTCCTTTTTTCCGTTTTCCGTCTTCGGACGAAAAAAACCTTTCGGAAGACCAATGGCATGTTTTTTGGTCACCGGTGGCTGCTGTGTCTTTTTCTCCTCTGCTTCCTCAAGTTCAACCAAAAGATCGATCAGCTCACTCTTTCTTATGGCCGAAACCTTCTTCAATCCTTTTTCTTTTGCAATGTCCTTTAATTGAGCAAGTGACATCTCTTCATACTTTTCACGCATAAACTTTACCCCGCTTCGTATATAGTATCAATATGTATCAAAATCAGTTTTTTATCTATACGACATCACATATAAAAAACCATTATTTTCAGAGGAATCGTTGATGATAAACGGATACCGGCTGTACCGGACACAAAACCCGGCACAGCCGAAATATTCTGAATAAGACTAACCAAATATGAAACATAACATATTGCCAACATTTACAGGTGTTTTTCCAACCTGTGACTGCAGAAAAACCCGCAATCAGACCTTCATACGGTCAATGACCTCTATTGCCGTCTGCTGTATCGCCTTAACCTCGGAATACAGGTTATCCGTAAGCTCAAGCTGTGTCTTCTGCGCACCGTCCTGAACTTCAAGCTTTTCACGCATCAGATTTATATCTTCAACAAACTGGCTTATGATATCCAATATCTTGGATGATGAATCTTTTATATCATTGGCAAGTTTATTCATCTCACCGGCTACTACAGCAAAACCTTTTCCGACTTCTCCGCTCCTTGCTGCCTCGATGGAAGCATTGAGCGACAGCATATTTGTCTTCTTGGAGATAGCCTGGATCTCTTTCGCAAAATTCTGCACCATGTTAACATTTTCCAGGATTCTGTCCGTAGATGTGTTTATCACCTGGCTGGTCAACTTAATGGATTCATTGCAATCCTTCGCCTTGTCTATCTCCTGTCTAACCGCATCTACACACTTCAGGAGATTTTCGGATGTTTCTCTGGTAAATGTCTCATTTTCCAGACTGATCGCTATGCCCATGGTACCGACAATATGTGTTCCGTCTTTTATGGCAATCGTAATGGCCTTAAAAGCAAAACCATAGACATCCGGCGGACATATCTGCTGAAGTTTTTCCCCTGTTGTGAAACTGGTCCACATCGGATCATTGTGATTAAGCTCGTCACCGACTTTAATATCGGCTACCATTTTGTCACCGCGCCAATAAGCCAGAAACTTATGACCATCCGTAACACTCATCATGATATCCATTCCGAGTGCATCTTTTATAACCGGTACGATCCGGATATAAGACTCCAGAACTTCATTCATTTGAAAAACCCCTCCCCCATTTTGAATTACTCATCATTTTCACAACTACTTCTATGATATACAAAAAAAAACTTTTTTGCAACGACTTTTCTATAATTTTTATCATTGAAAAAACATGGTAAAAATACTATCCTATTGTCTGATGATAAAGAAAACGGCAGGGTTGTTTTTATCATTTCCCGCCGCTTGGCGCTTTTATTGTTCAGTATTCAAAATACTCAGAGGTAAAAAAATGGATGACAGAGAAAGAGCTTTAGACGCTCACAAAAAATGGAACGGAAAACTCGAGACAACAGCAAAATCAAAAGTAAACTCAAGGGAAGATCTTGCAGTGGCATACACTCCGGGAGTGGCCTGGCCCTGTCGTGAGATCGCTGAAAATCCTTCGGACGCATACATTTACACTCAAAAAGCAAACACCATCGCAGTAGTCAGCGACGGATCTGCGGTTTTGGGTTTGGGTAACATAGGCGCTCTGGCTGCAATGCCCGTCATGGAAGGAAAAGCCGTTCTCTTCAAAGAATTCGGCAATGTGAACGCCGTGCCGATCTGTCTTGATACCCAGGACACCGAGGAGATCATCAAAACCGTGGTAAACATAGCTCCTGCTTTCGGCGGTATAAATCTTGAGGATATCTCCGCTCCAAGATGTTTTGAGATTGAACGTAGACTTAACGATCTTTTGGACATACCCGTATTCCATGATGACCAGCACGGAACCGCCATCGTGGTTTTAGCCGGTATCATAAACGGACTTCGCATCACAGGAAAAGAAAAAAACACCTGCAAGGTTGTCGTAAACGGTGCAGGAAGCGCCGGTATCGCCATCACAAAGCTCTTACTGACTTATGGTTTTAAGAACATAACCATGTGCGATAAAGAAGGTATCATAGGAAAAGACTACCCCAATCTCAACTGGATGCAGGCAGAAATGGCAAAGGTTACCAACCTTTCCGGAGAAAAAGGCAAACTTTCCGACGCTCTCAAGGGTGCCGATATTTTTGTTGGCGTATCTGCTCCGGGCATTGTGAGCCCCGAGATGGTAAAGAGCATGAATAAGGATTCCATCCTCTTCGCCATGGCCAATCCCACACCCGAGATAATGCCCGATCTAGCAAAAGAAGCCGGAGCCCGCATTGTAGGAACAGGTCGCTCCGACTTCCCGAATCAAGTCAATAATGTAGTTGTTTTCCCGGGTATATTCAAAGGTGCGCTTGAAGGCAGAGCCAGGATCATAACGGACGAAATGAAACTGGCTGCAGCCGAAGCCATCGCCCATCTTGTATCCGACGAGGATCTCAACGATGAATTCATCCTGCCGGAAGCTTTCGATCCAAGGGTTTCAGATGTCGTATCAAAAGCCGTTATGGAACACATCAGATAACTCAGACCAAAGCACTCATAATATCCGGAATAAACTGTTTTTTACGCGAAACAACATTTTTCAGCAAAACCGTGCCTTCCTCTGTATCGGGGAAGGCCTTTTTTAATACCTCTGCCGCCCCCTGACCCGCACTGATAACAGTGGTCTCCTGATCCCATATACAGGTTATCATGAAAAAGGCCATGTTGACCCCTTTCTCGGGAAGCGCATTGGGCAAAAATGCCTCCAACCGGTTCTTCAGATTCTCCACTTCAAACCGTGTCATGCATAAAACCTGACCAACGCCGAACCTTATCTTGTCGAAATCAAAGGTCTTGAAATCCTGATAGCAGATCTGCTGATCTGTCTTTGCATCAAAATTCGCACCGGCTCTGAACATATCCACCGCAAAACTCTCAAGGTCAATACCTGCCACATCGGCAAGCTCTCTTGCGATCTTCTCGTCAACAGGCGTACAGGTAGGCGATTTGAACATCAGAGTATCGCTCACAATAGCCGCACATAAAAGCCCTGCCGTAACCCTGTCGATCTCAACGCCGTATTCTTTGTACATTTGACATATGATAGAGCAGGTAGATCCCAACGGAACATTTCTAAAAAAAACCGGTGACATGGTTTCTAATGATCCGAGCCTGTGATGATCTATTATCTCCAAAACCTCCGCAGTACCTATACCCTCCACTGCCTGGAGCTTTTCATTGTGATCTACCAGTATCACCCGTTTTTTGCCCTGACTCATAAGATTTCTGCGTGAGAACATCCCCACATAATGTCTGTTTTCATCCAGGACTGGGAAATCCCTGTGTCTGACACGTGACATAACATCCATAACATCTTCCAGAAAATCATCCAGGTCGAATGTGACAAGCTGGTCAAAATGCATCACCGCTTTTATGGGAATACTCTGATAGATCAGCCTTGCAGCGGCATACGTATCAAAAGGAGTGCTTATGACGACACATTGCTTTTCTTTTGCCTCGGCTAAAACCTCCTCGGAAACCTGTATACCATCTGTCACGATAAGGCATGCGCACTTCAATGCTATGGCTATCCGCTGGGTTTCGTCTCTGTCACTCAAGATGACCATATCATCTTCCCTGATGTAATCCGACATATTGCCCTTACTGCCCGCAGCAACAACAACACGTCCCTTTGTGTAATATGCATGTTCATTGCCATTCAGCAGGGTGCCGTTCAACGTCTCCAATATCCCCCGGTACTGAGGTCTGGCTTTTGACAGGGCATAGGGATCATTTACCTCCATGTACCCCATCGCTATATCCGAATTAGCAATAACACCGGTCAAAAACTTATTATCATCAACCACAGGTATTGTCGCTATCGATTCAGTACTCATCATTTCCCATGCTTTTTTCATGGTGATGTTGTTTTTTACACCTGTAGTATACCTTATGGATATATCTTCAAGACGCGGTCTCACATCTTCGATCAATTCCGGTTGTTCTACTCCGAAGTAATCCAAAACAAATTGTGTCTCGCTCGAAACCTTACCTGCCCTTGCCGGAATATGTTTTTCATTGGTAATCCTGTTTTTAAGTCCCGCATAACAGATTGCCGCACAGATCGCATCCGTATCCGGATTTCTGTGTCCGATAACCAGTATGCTCTTTTTTTCTTCTTTCTTTGTCATTTATCTCACCCGTATAGTCTGAGTATTATGTGCCTGTTAGCAGTAACGTACCGTAAGCCAGCTATTCACTGCCGCAAGCCAGCAATGCATATAAACACGATCACAAGAACAATATAAAACAAACGGCTCTAAAACGCAAAGCATTTCAGAGCCTGTATATCATAAAAAATCATTATTTCAGATAATCCAGCGGATTGATGCCATAAGCCAACAGTACCAGGGTTGCCACGCCAAGGGTATCCAATATCAGTAACATGGTGATACCTATATTACTGCGATGGATAAAGTTTTTGGTTCTTCTGCCAACCTCCACCTCTTTCATCAGCTCATTTTGTTCATCAAGCTTAACCTGAATATTCCGATACTCTTTTACATTTTCGTCATGAATCTTATCCGCAAGATTATCTTTTGCCTTACGCACATAATCCATGATCTCGACAGACTGATCTTTTAGTTTTCCGTCCATCGCTGCGCTGTATTCATCTCCAAGATATTTATCGAACTTCTCCTCGAGTTTTTCATCAAGCTTTTCTCCGATACGATATGTGAGTCTGTTATCGAAGCTCTTGCCAAGTTTCGTCTCCAGACGTTCTTCCATTTTTATGTCCAGAGTCTTAACGGCATTATTAAGCTTAAGGTCTACCTCGTTACCGGACTCTTTTGTAAGACCGGCAAGCTCATCTATCCTGTTATTGAGCTGTGCAATACGTGCATCCGTGTGCTCTGAATTTTCAACCAGAGTATCACCCAGACCGAAAAGAGCATCATTTAAAGTTTCCAGAGTGGATACTTTTTTCGATTCATTTTCGGCCAGCACAGAGGTGTTCGCCAAAATCTTATCAATATCAGATTTGGTATTGGCATTGTCATTTGAAATATTGGTCAGCTGTCCCTTTATCTCATCGTTATCGGCAGAAACAGAATTCAGCATTTCCTTTATCGAGACACTGTCAGAAGCTACTGCACTTAATCTGTCACTTATCAGACTGTTTGAATCATTATTCGCTGAAACAAATCCGTCAAGCTTTTCATTTATCTCTGCCGCAAGCTTTTCATTCGACTCAGTAATATGCGCCTTTATCTCAGATTTATTGACTTCGGAATTCGCCGCATTCGCTGCTGTAACTGCAGCCACACTCTCTGATACCTGGGCAATTGCAGTTTTTATACTGCCGGCACTCTCCTCAACTGTTGACTTAACATCTGCAGCATTCTCTGCTACTACTGCCTTTACTGATTCAGTGTTCTCAGCTACTGTTGCTTTTACTGATTCAGAGTTCTCGGCTACTGCTGCCTTTACTGATTCAGTGTTCTCGGCTACTGTTGCTTTTACTGATTCAGAGTTCTCGGCTACTGCTGCTTTTACTGATTCAGTGTTCTCGGTTACTGCTGCTTTTACTGATTCAGAGTTCTCGGCTACTGCTGCCTTTACTGATTCAGTGTTCTCGGCAATGTTGGCATTAATTGCCTCAGTATTTTCGGCGATGGATTTTTTTACAGTTTCGGAATTCTCAGCGACACTCGTCTTTACCGCTTCCGAACTTACGTCAACAGCAGTCTTTACTGCCTCAGCGTTTTCATAAACCTCCATCCTGATGCTGTCAGTGCTGTCGTTTATGCCGGTCTTGATATTGTCAGACATAGCCGAAAGATCCGACTTTATCTCGTCCTCGATAGCCAGTATCGAATCGGTTTTTGATATAACATCCCCGGTCTTGGTATCCAAATCTCCGATCCGTACATCAAGATACTCAACTTTGACTTTAAGATCATCATTTTTTGACAGGATATCATCCGTCCTCCCGGAAATATCCGAGATCATTCCTGTGATATCAATATTACTCTCTTTGATATTTTCAGAAAGCTCATAAAGTTTTTCATTATTGGCAGTAACTTTCTCATCCAGCGAGTAAAGCTTCTCGCTCTGGAATTCCAAAATATCTGCCTGCTCTTCAAAGCCTGTTGTAAGCTTATCGAGCTTTTCATTGCCTTCTTTTATGAGGTTTTGCTGTTCATCAAGCTTATCGAGCCCTGTTTTAATGAGGGTGGTTTCATCATCGACTTTCACACCCAATGCATCAACTTTGTCTGACTGAAGACCAAACAGCGCCTTGTATCCATCCAAAGTGATGCCCATCTCGTCCACGGATCTTGTGAGGGTTTCCGCCTTCTCCGTAAACGCATCCAGCTTTTCTCCGTTTGCCTTTGCCTGGTCTGCAAACGCATCCAGTTTCTCTCCGTTTGCCTTTGCCTGGTCTGCAAACGCATCCAGCTTTTCTCCGTTTGCCTTTGCCTGGTCTGCAAACGCATCCAGTTTCTCTCCGTTTGCCCTTGCCTGATCCGCAAACGCATCCAGTTTCTCTCCGTTTGCCCTTGCCTGATCTGCAAACGCATCCAGTTTCTCTCCGTTTGCCCTTGCCTGATCTGCAAACGCATCCAGTTTTTCTCCGTTTGCCTTTGCCTGGTCTGCAAATGAATCTATCTTTTCAGATAAGGCTGTAACCTTGTGATTCTGCTTATTAATATCATCCGACATTGCAGAAACAGATTCTTCCTGCAACCTGATCTCGGTAGACAGGCTCGAGAATCTCTCGGCTCTTATCTCCGCCTCGGTTTTAACGGACGTCGCCAGCTCCTCTATAGCGCTAACCTGAAGATCAAATTCCTCTGTTAATTTATTTAGTTTTTGCTCTGATGTTTCAGATGAGTACTTCAGATCATCCAGTTTTCCGGAAACACCGTCAGTATCTGATGTAACAGACTGCAAAGCCACAGTCTGGGCATCCATCTCTGCAGCCAGCTGATCGATCTTAACAGACTGTTTTGCTATTTTATCATACAGACCGGCTGTCTCATCTGTTATCTTCTTGATATCATCCGAGGTTTCCGTGACATTTTTTTGTATATCAACTACATTTTTCTGAACATCAGAAATATCTATTCTGGCATCCGAAATACTGCGCTTAAGATCAGTGATATCGTCTTCGTTTGAGGAACTATCGACTGTTTCCGTCAACCCTTTGATTTCCGCTTTTATGTCGGCAATGCCGGCAGCTGTTGCAGCCGTGTTCTGTTCGACTTTCGAGCTTAGCGCTTCTATCTTTTCATTGGAAGCATCAAGACCGGTCGAAATATCATCAATCTTCGAATCCATCAGCCCGGTCTTCTGCGAAATATTATTTAGGCGCAGATTCTGGGCATTCACTGATGAATTAACCTGATCCATCTGTTCCTGATGCTTATTGAGGATCTCCGTAAGCCTTTCTACGGCATAGGTATTGGATTTAACAGCTTCCGACGTTGTCTTTACCGCATCAGACTGTTCCTTTATGGCTACACTCTGCCCCCTCAATATATCTGACTGTTCAGCCAGGATACCACGCTGATTCATAAGCTTATCGCCAAGATCCGCAAACTGCCTCTCATCGTAAACTCTGCTTTCAGCCTGTTTTACCGAAGCAGAAAGAACCTCTTGTGAAGCTGTTGCGTTAGCCTGCGCTCTTGCCGATGAGCCATCATCCGAATGGGATTCTCTGTGCTGTGATCGAGAATCTCTGCTTGCAGGACGTTCACCATTTTGACGGTCTGAGGGTCTTCTATATTCATTTTCCTGAGCAGTCAGGAGCTTTTTCATCTCTCTGAGCTGTTGAAATATACCTGCCATCTCCAAACTCCGTGAAACAAATTTTATGCTTTCATTTCCGTGAAACACACATAGTTACTTTATCACACCGACATGTGCATGTCTACCTTTTTTACGAAAAAAATATCAAAAAAAATATAAAATTTCAGCGGAGCATTTTTGCCCCGCTGAAATCCATCGACTAAACTATGATATACCTGTTTCTACTTTATCTCGTCCGTGGTTCCGTCATTTTTTACTATCTCAAGCCTGCAGCCGAATCCGAATGCTGCGATGGTACCTGCTATAAGAGCCCATGGTGCTGTGGCGATACCTATGAGACCGCCTATGATACCTACATTTACCGGAACCTTCAATATGATCTCGTCATCCTTACGGATTTGGATCCGGTCCACATTTCCCTCTTCCACCTTTGCCTTAAGCTCGTCGATTAGGTTCTTGATATCATCTCCTGCCGTGCCTGTGTCCGGCGCAAGGCTGTCAACTGCCTTCTGTACATCCCCGTCCGCTTTCAAAAGAGCCTCTTTTGCAGTGTAATAATCCACTCCCGCCAAATCCATAACCTTCTCAACCGCTTCCAAATTGATGTCCATAGTCTTACCTCCTGATATATGCAAAGTGTCACAACGACTGCGATCATAGGTATTATAGTTCAAAACGGGCATTCGCGTCAACATCATTGTAAAGCGATACTGTCTTAAAGGCTCCCCCTTCCATGGAAGCTGTCGGCCTTGACGACTTTAAGGGGCATTCATTCTCTGTGGCTTTACTTTGTCTTCTCTATCCTGCTGCCGGAGATCACAACACGGTCGAATCCTGTCCAGGGCATATTATCATCATCCGGATCAAACACTGTCAAAAAAGTGGGTCCAAATACGTTCTGATAACGGCTCTCACCCTTTGAATACGGAAAGGTCTCTCTGTAAAACTCAGCATCACACCTGTAGTTTTTTATTCGTTTCTCATGCTGAGCCATGTTTATCTCATCCTCCATCAGTATTCTGATATCTTCAGACTCATCATATGAAAGCTCTCTGTCAAAGTCATAGAACTCATGCTGCAAAAAAGCATCATATACCTTAGACAGCGAAACCTCATCGTCAATGTCAAAGGTAAGTCTTATCAGTTTTTCGAATTTATCATGTACAACCTCTCTGTCTACCACAGGCTCTCCCTCCGAATCCTCCGTTATCACAACATCCTCCGTCACATCCCCGGAAACCCTGTCCCAAACACGATTGTATTGTATCTTTGTATAAAATTTTTCCCGGTCATCTTTGATCCGAAGCTCTAACGGCAGTATCATACAGATGAATACTGCAACAAACAGTATTGAAAGATCAGTCAGTTTCATATTTTACACAACCTCCGTAAACAGCCGAGACCGTATTATCCTCAATAAACGGGAACATGGAAAAGGTGTTTTCTTCCCGAACCGTGACCTTGAGATAATCTCCTTTGAGGAACCTGTATTTTTCGTCATTCTCAACAACATCCCATATATCATACTCATCACGGAAGGTATTCACCCTGCTGTAAGCTTTCACTTCTCCGTCTGTATAACCATCCCCGTCTTCGGCAACAAACTCATCACTCTCATGAAGTATATCTATCATAGTAATACCATCTGAGAAAGACAGGTTCATGTACAGTTTCTGCATCATATCCCTGTCTATAAATCCGATATTGCATACATTGTCGACAAAACAGGTAACCTCACTCAAAATGTACACCTGCCTTGCGCTCTTTGCCCTCTCCGTCATGTAAATAAACGGCATTCCAAACATCACACATACGGCAAGAAATAAAGAAACCACCTTTCCGAATATATCATCCATGCCCAAACTCCCATCATTTACTGTCAATCCGACGCAACTTTATGCAAAAACACCAATCTGCCCGGTTTTGCAAAAATCGGTCTCATCCATCAGTAAAACTTCTGTGCAAAACATCATCATATTCCATTACCTCTTCCATATCTTTTGTGCACCCGGCTACAAGAGAAGCAGTGACCACTGCTGTCGACAAAGCAAACACAAACAATAAAACCGCAGACGATCTTAACCAGAATTCCAAAACATTCTCCATACCCCTTACTCCTGCGTAAATATAATACCTGTTATGGTGCCGTTGGCATCCCTTACCACGGTTCCCAAAAATCTCCCCGTGGGATTTATATAATTGTCATTGGTAGCCGTCTGAGCACTTTTGTAATCGGCTTTTGATAACTGTCCAAGATTACCGTCACTGTCATTGAAATTGTAGATATAATAAGTCGTATTCTTTTTTGTGACCACTTTGATACCCATGGTATCATCTGCAAATTTCCTGATCACATTTATGACCTCACTGCCCGACACCCTGGTATTATCGTACATAGTCTTACTGGTGTCACCGAACTGGGCCTGAAGCTCGTTTATCTGTCCGGTTCCGGCGCTGGCCGTGTCAGACGCTTCCCTGGCAATATAAAACCCAAGACTTATGATGATGCAGGTTATTATGATACCTGCTGCCAACATTAATCCTTTCAGCGAATTTTCCATTTTTACCTCCTGCTCAAACTTTGTTTTTATTTTCAATCACCCGGTACCACTGTTACTTTAACAGATCATAAATATCCTCCTCCCAGCATTCCCGAATAAGTTCCAAGCTGTGTCAATCCCGTCAACACAAAAGGAACTATAAGTCTCAACCCCAGGACTCCAATAAAGGGCAGAAAAGCAACAACTCTTGAAAAAGCCGCTCTTTCCTTTAATGAATCAAACCTCGACTGCCTGTATTGTTCAAGATTATAGGCTCTCTCATTCTCAAGATCCGCGAATGCCTTTTCGACTGTAATATCATCGCAGGATATGAGACAGTCTATCATACAGACCAATGGTTCGTACCCCACATCCGACTTCAGCCTTTCAAGTGCCTCGCTGCGTCTGAAGGAATAGTCATCAACCGCCCGCTCAAAGGCTGTCACAAAGACCCTCGCAAACATCTCCATCCACCTCAGCATCTCCTCCACGGTTATCCTCTCGTGATGCATTAGTATGAGAATCAATGTCTGAAAATGCAGTGTTTCTTTTTGTTTTCCAAGCTCATTCTGCCATTTCAGCATGATCAGCATTATCATAGGGATGTTAAAACCCGTTATCCCTGCCATCAGCATAATGATATAATATACCAGTCCAAAGTGTACGTTGTAGTACTCATCAAGCCTCTCCTTCAGAACGGCAACACTGAAGTCGCTTATTGCATCTCCTTCTTTTCCACCCAGAAGATCTGCAATAGCCTCCGTATCTCTGATGCCCTCATCTATCAATATGCCGAAATACTCCGAAAGCTGCTCTGAAAGCATGTTTTTCGAAGCTTCATCCATACCGGGAACCCTGTATTCATCCACGGATACATCTCTAAGACTTATCTTTCTTTCATAACAGAAGGTTCCGAAACAAAACGCAAAAGAGATCAGTATCCCAAGGATTGAAAAGAGGATCCTTTTTATGATGAACCCACGGATATTACCGTAGCCCCTGAGTTTTTTAAGCTCCTCGTTTTTTCGTAGATAAAGAGAATAATGTCTTGAGATATACTCATCCAGCAAGGATCTTACCGGTCCGATCTTTAATATCATATCCGATATACTGTCATTGCCTCTCTTCACATCTCCCGGGGCCTTGAGATAACGCACAAACCACAGGCATAACGTTGTCACCAGAAAGCACACTGTAAGAGTCACTATACCGTAACTGCCGTTATAAAACCTTTTCATGTCGGAAGTTATCCCTACCGCCCAGTTTTCAATTGGTTTCAGCATAAAAAACGGAATGACCGCAAGGGGCATCAATCCCGAAAAAAGATAATCTTCCTCGTCCTTCAGCAAAAGCTCTATCCTGAGCTCTTCCTTGATATATCTCAGGTTTCTCTCAAAAACAGATACCCCCTCAAATACCGTGTCTCCGAAAGAGCTAATACTGCTGCAAAGCAGATAGAATTCCCTGATGAAGGGTTCCTTTATGTTGCGGATAAAATGCACCACCGCATCGGAGTGTTCTCCCTCGTTCAGCATATCAGAAATCTTTCCGCTCTCTTTTCTCATGTCTTCACTGCTCATCTCCCCCGCTTCCTCCAAAGCCCTTTGGATATTCTCTGATCTTGCATACTGCTTTATCAGGATATTCAAGAATCCTTCAAAGCTCTTCAACATCTTTCTGTTCCTGCGTGCAAGGTGATCCCTGTACAACGCGAAGACCCACATCAGTAAAACTACGAACGTAAGAAAGTATTCAAATGCCTGCAACATCAAATGCCTCCCTCTCTTCGTCAGTCATCCAGTTTCTCATATCCGACCTGTATTCCTCTGCGATATGATGTTTCTGTATATAATGCGGTGCCGTTCCGTCTACCGGTTTTTCAAATACCACAAGATCTTCCGTAACGTAGCTTCCTATACCTTCTCTGCTTTCCCGTATCTGTGTTATACGTTCGATGTACCTGCGACCGTTTCTGTCCAGATGCAGATGCACGTCAAAATGAACCACTCTCACCACCTGCTCAGTAGCCACGTTCTCATTGGAAAAACTGCCCTCTTTCAAAAGGGCGTTCCTAAGAGAACTCACAAGAGCACCTGTATTCCTGGCATGATGTGTGAACAGGGTAAATAAGGAGCCGGTCTGGCCGCTTTCCACCATCCATGCCGCAACCCTTGCTCCTGCCACCTCGCCTATGACAGATACCGCTCCGTCCGTTTTCTTCTGGACTTCAAGCCCTTCAAAACCATCCACATCGCCTGTCTCCCTGAAGGTTACGATATTCCTGTCCGGATACAGCTGTCTCAGATGCAGCTCAAATGCAAGCTCCAAAACTCTGATGGTATATTCCCCGGGCACCTCATCTATCAAAGCCATCAAAAGAGTGGTCTTACCGCATCCCTGCATTCCCGTAACCCCCACCACCTGGCATCCCTTCATTAGCCATTTCAGCAGCTTTACCACTATACCGGCGCCCTCGTATTCCCCGGCAATCTCCTCAAGACTCCTCTTTTTGCCCTGGTCCAGCTTTCTGACAAAAAACATCCAGGATTCGGCGAAATCCGGTCTTGCCACAACCACCCTGGAGTGATCCTTCATCTCATGTATCATGTAGCCTTTCTTGCGTGATATCTCCCCCGGCTGCCTGAAACGACACATGTTCCTGCAAATCCTCTCAATCTCTTCCTCGCTCCCGAAATCCAGAAAAGATAGATGTATGGATCTTCCCCTGTAGAATATCCAACAGCTGTTATATTCTCCCTCCGATCCGCTGACTCCGCCGCTGACTCCGTCAATGTTCATATCCCTGAGTTCATCTATAACCCCGAGACCTTTATATGCAGAATAGACCTTCTGGCTTATAAGCTCCATCTTCTGTGTAAAAGAAAACTTTATGCTGCGTCCTCTGTAAAGAGCCATGATATCATCCGCGCTCACCTCATTGGATGCTCCATCCGGATTCTTTATCTCTTCAAGGTCATCCATCATGATCTCAAAGCCGTTCTTGCCGTGATCAGATCTGTACCGATATAGCAGCCTGTCAAACAGATATTCCGCATTATCCTCTCTCTTGAAATAAAAGAGTTCGTCTATATTGCTCTCGTTAAACGAATACAACTTCAGCAGGCACTCCTGTATGAACTCCAAAACAAAAGTCTTGGACAGATCGTCACCGATGCCGCATCTGCCTATGTTCTCCCTCAATTCCTGCTTCTGACGGATGAGCCGCTCCAGCCTCACCTTATCAAGATTCATCTCATAGAGGTTTTCACGCAGGATCTTATTGACATGCCCTGCGAGAACAGTCACCATATCGTCAAGATTCCCGCACTTTTCCATAAGCCGCCTCCATTATCTTCTCCGATGCCTCTCTCATCTCCCGCATGCAATACAGATTATGACATCCACCTAACGTGCCGTTCTTATTTTTGAAAAAATATTTCGGAAGCCTCCCCTGAGACATGTAATTCTCCAGTTCCGGATTCTGAGGAATCACAGCTATACGCTCTATGGGGATACGATATATCCTCGAAATATTCTCTTTGTTATATACGCTGCGGTAATCGTAATCCACCAGAAATATGAGCTCATCGCCGAACCATTTTTTGTCTTCCACCAGAATCTGGTCCAGGACAGCCTTATCATGTTTTATGCATAAAACCTTCACTTCACCGTGTTTATGCAGATGCTCCGAAAAGACATCCTCCTTTGATCCGCAATCCACCACCACAATATCCGTCATCTTTTCCAGCCATTTGACTATATCCCATTGGGCGTCAGCTGTCTTTCCCGGATAGAGCTGTGATTGAACTCTGGTGCCCGCAGGAATATATTTTGCCTTCTCGGACAGCGGTAAACACACTTCCTCCACTGCGTTCCAGGAAATACGGCGATTCTGGTAAAGCCAGATCAAAAAATCTATCCCGTCCAGCGCGAAATATATGTTTTCCTCCCTGAACAGGTTTTTACGCTTTGCAGGTTCGATGTACCTCTCCGCCCTGTCTCCTGCGCTTTTATTCTGTAACATGACTATATTCAGGGAGAATTTTTCGCTTATCAATGTTGACATTACAAGCGCGGAAAGACTGCTGCAGATCGATGCATCATTGGAAAAAAAGGCTATCTTCATGCACAAGCCCCCCTTTTGGCGCTGTTTATAGCCTTATTCACCACAATATGTGTGACATTGGTCACGTCTTCCACTATCCCTTTTATGATGCGTTCCATATCTTTTGAAATGTGCATAAAATCCTTAAAGCCGTAATATTGCATGGAAATCCGCAATATTTCGTCATCATCGCTCAAATGCAGCACTTCAAAACATTCCACAAAAGGATTCTCCACCTCTAATATGTGCTGAACCTTTTTGACAGGAACCATGTCGTGATCCAATCCCCGCAATACCACACGGGTCGGGACTTTGCTCCCCTTCATGTATTCCCTGTATTTTGATAAAATGGATAAAGCCGGATCTAAAACCAGAACTTTAGAATCGCATTCCGACAAAACCTGTCTTTCGGGCCAGACTCCCATATCTATACATATGAAGTCGTAATCCAGCTCCCTGTCTGCAGGTTTTTTCAGTCTGTAATAGTCGATATTTTTGTAACTGACCGGGGAGAGAACCTCCGCCGGGCGAGGTATACAGAAATCCGTAGCTCCTTCGTAGCTGTTGTCATATACAGCCACCGAATAGCCCATGTTCTGTAAAACTGAAGCGGTATATATGCAGATATCTGTCTGCCCTATACCATAAAAGCCTATTATCTTTGTAGAATCCATCAACACATGCCTCCATGTGTCTCCGGAATGATCGGGGTGATGTAAAGATACACCCTTAATTTAGCTTTGTAAAACCCAAAATTAGCGTATTCTGCAAGTTTTTTGTACAAAAACAAAAACAATGCCCGCATTCAGGCATTGTTCTGATTTTTATACTTATCGGCAGATAAAAGCCTGTGAAACTCAAAATCCTGACGATTTTTCGTCAACATGGTTTCCAGCATCATACCCGAGAAAAATGACTGAATCGCAGCCATCTCCGTAAATCCGCAGACGATCAACGTCGGGAAATTCGGGACTTTTCCCGTTTCAAAGTACTTTATCAATATCGGAACAAAAAAAGCCACCGCCACCGCTGTGAGTATCAAAGCTATCAGACCGAAAAAAGCGAAAGGCTTATAGTTTTTGTAGAGCCTCAAGATCGTTCTGATAACCTTTATCCCATCCGGTATTGTGTTAAGCTTCGAACTGCTGCCCTCAGGTCTGTCACGGTAATCGACGATGACATTTTCAACCTGCATTCTCTTGTCAACCGCATGAATGCTCATCTCTGTCTCGATCTCAAACCCCTCAGACAGCACCGGAAATGTTTTTACAAACTCATAGCTCAGGGCACGGTACCCTGTCATGATATCCCTAATATCACTGTTAAAGAGAGAGTTTATGGTCTTTCTCACAAAGCTGTTGCCTGTATTGTGAAAAAGCCGCTTATTTTCCTTAAAATATGTGGATGAAAGCCTGTCTCCCACCACCATGTCAGCATTATGTTCCAGGACAAGACTCACCATCTCCGGAGCACTTTCCGCGGGGTATGTATCATCACCGTCCACCATCACATAACACTGCGCGTCAATCTCCCTGAACATCCTGCGGATCACATTGCCCTTACCCTGGACAAATTCATGCCTGACAACAGCCCCTGCTTTTTTCGCAAGTTCAGCCGTATCGTCCGTGCTGTTATTGTCATAAACATATATTACCGCATCGGGCAGTGCATTCTTAAAGTCCTTCACTACCTTCTCTATGGTGTTTGCCTCATTATAACAAGGTATCAGTACAGCTATCCTGTCCATTTTATTCCTCTCATCATAATAAGATTTAATGATCAAAAGGTGATTCACGGGTCAATAAGCCTTGAATCATTAAAATAATAGTGAAGGACAATCAATGCCCTTCACTAAAAATATAACAAAAAACATTTTATTATGCATTAACAATGCTGCCAAAATCTGCCTTGAGAGAAGCGCCGCCGATAAGACCGCCGTCAATGTTCGGTTTTGCCAGAAGCTCTGCCGCATTGCCTGCGTTCATAGAACCGCCGTACTGAATACGTACAGCATCTGCGGTAGCCTGATCATAGATCTCAGCTATGAGGGCACGTATTCCTGCGCAAACCTCCTCAGCCTGATCAGATGTTGCTGTCTTGCCTGTACCGATAGCCCAGATTGGCTCATAAGCGATCACCATAGACTTAACCTGATCTGCTGTAACTCCTGCAAGGTCTGATTTGATCTGAAGTCTGATCCAGTCCATTGTAACGCCGAGTTCTCTCTGCTCAAGAGACTCACCGCAACACAGGATCGGTGTAAGACCTGCCTCAAATGCCTTCTTAACCTTTTTATTCAGGAGCTCGTCATCCTCCTTGAAGTAATCTCTTCTCTCGGAATGACCCAGGATAACGTACTGAACGCCTGCATCCTTGAGCATTGCTGCAGAGATCTCTCCTGTGTAAGCTCCGCTCTCTTGGAAATACATATTCTCGGCACCGACTGCAACGTTTGTACCCTTAACTGCCTCTACTACCGGCACGATATCAATAGCCGGTACACAATATACTACATCAACATCCGGATTAACTACCAGATCCTTTAAGAGCGCACAAAGCTCCACTGCCTCCGATGGAGTCTTGTTCATCTTCCAGTTTCCGGCTATAATTCTTCTTCTGCTCATTTTGCCTCCTATCTGACTGTTAATACTGATGAAACAAATGGTTAAAAGGCTCCCCCTCTGGGGGAGCTGTCGGCGCAGCCGACTGAGGGGGCCTGTTTTCTAATTGAAACCTCATGCTCAATAAACCCGCACACACCCTCAAATCTTTGATCCACATCAATATTAGTAAATCTTAAAACTTTTATTCCGTTTTGATTAAGAAAATCAGTTCTTCTTTTATCGTATTCCTGTTTATCCTGCTCGTAATGCTGACTGCCATCCAGTTCTATTGCAAGTTTTACTGAATGACAGTAAAAATCAAGAATATAATCCCCCATGGTCTTTTGCTTAGTCCAATGTAATCCCTGATTTTTTAAGAAATCATACCAAAGATGTCTTTCTTGTTTCGTCATATTTTTTCGGAGATCTTTGGCGTATTCTTTTAGTTTTTCTTTTATTGTAATACCCCCTCAGTCGGTTTCACCGACAGCTCCCCCAAAGGGGGAGCCTTTAAAAATGCATTCGCCTTCGGCTCGCTAAGTGATCACTTGTCCGACTCGACTAAGCTCTGGCTTCGGCTTTGCCTTGCCTTCGCTAAGTCTCCCTGTATAGTGATCTCTAACCTCGCCTTCGGCTCGCTAAGAGATCACTTATCCGACTCGACTAAGCTCTGGCTTCGGCTTTGCCTTGCCTTCGCTAAGTCTCACTGTATAGTGATCTCTAACCTCGCCTTCGGCTCGCTAAGAGATCACTTATCGTCTGCAGCGGCTACGCCGGGAAGTGTCTTGCCCTCGAGGAACTCAAGAGAAGCACCGCCACCTGTAGAGATGTGGCTCATCTTATCGCCTAAGCCCATCTGGTTAACAGCTGCAGCGGAATCGCCGCCACCGATGATGGTAGTAGCATCCGAAGCTGCAAGAGCCTTTGCAACGGCAAGTGTACCCTCTGCAAGGATCGGGTTCTCGAATACGCCCATAGGTCCGTTCCAAACAACAGTCTTAGCTGTAGCAACAGCCTCTGCGAAGAGAGCCTGAGACTTGGGACCTATATCGCAGCCTTCGCGGTCTGCCGGCATCTTGTCATAATCTACAACTACAGTCTCAACCGGAGCATCTATCGGATTCGGGAACTCTGCTATAGTAACGGCGTCAACCGGAAGAAGGATCTTCTTGCCGAGAGACTCAGCCTTAGCCAGCATCTCCTTGCAGTAATCGATCTTCTCTGCGTCAAGCATAGACTTACCGATCTCATAGCCCTGAGCCTTGAGGAAGGTATAAGCCATACCGCCACCGATGATGAGTGTATCAGCCTTCTCCAGAAGGTTATTGATAACATTGAGCTTGTCCGCAACCTTTGCTCCACCGAGGATAGCAACGAAAGGACGCTTCGGATCTTCTACGGCATTGCCGAGGAAATCGATCTCTTTCTGCATAAGGTAACCAACAGCGTTCTCTCCGCCCTTCTCTGTGATGTACTTTGTAACTACAGAAACAGAAGCATGTGCTCTGTGTGCAGAACCGAAAGCATCACAAACATAAACATCTGCAAGATCAGCAAGCTCTTTTGCAAAAGCCTCGCCTGCATCCTGCGGCTTTGTCTCCTCTTTGCCACGGAAACGTGTGTTCTGAAGGAGTACAACATCACCTTCGTTCATTGCTGCAACTGCAGCTGTAGCAGGCTCGCCTGTAACATTGTAATCAGAAACGAATGTAACCTTCTTGCCAAGCTTTGCCTCAAGAGCAACAGCAACCGGTGCCAAAGACTCACCCTCGTTAGGTCCGTTCTTAACCTTGCCGAGGTGTGAGCAAAGGATCAGCTTTCCGCCGTCGTTCATAAGCTTCTGGATTGTGGGAAGTGCAGCATTGATACGGGTCTCATCCGTGATCTTGCCTTCCTTCAACGGTACGTTAAAATCGCAACGTACGAGTACTCTCTTGCCTTTTACGTTGATATCATCAACGCTCTTCTTGTTTAATGACATTTATATGTCCTCCTTAAATATTTTTGTCTCAGATCATACCGGAAATTGCGCATATTTTCGGTCGATCCTTTGATCCTGTAAATTATGGCAGTAAATATAATATCACATCCTGCCCGCCTTAAAGCCTTCAGTCAGTATGCCGAAATCATCCACCTGAAGGCCCCGTAATAACAAAAGAGGATCCGGTCCATAGGACCGGACCCCCGAATGAGTCTTTATGGTAAGATCTCTTATGCTAACTCAGAGAAATACTTGATTGTACGAACCATCTGAGAAGTGTATGAGTTCTCATTGTCATACCATGCAACAACCTGTACAAGGTTATCTGAGCCAACCATTGTCTGTGTAGCATCGAAGATTGAACCGTATGTTGAGCCTACGATATCTGAAGAAACGATCTCGTCCTCATTGTATCCGAATGACTCAGAAGAAGCTGCCTTCATAGCTGCGTTGATCTCTTCCTTTGTAACGCTCTTCTCTACTGTAGCAACAAGGATTGTTGTTGAACCTGTAGGAGTAGGAACACGCTGAGCAGAGCCGATGAGCTTGCCGTTCAGCTCAGGAATAACAAGACCGATAGCCTTTGCAGCACCTGTTGAGTTCGGAACGATGTTAACAGCGCCTGCACGTGAACGACGAAGATCGCCCTTACGCTGCGGTCCGTCAAGGATCATCTGATCACCTGTGTAAGCATGGATTGTGCTCATGATACCTGACTTGATGCCTGCAAGATCATTAAGAGCCTTAGCCATCGGTGCAAGGCAGTTTGTAGTACATGAAGCTGCTGAAATGATAGTATCTTCAGGCTTAAGTGTTGTGTGGTTTACATTGTAAACGATGGTCGGAAGATCATTTCCTGCCGGAGCAGAGATAACAACCTTACGAGCTCCGGCATTGATATGAGCCTGAGCCTTTTCCTTTGATGTGTAGAAACCTGAGCACTCAAGTACAACGTCAACCTTGAGATCTCCCCACGGACAATTGTTTGCATCCGGGAAAGCGTAGATCTTGATAGTCTTTCCATCAACTGTGATAGAATCCTCTCCTGCTGATACTGTATCAGCAAGTGCGTATTTACCCTGTGATGAATCATACTTCAGAAGATGAGCAAGCATCTTGGGGCTTGTGAGATCGTTGATAGCAACTACCTCATAACCTTCTGCGCCAAACATCTGTCTGAATGCAAGACGACCGATACGTCCGAAACCGTTAATTGCAACTCTTACTGCCATTTCTATATCCCTCCTAAAATTTTATTGGGTCTCTCAACCCGCATTTGATAGCATTGTACTAAAAACCCCCGAATATTTCAAGTAAAAAAAAATGTTTAGTCAAAAAAATACAAAAAAAAACACAGCCCGCAATAGAACTGTGTTTTGAACCGCTTATATAACCGTGTCAAAGAACGATCCCTCAACTCCGTAGGCAGCTCCCGCCGCATTTGAGCCGTATCCAGTGGTCATGCCGCCGAAACTCTGAGCGAGACTGTTGTATGCCGCATTGACTTTCGTGGCTGCGTCAGCCTGTCTGACTGCCGCGCTGTCGGTAACCGTAGCATTGGCATATCTCACCGGTGGCGCTGCATCCACATGCTGCGGGGATACAAGACCTGCCGCCTGCTTTAATGACTCGCCGTATGCCGCCGACGCCTGTGATTCACTTTTGATGGAATAATTCATGGGACTGACCGTTGAATTACCTTTTACCGAAATAGCCATTTTCTCTCTCCCTGTCACTTACCGGTACTGCTCTTTGAAACCGTCTTTCTCGAAGTGCTCTTCTCACCACCCGATGCCTGCGGCGCAGCGTTGCGCTTCTCTGTCTTCTCTTTCAGTGTTATCTCAACATCAAGATCCAGCGCATTTGCTATCCTGACTATAAAATCAAGTGTAGGATTATATTTGCAACTCTCAAATCTCGTAACATTCGGCTGAGCCAACCCCGCTCTCTCCGCCAGTTCCTGTTGTGTTATGTGATTGCTCTTCCTGTATGACTTTATCGACTGGATTATATCCCCTCTGAGCTTTTCCTGTTCGGCATGCAATGCCTCCCTGTCCTTTTCACTCAACATTGAATAGTCCATTTCACTCCTCCGGTATAGCTTTCTGAAAGCATCTTAAAAAAGATACCTAGAAAAATATAACAGAAATGAAATAAAAAATCTATCATTTTTTTTATAATTATATATCGTATTTTATATTTTTCAAAAAAAATAGTATAAAATATGATATAAAAAACATATTCACCACATCATCTTGTGTTTTGACAGATTGTATTGAATTTAGTACAATCCAAATCAAGCGGCCAACCAAGATTGACAGCCTGTCGATGTAACTGTATGATTTCATAGATTGTTACTGTTCTTAAAACGTTACTATTCACAGATTGACATAACCGAGGGGATATACCATGAAATACTACGACTTACACACACACTGCCTCCACTCCTTTGACAGTACGGCAGAGATTGACGATATGATAAATGCCGCTGTAACTGCAGGCTTATCCGGGATCTGCTTTACGGATCACCATGATATCGACTTTCCAAAAGAAGATCCTCAAGAGGCCGACGCCCTTCTGGACATCCCTTTACATATAAGGGAGATAAATGACGCAGCCCTTCGTTTTTCGGGCAGTATAGATGTCATGTGCGGTATCGAGATCGGAATGCAGCCACATGTCGTCCGCGAGAATTCTGCCCTGATACACGACAACTCTTTTGACCTTGTGATCGCTTCCTGTCACGTCCTGGACGGTGAGGATCCTTACTACGGAAGGATCTTTAAGGGTCGCAATGAATCCGAAGTCTTCCGCTCGTATTTTGAGAGCATTCTGGAAAACATCAGCCTTTTCGACGATTTTGATGTTCTGGGGCATTTGGATTACATTGTGAGATACAGTCCCGAAAAAGATAAAAACTATTCTTATGAGAAGTATTCAGATATCATAGATGATATATTAAAAATGGTGATATCAAAGGGAAAGGGTATCGAGATAAATACCTCCGGCCTTAAGAGCGGGCTAAAGAACCCGAACCCGTGCTTCGATATCATCAAAAGATACCGTGATCTTGGCGGTGATATCATCACCACAGGTTCAGACGCCCACTCTCCCGAATACGTAGGATACGAGTTTAACAGACTCTCAGATATTCTGAAAAAAGCCGGTTTCGACCACTACAATATTTTCCGGAACAGAAAGCCTGTCAGCGTTCCTATTGAAGGATAGGGATCACGGCCCGGGATTTTATCTCCCTCCGTATATAGCCATTCCCACAGGATTCACTCTGATCCGGCCGTATCCTGCTGTCCTGCATCAAAACTCACTCCGATCCGGTTCCTTCCTGCTTCCATTCGGATATAGCAGCTGCGATCCTGAAGGGTACGAATTTATTCTTGGTGAATGTAGTTGAATAATCCGACACATCGCAGGGACATACCGTCGCTCCCATCTCTATGGTAATGGCAGGCACTCCCACCTCGTATATCAGATATTCCCTGTAATTTCCGTATGCTTTTCCGCCGTCCAGCTTTCCGGCATCTTCATATTTTGTGGAGTCGATAACGATATCGTACATTTCCGTTATCCTCTCCTGCAATACTTCATTCTCTTCCTTGTAGCTTCCGAACACAATCTGTCCCATTGCATGATAGCTTAAAACACCGAAATTCCTGTATTTCTCACTCAATCTTCCCGTGATGTCCACTATTACCTGAGCTTCCTTAGAGGATGCTGCGCTGTCTCCGGTATAGGTTCCTTCCAATCTGTTGCCTGAACTTCTGAAATTGTAAGGGAAATTGGCATTTACGTTTATACCGTCCGCATTTGCCTTCCATCTTGGCAGAAGGTTCTGTGATATCTCCAGCCCGTCCGGATTAGCCATTACCACAAAATGAATGCAGATCTTCCGCAAAAGATCACAGACCTTTGTGTCATCCAGTGTTCCATAGTAATTTTGCAGATAGTACTCCACTATGCGCATCATAACTGCAGTAGTGATGTACTCCCTCGCATGGATCTCACATACGACCAGAAGCGCAGATTCGGAATCCTCGTTGCCTATGGTGATGTCGATGATCTCCCGCCCTCTTTCCGAGAGACCGAGCACCGATGTTTTCATGATGTCGCTGTAGCGCATCATCAGCATCTCTATATCCTCATAGCACTCCGCGCTGGTATATTTCTGATGATCCAGACTCACAACATCCCCGGATCTGTTGTAGTATTTGGCAAGAGCAGACCCTTCAGTCCTGATACGAGTAAATCCATTGTCGTAAAAGGGAACCACTCTGAAAATATAATCTTTATCGATCTTTATATCCGCATTTAAGGAATTGGTGTTGACCTCCGTAAGATCCTTGAAATATCCGTTAAGTGTCCTGTAACTGATCTTGTAGCCGCTGGCGCCCCTGCTGGCAGTCCATTTTATATTCACAGAAGTATCGGAGATGCGGTTTGTCCTGATCTCGCTGATCTCCTCCGGCTTACACAGATCAATTCGTTTCAGCGTAGATTTCTTTGGATCACCGTCAAATACAGGTTTCACTCCATAATGATAAACTGCGCTCGTCTCAATATCATTTATGATATACCTTGTATCTTCCACACGATCTATCAAGGCCTTTTCATCTATAGATCCATCACTGTTTACCTTTATCCCGTAAACCTTATATGCAACGGCATCCCGTACCGGATACCAGCATATCTCAAAACTTCCGTCCAGATATCTGGTCCTGCTGTAGAATTCTGCAGGTTTAACCTTCGGATCCACATAAGTGATCCCATCATCCTCTTCCGTGCTATCCGTCTGTTCCGTCTGCGCCTGCTGTGTTTCCTGCTGCAATTCTCCATCCGGTATATCACTGCTATCTGAGGACACTGCAAGTGTTGTCACGGTATTATCTGCCCGAAGATTATCCGCCACGGCTTTCTCAGCCTGAATCTCTACCGGCTGCAATTCGAAAGCCAACTGTACTTCCTGCTGTTTCCCCTGCAGACTACCCTCATCCGCTGAGACGACAGACGTTTTTCTGTTGTTTTTCTCCGATGCTGAGACGACAGACGTTTTTCTGTTGTTTTTCTCCGATGCTGCGGCGTTCAGATACAATTGACCTATCTGCACACCCTCATGTCTTTCCACAGCGCCCGTAGATGTCTTATCATAGACTCTGTATCCCGCAAGACATAAGAGAACGGCAAAACATGTTATCACCACAGTCTTTACAATCTTGTTCATAGTTTTCTCGTTGTCACAATCGAGCAGGCTGACTCCTACTCGATAACACCCCTGTTGTACACCTCAAGGCAGAAGCCTTTCGGTGTCCTACAGTCGCCGGATACAGATCATCTCGTGCAAGCACGGCAATCTGTATCCGGCTCGTTGTCACATAAAAAACGGGGGCAGTCACATATCCCCCGATCTATACTCAATAAAGAAACCCGAGATGCCGTCCTCGCTTATTTAGACGCCTAGCCAAAGCCAGGTGGGTTACCTTCGTTTTGCTTTTGCCTTCCGCTGACACAAAGGGATATACCCCGGCGGCCTGACAGCCACAAAAACATGTTGGAGTCCCATTCAAA
>JAILBP010000073.1:0-2761 GCA_024680835.1 Lachnospiraceae bacterium | reverse complement strand
ATACAGCTGACAATATACAGCAGATCGGAGTTTTATGACTTCAAAGAGAGGCATCATAACCGTAATATCAGGCTTTTCCGGAGCCGGCAAGGGAACTCTGGTAAAGGAGCTTGTTGCACAGAATCCGGGGCAGTACTGGGTATCGGTATCGGCCACAAGCAGAAAACCAAGACCGGGTGAGAGGGAAGGCATAGAATATTTTTACAAGAGTGTTGAAGAATTCGAGGAGATGATCAAAAACGACGAATTCTTTGAGCATGCCAAATATGTGGACAATTACTACGGTACCCCCAAGGGACCGGTTTTGGAAAAGATTGAATCCGGCATAGATGTTATCCTGGAGATAGAGCTTCAGGGTGCGCTGAATGTCAAGAAGCAGATTCCGGATGCACTGCTGTTATTCGTGGTGACACCGGACTGTGACACTCTGTTCCACAGGCTTAAGGGGCGGGATTCCGAGTCGGATGAAGTGATCGCAGCCCGCATGAACAGAGCGGTTGAGGAAGTCTGCGGCATAGACAATTACGATTATATGGTGGTAAATGATGATATAAACGCGGCAGCCCGTCAGGTCCACTATATGATACAGAATGAAAAGTATAAAATCTCCGCAAATGCGGATTTTATAAACAGATTCAAGGATGATCTTGAAAAATACAAAAAAGGAGACAAATAAAATGATACATCCATCCTATGTAGAACTCATGAAGGTTGTTAATGACGATGCAACACAGGTAGGCGTTGAGCCGGTTGTAAACAGCCGTTATTCCATCGTGATAGCTTCCAGCAAGAGAGCAAGACAGCTTATAGACGGAGCTGAGCCCAAGGTTCGCGTAAAGGGCAATAAAAAGCCACTGTCCATCGCTGTTGAAGAGTTGTATACAGGAGAAGTTAAGATCCTGACTGCGGAAGAAGAGTAATGAATATTTTTTTTGTTTCCCTCGGATGTGATAAAAATCTAACGGATTCAGAGACCATGTTAGGGCTTTTGGACCGTGCCGGATACAGGGTGACAGATGAGCCGGATGATGCAGATTATATCATAGTGAATTCCTGCTGCTTTATAGGGGATGCCAAGGAAGAGAGCATCAATACCATCTTAGAGATGGCCTCCTATAAGGAGTCCGGAAAATGCAAGGGACTTATCGTATGCGGATGTCTTGCCCAGCGCTACAGCGAGGAGATAAAGACGGAGCTTCCTGAAGTGGACGCCATTGTAGGCACCACATCCTATGATAAGATCGTGGAAGTCATAGATGAGCTTTCCGGTCGGTCAAATACTGATAATAATCTGTCAGGAGATATATCCGGTTTGGATATGCAGGATGAAAATGAGAGGCTTAATCCCGTCTGTGTGTTGGATGACAGAGACCGACTCCCGGACAAAAAGCCCGGACTTCTCACCACAGGAGGACATTTCGCATATCTGAAGATCGCTGAGGGATGCAACAGGAGATGCACATACTGTGTTATCCCTTCCGTCAGAGGCGATTACCGCAGCTATCCCATAGAGGATATTTATGAGGAAGCCGTAAGACTTGCGGAGGGCGGCGTAAAAGAGCTGATACTGGTGGCTCAGGAGACCTGCCTGTACGGTACGGATCTCTATGGAGTAAAATCCCTTCCAAAGCTGCTTGATAAGCTTTCTTTGATCGATGGACTTGAGTGGATCCGCATAATGTACTGTTATCCGGAGGAGATCGACGCGGAGCTTGTGGATGCCATAAAGCGCAATCCCAAGGTTCTGCATTACCTGGATATGCCAATACAGCATGCTTCCGATAAGATCTTAAGGCGCATGGGAAGGGCTGTCACGGGTGAGCAGATCAGAGAAAAGATCAGGCTCTTGAGGAGCAATATTCCCGACATAACCCTGCGTACCACCATCATCACGGGATTTCCCGGTGAAGATGAAGAAGATATGGACACATTGTTGGGATTTATAGACGATTGTGAGTTTGACAGGCTGGGAGTATTCACATATTCCAGGGAGGAAGGCACACCCGCGGCGGACTTCGACTCGCAGATCGATGAGGATGTTAAACTCGAGCGCAAAAATGATGTTATGGTGCTGCAGGCCGAGATATCAAGAGATATCAACAAGAGGCTCACAGGTACCGTGACCGAGGCGTTCATACAGGGAGAGATCCCTGATGAGGGTGTATATGTGGGGCGAACCTACCGTGATGCACCCGATGTGGATGGTCTGGTGTTCATAACATCCGACAAAAAACTTTTTTCCGGTGATCTTGTGAAGATCAGGATAACCGGTGCAAAAGAATATGACCTGACTGGAGAGTTATATGAACCTACCGAATAAACTCACCACTGCCAGAGTGGTGCTGATACCGTTTTTTGTGGCTGCACTCCTGATCCGCAGCATACCATACGGTGATACCATAGCGCTTGTGATATTCATCATCGCAAGTCTCACCGATCTTTTCGACGGTATGATAGCCAGAAAATATAATCTGATCACAAACTTCGGAAAGTTTATGGATCCACTGGCGGATAAGCTTCTGGTATCGGCGGCGCTGATTTGCCTCATGGAGCTTGACAGGATCGCCTGCTGGATCGTGATCGTCATCATATGCCGCGAGTTCATCATCAGCGGTTTCAGGCTGATAGCTGCAGAGAGGAGCATAGTCATAGCGGCCGGTATCTGGGGCAAGCTTAAGACTGCATTCACCATGGTGGCAGTTATAGTGCTGATCGTTGAACAGCAGCTCATAACCCTGGGTATTACAGGTAATATGGCATA
>JAILBP010000009.1:0-22712 GCA_024680835.1 Lachnospiraceae bacterium | reverse complement strand
AACATAGATCTGACCGATGGGGCATTCATGCGAGCAGTAGTAATTGCACAGCTGCGGCGTTTTGTATGCCTTGGACATGGCCAGGACATCCTCGGGATGTGGCAGCATTTTCTCGCTCTCTATTTTTTCGATCTTATCGGGAGATATGAATTCCAACAGCTCACCGGCCTGTTCCCTTGTGAGGTCAAGAGCCTCACGGCTAAGCTGGTAAATGTTCTTGTTTTCGCGTATCGATCTTTTTCCCATGACAACTCCTCCAAATCACGCTTTTTGCATGAACATCAGACACAAATACTTTTATATCGTATTACGGAGAAAAAATCAAGTGACGGCGAAAATGCTGTTATAATAGCAATAATTGACAATATCGGCTAAATCTGCTATTATAATAGCAATTATTAATAGCGGTTGTGACCGGCTGTAAAAGAGGATAATATGGATTTTATATGGGAAACTCCGACGGAGGTGGCATATAATCTTGCCAAACGTTTACGACGAGTCCGGAAGAGAAAAAAGATAACACAGAAGGATCTGGCATCCAAAAGCAATGTCAGTTACGCATCTTTGCGGAAATTTGAGGAGACGGGGCAGATTTCATTAATCTCATTGATAAAACTGTGCATGGAACTTGGCGTACTAAATGAGATCAATGAGCTGTTCACACAGCCGGTTTACACCAGCATAGAAGAGGTGATCAGGGATGCAGAAAAAAACTCTTGATGTTTTCTACAGAGGAAAACAGGTTGGGACATTGGCTATGACCGGTGACAGGAGGGTGGCTTTTCAGTATAGCAGAGACTGGCTTAGAGAAGGGTTTTCTATCAGTCCTTTATCTTTGCCGTTGAAAGAAGAGGTTTTTGTCCCAAAAGAAAAAAACAGAGATATTTTTGATGGATTATTCGGGGTGTTTGCAGATAGTCTTCCGGATAACTGGGGCAGATTGCTGTTGGAGCGGTACTTAGAGGAAACTGGGATTAAGCGGGACAGCATTACAGTGCTGGATCGTCTGGCTTATGTGGGGGCTTCCGGCATGGGTGCGCTTGAGTATCATCCTGCAAAGGAAAAGGAGTTTAATGATGAAGCGCTGGGGTTAGATTATGATGATATTGCAAAAGAGTGTGAGAAGATTTTAGCTTCAAAAACCTCAAAACAGCTTGATCTGTTATACAGAATGGGAGGCTCCAGCGGAGGAACCAGACCCAAGATTTTATTATCCGAAGGAGGAAGGGAATGGATCATAAAGTTCCCGTCCGGCAATGACCCGATCAACAGTGGCATTCTGGAATATGGATATTCAGTATGCGCGAAAGCCTGCGGAATTCATATGACGGAAACGGAGCTCGTAAAATCGGATTTATGCGATGGATATTTCAAAACGGAAAGATTTGACAGAGTGGGAAAAGAGAAGATAATGGTCATTACGTTTGCCGGCGTATTGGAAGCAGATTATCGTGCTCAATCCTGTGATTATGCTACCTTTATGAAGCTGGTTCAGGTGATCACTAAAGATAATAAAGCTGATGTGGAACAGCTGTTTAAGGTGATGTGTTTTAATGTCCTTGCAGATAACCAGGATGATCACACTAAAAACTTTTCTTTTATCTATACTGAAAAAAACGGACTCCGGCTGGCACCGGCCTATGATCTGACAGACAGTAAAACCTATTTTGGAGAACATACCACATCCGTGAACGGCAAAGGAAAAAACATATCGGATGATGATCTTATAAAGGTGGGGACAGATGCCGGTCTGTCTGTACAATTCTGTAAAAATATCATTAGTGAGATCAAAGAAAAACTTGTGATCATAGATGAATACAGAGGATCTCGCAGAAACACTAAAAGCGGCAAGATGTCCGTAGGTAAGAGAATCGGGGAAATTGTAACATGACAGCGAATACATACAAATCTAACATGAGATCACAGCTTCTGCTGTATGCAGTGACAGACAGCAGATGGGCCGGAGAGGATGGGCTTATAGCCCAGGTGGAAGCTGCTATTGAGGGGCGGTGTCCTTATCGACAGATGAATTTGCAAGAGCTGTGAGAGACTCCGATAATTATTTTTGTCTGGTTACAAGAGAGGGGTTACCCAATCTTCCGTACAGCGTGGAAGAAATATACGGTATCAGAACATCAGGCAAATATGCGGGCTTACGGCAGGTTTATCACGAATTCTATCATATTATATAGAGAGTTCAGAGTATTTCAGTTGGGAGCTGTTTTTTTCACTCAAAGTAACGATCATAGAAGCGCTGTTATAGGCTGGCTGCCTTCTGTCATCAGCCTAAAAGCGACATCACTCCCTGGGTAGACTGATTTGCCTGAGCTAACATATTTTGACCAGCCTGCTCTATTATGTTGTGCTTGCTGTAATTGACCATCTCTTTTGCCATGTCGGTGTCACGGATGCGAGATTCGGCGTACTGGGTGTTTTCGGAGGTATTGTCGTCGATCTTTGATGCGTACTCCAGTCTGTTTTGTTGAACACCTATGAGAGTTCTTTGACCGGCTATTTTTTGAATGGCCTTTTCTACTTTATCATTTGCATCAGAAGCCGCCGCATAGCTCGAAACATCAAGTTTTCTTATACCGAGGATTTCACTGTTCATCTCGCCTATACTGACAAAGAAGCCGCTTTTATCCGTGGCTCCGCTTTGAATCCAGAGATCCCAGTTTTCTGAGTGTATTTTTCCGGTTTTTCCGTCAATGTCAAAACCATCCAGATTGGGATCGGATGCTTTTTTCTTTATTCCAAGTTCCATTGCATTTATATTGCTTACTTCTCCGGCGGAACTGTTTGTTGTCCACATTGCTGTGAATGATTTGTCACGCATTTCTGTGGGTTTTCCTATGTTGCCTCCTCCGGCGGCCAGACCTTCCAGCGTGTTTTCGTTAGTTGCCCATTGACCGAAAGCCAAAATATGTGCGTTGTTTACTTCTACATACTCTGAAAAAGGCAGTTCCGGGTTTTTCAGGTTAAATATTGAGAAAGATCGCAGCGAATCATCAAAACCGTTTTCAAGATGAGCTTTACCTATTGTTTTAGAATTCTCACTACCGAGATAATACACGGCATTAGAAACACCTACTAAATCAGAATGCAGCTCGAATTGTTTGATCTCTGTTCCGTTCGAAAAATATGATTCATCAAAATCACCTTGATGTGTCCCGCCATATGAAGTATCTATACTCATCAAAATGGACGCGGTACAATCTTTTGTTCCTTGATTATCAATGTCGTAACTAATAGTATAACCTTGTTTTATACCGTCGTTTTGTCCGATCTTTACATTCTGTTTTATCTCAAATTTAATATCGTTATCAATCTTTGACATATAACGAAAAGTCCTTGTGTATGTATCTCCGTTTTTAGTAACACCTCCCGGAAACATATCCTCAAACTTTACCTTTTCTGTTTGTATTTTGTGATCAGAATCTTCAAAAGAAAAATAAAACGATGCAGATGATGTATCCCCGCCATATGATCCGGTATATATCAGCGGATACTTTGTCCCTGAAACATTATAATTTCCTTTCAGTACCACACCTAAATTAAGTTCGGTATTATTTCTTTTTAAGTCACTATATTCTGTGTATTCTCTAACCGGCCCTAACGGCTCACCGATAAGGGTTATGTCAGCAATCTCAAAATCCGAAATCGGTATATCTGATGCGCTGATCCTGCGCCCGGTGTTTTGGTCTATGACATCGATGTCTGAACCATGAAACAATTTCATGGTATTGAATTCTGTGGTGTCGCCTATACGGTCGATTTCCTGAACCAACTGATTCATTTCCTGCTGGATAGCCTGCCGGTCTTCGGGAGTGTTTGTATCGTTAGCTGCCTGGACAGAAAGCTCCTTCATACGATCAAGCATAGCATGAACTTCTGTCAGTGCTCCATCTGCCACCTGCATCATCGAAGCTCCGTCCTGACAGTTATTTGAAGCCTTATCCAATCCTCGGATATTCCAACGCATTTTCTCGGAAATAGTCAGTCCCGCCGCTTCATCCGCAGAGCGGTTGATTCTGTATCCGGAAGCCATTTTTTCTGTGGATTTTGCCTTCTGCCCCGTAGATATCTTAAGCTCGCGTTGTGTGAAATTAGCCAAAAGATTATGTTGTACTATCATTGTTGCTTATCTCCGTCCTGATGGATGTCTGTCGCTGTTTGCCGAAAATAACCGGGAATCAAGTATTTCTGTAGTAAATTGCTGTCAATCCCAACAATGTTTATATCGGTAAGAACGATATAAAGTTTAGTTATAACTAACAATGCTTTGTGCTGCACCATTAAAAAAGCCACAAAAATCGTATAGCATAATTCTGAATGCTACAAACATTGAGATAATTTCTGTTTATCATGTTTTTCAAAGGGTGGCGAAAATATGAACGAGTTAAATTTTATCGAGATTGGAATGAATATAAAAAAGCGGAGACAGGAATTAAATATCACGCAGGAGCATGTGGCGGAAATTCTGGAGATTAATCCGAGCCATATTTCAAACATAGAGTGTGGTCGTGCTAATCCGTCGTTGACGGCTTTGGTGAATATCGCAAATATTCTGAGGTGCAGCGTTGACAGATTTCTGCATCATGAATATACCTATGATGCAGAAGAGTCCGAAGAGGAAGATGTTGATAGAGTAATAGCAAAACAATTAAAAAAATGCTCACTTGAAAAGAAAAAACGTATATCTAAGATGATTGATCTAATGTGAAGTCGATTTACTGTTTCATTATCGAAAACTAATGAATATTATCCATGGCTAATCTTTTTTTCTTTTTTATCCGATATAAGCTGTATACGGGTTTGTATTAAAGATTATATATTCTCGGAGGCAGCAAATTATGATTATTCAGCATAATATGATATCGAATTTTACTCAGAGAGAACTTAAGATTATAGGCGGAGAAAAAACAAAGTCTACTGAGAAATTGTCTTCCGGATACCGTATTAACCGTTCTGCAGACGATGCTGCAGGTTTGTCAATTTCAGAAAAACTTCGTTTTCAGATCAGAGGTCTGAATCGTGCTTCTGATAACATTTCTGATGGTGTAAGCTTTGTCAAAGTAGGAGAAGGGGCATTAAATGAAGTGCACGCTCTTTTGCAACGTGTTCGTGAGCTTGCCATACAGGCGTCGAATGATACATATACCGAAGATGAGCGGAAAATGATAGACGATGAAGTTCAGAATATAAAAAAAGAAACCAAAAAGATTTTCAATGATACCCAATTTAATGAAAAATATATCTTCAGGGCACCATACACTCCGGATGTGGAAGGTCAGCCGGATGATTTCCGGCTTTTCAATATCGGCTACAACGGTACAACTGACGGTGGTGTGCTGATAAACAACAAACGATACACCTGGGGTGAGCTCGGAGTATCACAGAGCAGCTCGGATTGGAGCACGGAGATATCCGATCCCGAAAACTCAGGTGAGTTGATACGTTTGCGTCTTGACGCAAATATGCCTGTGGAAAAGATCATGCGTGAATATGAGCTGAGCGCAAATTCCTCCGGGATTTTTGTAAACGATGTGCCTGCCGGAAAATGGGATCCTTCTACAGGCGGAGCCTGGGCAGATGTCGCTACGATCGATCGTAACGGAGATACAATAAGTTTTGAATACAGGGGGATGAAGATAACCATAGAAGGGGAGCCCGGAGATACAGAGAAGGACTTTATAGATCATCTGAATACAGGTCTTGATGTCATAACGTGGGATGCAATTCCTGCCGGTAAGGAGTTTGACTTTGCAGCAACATCTACTGCTGACAAAATGACTCTGAATGTCACAAATGCAACAAAGAACAGCATAGAAGGCTTTTCATACCGGGTGGTGGCCGATGACGAAGGTGTCATGCTTGAACAGACCGGCGAGGGTACCGATGGTCTTTCTCACAAAAAGATCGGTTGGGCAGAATTGAAAAATACAGATTCCGGCGAGCCTGTTTACCCGATAGCAGATTGGGGCGTTGCAGATGAAAATGCTAATCCTGTCACGATAGATAGTGAAGCAACATACCGTTATACCGATAATCCTTCATCCGGTTATCCGGATGTTTTATCTTTTAACTTCTCCGCTGTGCTGGACGAAGTCAGCAAACAGGAGTTTGGCAGAGCGCTGACACAAAATCTTACCGGCGGCTCAGTAAATGCTCCCACAGGTTCTGCTGCTACAGGCTCTGCTAACATAACATGCACAGGATACTCCGGTATTAACTTTCATTATCAGCGGGATGTTTTCAACAGGGACTTTGATAACGGCACTGCAATTTCAGCCATATTAAAGAGGGAGGCTGTCGATGAGGGGAACATCACAGATGCAGATTCCGGCATTACTTATAATCTGATACGATATGATTATAATCTGTATACTTCCGCTTATAACACACCGGGAAATGAAGCAATGTCCGGAAGTGGTTCGATATGCGTTGATACGGACCAGGGTGTCACAGATCCGGCCGACGGTAAAACATATATTGAGATAAACGGTACAAAATACCTCACACGTGAAAATCCCGAAACAGTCACATTGTACGATAAGACCGGAAAAAATAACCTGGCTTACATGAGGTTTCGTTATATGAATCCGGTTGGCACAGATCCTGATGCCGACAACAGTACCACTGTCAGTATCAGCACACCCGAGAAAGCTACCAGAACTTTTTCCAAAACCGAAAAAACCGCAGGCGTTAGTTCACACACGTTATTTGATTACAGGGTGAACGTTCCTGAAAAATTGCTCCATATACAGTCCGGTTCTCGCGGATGGCAGAGTATCGACATTCGATGGCCTGCTCTTACAAATACTATTATAGGCATTGGTTCCACCAATACCAGATCGTATGGAAATGCACAGGCAGCAATCCGTCAGACGGATGACGCAATTTCCATGATATCAAAGGTTCGGACGATCTTCGGCGTTGCGCAGAACCGGCTTGAATATGCTTACAAGATAGATCAGAATACAGCCGAAAACAGTCAGGCGGGCGAATCCCGTATCCGTGATACCGATATGGCAAAAGAGATGGTTAATTACAGCAAGCATAATATTATAGAACAGGCAGGACAGAACATGTTAGCTCAGGCGAATCAGTCCACACAGGGCGTGATGTCACTGCTGGGTTGATGATTCGACAAAGAGTGCTACTGAATTGCAACCAAAGATTAACAAAACCGGGGAAGTAATATCATGACAGAGAACACATACAAGGAAAACATGAGATCACATCTTCTGCTCTATGCTGTGACAGACAGCAGATGGGCCGGGGAGGATGGACTTGCAGCCCAGGTGGAAGCAGCTATTGAGGGCGGTGTCACCATGGTGCAGTTCCGTGAAAAAAACGGTGATCCGGAAATTAAGAAAGCGACGGTAATCCGTCTTCGTGATATCTGCATACAGAAGAACATACCTCTTATCATAGATGATGATGTTGATCTTGCGAAAGAGACGGGGGCGGACGGAGTTCATCTGGGACAGTCAGACATGGATCCGGGGGAAGCACGGAAAATACTGGGTGATTCAGCCATAATAGGCGTTACCGCGAAGACTGTGGAACAGGCAAGGCTTGCGCAGGAAGCGGGGGCGGATTATCTGGGCAGCGGAGCGGTGTTCGGAACATCCACAAAGCTTGATACCAGACCCATGTCCATGGAGACGCTACGCAGCATAACAGATGCAGTAAACATCCCGGTGGTGGCCATAGGTGGCATCGATGAGACGAATATCGATGGACTGAAGGGGACCGGGATCGCCGGTGTTGCGGTTGTGAGCGGTATTTTTTCGAAGACGGATGTCAAGGCGGCGGCGATGGAGTTGAAGGCACACTGTATGAGGCTTTGACAAATCGTTCAGGTCACAGTAGTTTTACAGGCATTCTACAGGTTCTGCCACAAATGCGGTTGCCTGTAGTATGAGACAGGAAGGAGCTACAAGATAAAAATGCAGATCAGTAAAAAGAAAACCGCCCTCACAATAGCGGGCAGTGATTCCAGCGGAGGGGCTGGGATACAGGCGGACATCAAGACCATGACGGCGCATGGAGTCTATGCCATGAGCGCCATTACTGCGCTGACAGCGCAGAATACGATGGGTGTGCAGGGTGTTTTTTGCGTGACACCGGAGTTTTTAGCTCAGCAGCTGGACAGTGTGTTTACGGATATTTTCCCGGATGCGGTGAAGACGGGAATGATGGCCGAACCGGATCTTATAAGGATAGTTACGGAAAAGCTGACATTTTACAAGGCGCGGAATATAGTGGCAGATCCGGTGATGGTGTCCACCAGCGGATCGAAGCTTTTGTCAGACGAGGCGCTTGAGACCATGAAAAGCAGTCTTTTGCCATTGGCGGATGTCATAACACCCAATATTCCGGAGGCGTCTGTTCTGACAGGATTGGACATAAACTCCGAAAAAGATATGGAAATCGCAGCAAAGCGAATACATGAGAGCTTTGGCGTGGCAGTTCTGTTAAAGGGCGGACACGGACATAATACCGCAAATGACCTGCTGTATGACGGAAAAGAGACAACATGGTTTTACGGCGAGCGTATAGATAATCCCAATACACACGGTACTGGCTGTACACTCTCCAGCGCCATAGCTTCAAACCTTGCACTGGGCATGGATATGAAAACAGCGGTAACAAACGCCAAAACCTATATTTCCGGCGCATTATCAGCAATGCTGGATCTTGGATCCGGTTCGGGACCGTTAGACCATTCGTATATGATCAGTGGGATCGGAAAATGAACATACCTGTAATCTGACAGAATACACCGGCTGTCTTGACAAAAGGATGCCGGATGGTAGAATGAATGCATAGTTATTAAAGAAGTTACCATGGATTGGTTATAGTCAGGAGTATGATCATGAAATTACGTATTTTGGTCACGGGCAAAAACAGGAGGATCGCCAATGATATCTGCGATCACCTTCTGCAGGACAGAGGGTATGAGCCCATGAAATGCGCTGCTTCAAAGAAAGCCATCATAGACACGGTGCTCACTTCCATGCCGCATATCATCATAATATGTCTGGGCAACGAAAGTTCGGAGTCTGCCAAGATATATAACGTGCTGTGCAACAGTACGGGCGGATCTTCATTTAAGATATTCGTTGTCACCAATGACGAGGACAGAAAGGTCTTTTTGAATGAGACTGAGATAGAGAAGCTGTTTTTGCTGCCGAGACCGGTATCGCTGGTATCCCTCTATATGAAGCTGGAGGAACTTGAGGCATATTTTGAAAAGAACGGTTTCAGCGAACTGCCTATGATCTCGGAATATGTCAATGAGAGGGCATTTCGCAGAAAACGTATTCTGGTGGTGGATGACGATTCACAGCAGCTTGCCCTTATAAGGGATCAGCTCAGGGAGTTTTATGATGTGACCCTAATAAACGGTGCAAGACAGGCGCTGAGGTTCCTTGACAAGCAGGAGGCGGATCTGGTATTGCTGGATTACATGATGCCGGATATGGACGGTCCCGAGATGCTAAAGGTCATGAGGACGGATCCGAAGCTAAAGGATATCCCCGTCATATTCCTGACAGGCCTTGCAGACCGTGACAGAGTCATAAATCTTCTGGTGGAGCTAAAACCTCAGGGGTATGTGGTAAAACCTTCCAAAAAATCCGAGCTTGTGGCAAGGATCATTGATGTTTTGGGATAGTTGACAAATCCGATGGTGGGACCTGTATGAAACCGGTTACAGATAAATTGTATTTATTCATCAAGATTTTTTTTGCAGGGTTGATACTCTTCTCCCTGCTGGTTTTTTTGTGCCTGATAGTTCAAAGTCCCATAGCCGGTCACGCACAATATGGGGTTACCGAAACGGAGAGAATAGCGGGTCTGTCAATGGGCAGACTTGTGTTTGTTTTTTCTCTCCTGATAATCGCCTTTATGGCCATCATCATAGGCTTTATACTGCGTGTTTTCCGGAAGATGAAAACACCTATAATGGTGTTGGGGACAGGAGTTTTATTCACAGCCGTGTGGCTGATCTTTGATTCAGGATATTTTTATAATGCTTTTCTACTCGATTCCGTGGACGGAGTAATGTCTTTTCTCATGATATTGCTCATGCCTTTCCCCTTTATTTTTTACCTTGAAGTTTTGCAGGAAAACAGACACAAAAAACTGTATGTGATACTGACTCTTCTGCTGGAAGTGTCAGCATTGGTGTGCATCCTGATGCATTTCACAAAGGCTGCAGACTATTCGTCACTGAAATATGTTATCGCATTGATCGAGGGCATTGTGATCTCCGGAGTGGTCTTCGCCATGGTACAGGATTTCAGGGATGGGTCATACAGAAAATATATGCTCAGCTATATAGGAGTGGGTGGACTGGCGGTATTATGTGCGACAGAACTCATCAGCCGTGTACTGACTCAGGGCAGCCGTACCGGTACGTTTATCATAGCAGGTCTCTTCTGGACGGTGATGCTGGGTATCCTCCATCAGCTTTTTGCGGTGCGCGAGGCGCAGGAAAAGGCCGCCATGGCAGTCAGAGCCAGCGAGACCAAGACCAATTTTCTGGCAAATATGTCCCATGAGATCCGCACTCCGATGAATGCCATACTGGGCATGGACGAGATGATACTCAGGGAGGCAAAGAATAATCCCAGGATCTTAAAATACGCCCAGGATATAAAATCCGCCGGCAACATGCTGCTGTCCATCATAAACGGTATACTGGATCTCAGCAAGATCGAGTCGGGGAAGGCAGAGCTGGTGGAAAATGATTTCGACATTCGACCGGTCATAAATGATCTCGTGAATATTGTAAAAAAACGGGCTGATGACAAGAATCTGAATTTTTCATTTGATGTTGCATCAGGGATTCCGGTAAAACTGTGCGGAGATGAGACCAGGATAAGGCAGATCATGCTGAATATCATAAACAATGCCGTGAAATACACGAATGACGGTTTTGTGGAAGTGAAGCTGAAGTCGGACAGTAATGGGATGCCGGAAGGCAGGACTAAACTCATACTTACTGTAAAAGATACAGGTATCGGAATCCGTGAGGAAGATGTGGAAAAGCTCTTTCAGCCCTTTGACAGATTGGAGCAGACCAAGAACAGGAACATAGAGGGTACAGGTCTCGGACTCAGTATAGCCTACACTTATGTGAAGCTTATGGGCGGAGATATAAATGTGAAGAGTGTTTACGGTGAGGGATCCGTATTCACGGTCTTCATGCCGGTGTCGGTGGTGGATGGTGCTCCTATAGGTGATATCTCGCGCACCATCAACATCATAAGAGAAGCCGGGGAGGAAGAGGAGACCTACATTATGGCGCCCGGCGCCAGGGTTCTGGTGATCGACGACAATGAGATGAATCTTGAGGTTATATCCGGCCTCCTGGAACGCAGCCGCATGAGAGTCGATCTGGCGCAGTCCGGAGCAGACGGGATATCAATGATGAAAAAGAGGCGTTACGACATCATCCTGCTGGATCAGATGATGCCGGGAATGGACGGAATATCTACCCTGAAGCAGATGAATACCGAGTTTGATATGCAGGGAATACCGGTCATCGCGCTGACAGCGGACGCGGTGATGGGAGCGCGTGAATACTATCTTGAGAACGGTTTCACGGATTATCTGTCAAAACCTGTAAAACCGGCAGCTCTGGAAAATGCGCTGGCGCAGTATCTTCCGCAAAAACTTGTGCTCTACAGGGAAATTGACAGCGGTATGGAGACCACGAGAGTGGTGGGCACACCGGCGGAAGCTCCGAAGACAATGCTGGTAGTGGATCACGACAGAGATTCGCTCAAGCAGATCAAAGAGAAAACAGCCCGGATCTACAGGGGCACATTCGTGGCGGATATGGAGAAGGCGCTCAAATATCTGGACGGTCATGATGTAGATTATGTTTTTGTCAGCAGGGAAGTGTTTGAAGAGTTGCTGGATAAAGATGATCTTTCATGATAAAATGAATATGACTGCGGATATTTTTGAAAGATATTTTTAGATGCAATCTGTCGGAGGCACCAAGAAGAACAATCAATAAGTAAATAATGTAATTGCGGAAGATTCAAAAAAGGAGTAAAATAATCCTTATCTGAGTAAACACAGAAAGGAGACAGCACATGTATAAAGAGGAATTTGACCGTTGGCTTTCGTTTGATCTCGAGGATCCCGATCTTTTACCGGAGCTTACCAAGGTAAAAGATGATGACGGTGAGATAAAGGATCGTTTTGCAGTGAGCCTTAAGTTTGGAACTGCGGGACTTCGCGGAACTCTGGGAGCCGGTACCAACAGGATGAATATCTGGGTTGTGCGTCAGGCCACACAGGGACTTGCAAACTGGGTATTAAAGCAGGAGGGTGACAAACAGGTGGCTATCGCCTATGACAGCCGCTTAAAGAGCGATGTATTCGCCAAGGAGGCAGCGGGAGTTCTGGCTGCGAACGGCATAAAGGTTCGGATCTACGATGCCATAATGCCTGTTCCGGCTTTATCTTTTGCCACGAGATACTATAAATGTACCGCAGGTATCATGGTGACTGCTTCACATAACCCGTCAAAATACAACGGTTATAAGGCATACGGGCCGGATGGATGTCAGATGACAGATGATGCGGCTGCTATCGTATATGATGAGATACAGAAGACAGACGTGTTGACCGGTGCAAAGACAATGTCATTTGCAACCGGAGTGGAGTCCGGATTCATACATTTTGTGGGAGACGACTGCAAGAAAGCGTTCTATGAGGCTATAGAGGCGAGACAGGTTCGTCCGGGTCTTGCAAAGACTTCGGGACTTAAGCTTGTATACTCACCTCTCAACGGTACAGGTCTGGTGCCTGTTACCAGAGTGCTGCACGATATCGGCATAACGGATGTCACCATCGTGCCGGAGCAGGAGTATCCGAACGGTTATTTCACCACTTGTCCTTATCCGAATCCGGAGATATTCGAGGCTTTGAAGTGCGGTCTCGAGCTTGCCAAAGAGACAGAGGCAGACTTGATGTTAGCCACAGATCCGGATGCAGACCGCGTGGGTATCGCCATGAAATGTCCGGATGGCACATATGAGCTTGTAAGCGGCAATGAGATGGGTGTTCTGCTGCTGGACTACATCTGCGCAGGCCGCATCGAGAAGGGCACCATGCCTGAAAAGCCTGTAGCTGTTATGTCTCTGGTGTCAACACCTCTTGCTGACGCAGTGGCAGAGCACTACGGTGTTGAACTTCGCCATGTTCTGACAGGCTTTAAGTGGATCGGTGACCAGATCGCAGGTCTTGAGGCAGCAGGCGAGGTTGACAGATTCATATTCGGATTCGAGGAGAGTTACGGCTATCTGGCAGGACCTTATGTAAGAGATAAAGATGCTGTCATAGCTTCAATGCTGATATGCGAGATGGCTGCATACTACCGCAGCATCGGTTCTTCTATCAAGCAGCGCCTTGAGGAGATCTACGCACAGTACGGCAGGTATCTCAATAAAGTCGATTCCTTTGAGTTCCCGGGACTTTCCGGCATGGACAAGATGGCTGAGATCATGAAGAAGCTGAGAGATCAGGCACCGGTCGATTTCGCAGGTATAGCGGTTACAAAGGTTACGGATTACAACGAGCCTGAGAAGACAGGACTTCCAAAGGCTAATGTGCTGATCTATGGACTTGAGGACGGTTCAACCGTCATCGTGCGTCCGTCGGGAACTGAGCCGAAGATCAAGATCTACTTCACCACAAAGGGCAAGGATCTCGCAGAGGCACAGGCAAAGAAGGACAAGCTGGCTGAGGCCTGCAAACCCATTCTTTCATAAAGTGATCATGCGTTATATGAGAGGGCAGGAGTATTCCTGCCCTCATAGTGTATATTCGGTTCGTTACACCGCCATATAGGAGGTTTATCTGTGCTACAAAGGTTAGCGGCTTTCGGATACAGATTATTGAATAAACACAGGGTCTCAAAGAAAAAAAGCGCTGTCAGCGATTCCAATCTCGTGGCTAACAGGGCTTTTGATGAAAATGCCCGCAAGCGTTTTTACAGGAACAGGCTTGTGACTGACCAGAGGATCCTGCGCAATTTCAAGCTGGGTTACAGCGATATGGCTTATGCAGGCTGCGAGATAATCGCTGTGTTTAATGCCTGTGAGCTTTGCCGAAACATAGCTTACCGCGATAAAGATCTCAGATCAAAAGCCTGCGATCCGGATGAAATGCTGCTGCTGGATAAGATACAGGGAGATTTCATACCCTTTTCGGATATGATAAGACGCGCTGAGACGGGAGGATATCTGGTACGTTTCGGAAAGTGGGGGATGAATCCCCTAAGGCTTCCCGAGTATGCTTCGCGATACGGGCTTAGGCTTGAAAGACTCCCGAACGATCTGCCTCACAGGGAGGGCATATACATTCTGTCTTTCTGGAACAATAAAAAGCTTATGAGCGGAGTTCATACCGCATGTATCGAGATCGTGGGAGATACTGTGGTGACTTACAACCTTCATTACGCTGACAGCCCCATCAGCTACAGCCACGGAAAGCTTGCTTCCGAGTTTAAGGTGAAGAGGCTGATAGCGGTGTATCGGGTGTCAAGAGGGTGAAGAATATTTATTATGCTATTGAACGAAATAAGCTGCCATTTTCTAACTCCGGAATAATGACCGGATTTCGTTTGATAGTCGGGGGAATATGCGGCTAAAATAATTAACAAGTATAAAACATTATAATCACTGACGTATCAGGAGCCGTTTAAGGAAAGATAAAAACGAGCCGATGGGTGATCCCATCGGCTCGTATTGTGTTTTGTGTGAAATCACTCAACTTTCGGAAGCTGGCTTAAGGACTTTGCAAGCTCCTCGTCAGTCGGAATGTAGTCATTCATCTCGCGGTCGTTGTATTTCTGGTATGCTACCATGTCAAAGTAGCCTGTGCCGGTGAGACCGAAGACGATGTTCTTCTCCTCGCCTGTCTCCTTGCACTTGAGAGCTTCGTCGATGGCAACGCGGATAGCGTGGCTTGACTCCGGTGCGGGTAAGATACCCTCAACTCTGGCGAAGGTCTCGGCTGCCTCAAATACTGAAGTCTGCTCAACACTGCGGGCGCTTATGATACCCTGATCGTAAAGCTCTGATACAATACTGCTCATGCCGTGGTAGCGAAGTCCGCCTGCGTGGTTGGCTGAGGGGATGAAACCGCTGCCTAAGGTGTACATCTTGGCGAGAGGACAAACCTTTCCGGTATCGCAGAAATCATAAGCATACTTGCCTCGTGTAAGGCTGGGGCAGGATGCCGGCTCTACTGCTATAATGTCGTAGTTGGCCTCGCCGCGAAGGATCTCACCAACGAAGGGAGATATGAGACCGCCAAGGTTCGAACCGCCACCTGCGCAGCCTATGATCATGTCGGGTTTGATGTCGTATTTCTTGAGGGCTGCGGATGTCTCAAGTCCGATGATGGACTGGTGCAGTAATACCTGAGACAACACAGAACCCAGAACATAGCGATAACCTTCGTGTGTTACAGCTGCCTCAACAGCCTCCGAAATGGCGCAGCCGAGGGATCCTGTGGTGCCGGGAAATTCGGCATTGATCTTGCGTCCTACCTCTGTATCCATAGAGGGAGAAGGAGTAACCTGTGCACCGTATGTGCGCATTACCTCACGTCTGAAAGGTTTCTGCTCGTAAGAAACCTTTACCATGTATACCTTGCAGTCCAGATCGAAGTAAGAACAAGCCATTGACAGCGCTGTTCCCCACTGGCCTGCTCCGGTCTCTGTGGTGACGCCTTTAAGTCCCTGTTTCTTTGCGTAATACGCCTGAGCTATGGCTGAGTTTAACTTGTGGCTTCCCGAGGTGTTATTGCCCTCGAATTTGTAGTAGATATGCGCCGGAGTGCCCAGCTTTTTCTCAAGACAGTACGCACGTACAAGCGGTGACGGACGATACATCTTGTAGAAGTTGCGGATCTCTTCCGGAATGTCAAAATATCTAGTGGTGTCATCAAGCTCCTGCTCTGCCAGCTCCTTACAAAAGATGCCTGACAGTTCATCCAAAGTGACGGGCTTCAAAGTACCCGGATTCAATATCGGCGCCGGTTTCTTTTTCATATCGCCGCGAACGTTGTACCACTGCTTTGGCATCTCGGATTCTTCAAGATAGATCTTGTATGGTATTGTGCTCATGTTTCCTCCCTTTTCAACAATCTGATTTCGATAAAATACGGATATATTATATAAACTACAGGCTTTTGCGTCAACTAAAAATATCGATATTTCTTGATGTTTAGTTACTATTCACAGCCACTTTACATACATTCTACAGGCTCACCCTGACATCGGCAATCTGCGAAGCCAAGCTGGCAGAATTGCCTTGTCGGGCTCTACTGCCGCTATCGCGGCTGCCTGTATCATGTATGTAAAGTGACTGATTCCAGTCAATATCATACAGGCAGTCATATTTGCCAGCAAGCTGGCATATGCCTGTCTGTATGATATTGGCTGTGAATAGTAACTACTTTTCAACTATATTCAACCGTTTACCCAGCACAATACAGACGTACACCGCTATGGCCAGGGAGATCACAAATGCAGCCACGGCGCTCCCGATATAAATATCATATCCGATATTATCCATAGAGAGAAAACCGGTCTCCGCGCGCAGGACTGACAAGGCGTTTGCTGCCGCATGACCTGCAATGGGGATCCACAGATTTTCCGCCCTCTCCATCAGGATTCCCAGATAGAATCCGAGGAAGATCGCATAGATAAACTGCACAAGGTTCATATGGAACATGGCGAACATTAAAGAAGAAATAATGATAGCAGGCCACACTCCCAGCGTTCTCTTTGTATACAAAAAGACAACGCCTCTGTACAGGATCTCCTCCGCAACCGGGGACAGCACCGCAAATGCCGCGATTTCAGCCGCTATCCCCCCAGAGTAAAAGGATGCCTCAACCTCTCCGTAACTTCCGGAATAGCTTGTGATATTGATAAGCTCCGCAAAGTTATTGAGCGCATATGCGCCTGTGATCATCAACACCACAGACAAAAGCAGGTCCGAAAGCCTTATTCTACCCGGGTAATCCCCTGCCCACTGGCTTTCGTGCCACGTTCTGTACCGCCTCTTTTCCTGCCTGTAAAAAATAAAGAACACAACAGGCAGGGCAAGCAGTGTCTGTATGAGTTGTGATAAAGTGCCGTCGAGCCTTACTATTCCGTGTTCTCTTAAGTTGAACAGTATGACAGCCACAGACTCCGCCACCGCAAAATACGCTATCACCGGCACGAAAACCTTCAGAATATTTTTTGCCTTATCACTCATCTCTTACCTTTTGACGCCCTTGCTGGCGCGTTTCAATATACGAAGCCGCCTGAGATCCACCTGCCCGTCCTTACCCTCGGCGGTCAGATCCTGATCATCCGCTTTCAGTGCGAAAACATCGGTCACCTGATCCTTTGAGGACAGATTTATGCCCTTCACACCTATGGCTACCTTGCCCTTCTCGGGTATCTCGGAAGCCTCTATTCGCAGGAACATATTGTCTTTTGTCTTAAATACTATGGTTTCGACGTCCTCAACGGGGAATACTGCGGCCAGAGTCTTTCCGTCGGTGAGCTTTGTCGCCTTGCTGGCCCTGGTCTTCACATCAAACTCGGCTCCGTTCACCAGCTTTGCCATTCCGTCAGAGGACACGAACATCAGCTTTGATGCGAAAATATCCGGCGCTGCAGCCACATACACAAAGGACTCCACCGAAGAATCATATTTTGAAATATTGTCCACAGGCTTGCCCTTGTCTCTGAATTTACCCTGTGGTATATCCGAAACCTTTATGATGTGGAATGTTCCGTTGGTGGTAAACATTCCGATTCGCTCCGTGTTTTTGACCTTTATCACATATCTGTTTTCGGAATCGGCCGCCTCTTTATTGCGATCGTAGGTTGACTCGTCTATGGTCTTCACGTATCCGAAACGGTCCATCAAAACATAGACATCCACTTCCTCAACCGGCTTTTCCACATATACCGCTTCCTCAACCTGAGCAATCTCCGTGCGGCGCTCATGACCGTATTCTTTTTTGTACTGCTCCAGTTCCTTTAATATGACCTTCGCCATGGAACCGCGGTTGTTCAGGATATCCTCGTAATTTGCAATCTTTCCGAGGGTTTCCTCATGCTCTTTATTGAGGGCATCAATCTCGAGACCGATGAGCTTATAGAGACGCATCTCCAGTATGGCAGTGGCCTGGCGCTCGGTGAAGCGCAGCTTTTCGGCATCCTCCTTAGAACCTGGGTTTTTGAATGTTATGTTGGACACATCTCCCGACATAAGGCAGGCCTTGGCATCCTTTATGTTCTTCGAGCCTCTGAGTATCTCGATGATGAGGTCTATACAGTCGCAAGCGGCTATCAGACCTTCCTGAACTTCCTTTTTCTCCAGTTCCTTGGCCAGAAGCGTCTTGTATTTTCTGGTATTGATCTCATACTGGAATTCAACATGGTGGCGGATCATGGGCACAACTCCCATGGTCTCCGGACGTCCGTTCACGACAGACAGCATGTTCACACCGAAGGTGTCCTCCAGCTTTGTCTTTTTATACAGAAGGTTCAGGATGTTCTCCGCATCCGCTCCTTTTCTCAGTTCTATAACTATACGGATACCGTCTTTTGAAGACTGGTTTGAAATATCGGTAATGTCGTTTGTGACCCTGGTCTCCACAAGATGGTAAACATCATTCAGGAACTTTCCGATGTTTGCACCTATCATGGTGTATGGGATCTCGGTGACCACAATGCACTCTTTGCCGTTTTTCTGCTTTTCGATGACTGCCCGGCCTCTGATCTTTATCTTGCCGACTCCCGTGGAATATATGGCTTTGAGCTCATCCATATTGGTGACGATGCCGCCTGTGGGGAAGTCCGGCCCCTTAATGTATTCCATCATCTGGGCGGTATTGATGTCGGGGTTTTTCATGTAGGCTTTAACACCGTCTATAACTTCCGAAAGATTGTGGGGCGGAATGGATGTCACCATACCTACCGCGATACCCTCGGAACCGTTCACCAGAATATTGGGTATCTTAACCGGCAGAACCGCCGGCTCTTTCTCGGTCTCGTCAAAGTTGGGCACAAAGTCCACAACATTTTTGTCCAGATCGGACAGAAATGCCTCCTGTGTCACTTTCTCAAGACGCGCCTCGGTGTATCGCATGGCTGCGGCGCCGTCACCCTCGATGGACCCGAAATTTCCGTGTCCGTCCACCAGAGTCAGGCTCTTCTTGAAATCCTGCGCCATCACCACGAGAGATTCATATATGGAAGAATCGCCGTGAGGATGATATTTACCCATGGTATCACCCACGATACGGGCACTCTTTCTGTAGGGCTTGTCGTAGCGGATTCCGAGCTCGTACATATCGTACAGAGTACGGCGCTGAACAGGCTTCAGGCCGTCCCTGACATCCGGGATCGCACGGCTCACTATAACGCTCATGGCGTAATCTATGTAGGATTTTTGCATCACATCAGAATACTCGGTTCTGATAAGTCTTTCTTCTGTTGGCATCATTTCACCTCTATGTAGTGTATGTTTGTATAGCGTTCAACCACCAAGCCTAAACATCAAGCTCGGCTTCCGTGGCGTGGCTGTATATGAACTCCTTACGGGGTGCAACGTCATTACCCATCAGCATGGCTGTGATATCGCTGGCCATGCGACCGTCTTCTATCTCAACACGTTTCAGGAGCCTGCGCTCAGGATCCAGAGTAGTCTCCCAAAGCTGTTCCGCATCCATCTCGCCCAGACCTTTATAACGCTGCAGGGTAAAGCTTCCTGTATGAGTCTTTCTGTATTTTTCAAGAGCCGCATCATCATAAAGATACTCTTCCTCACCCCGGGAGGGCATAGCTTTATACAGCGGCGGCATCGCGATGTACACATGTCCCTCGAATATGAGTTCCGGCATAAATCTGTAGAAGAGCGTCAGCAACAGCGTTGCAATATGGGAACCGTCCACATCGGCATCCGCCATGATGATGATCTTGTCATAGCGGAGCTTCGTGATGTCAAAATCATTGCCGTAGCCTTCCGAAAAACCGCATCCGAAAGCATTTATCATGGTCTTGATCTCGGCGTTGGCCAGTATCTTATCTATGGATGCCTTCTCCACATTCAGTATTTTTCCACGGATGGGCATGATAGCCTGATACATACGGTTTCTCGCCATCTTGGCAGAACCGCCGGCTGAATCTCCCTCCACTATGAATATCTCGCACTTCTCTGCATCCCTTGACTCACAGTTTGCAAGCTTTCCGTTTGAATCGAAAGAGAACTTCTGTTTCTGTAAAAGATTGGTCTTGGCGCGCTCCTCAGTCTTCCTGATCTTGGCTGCCTTCTCCGCGCATTCGATGACAGCCTTTAAGGTCTCCAGATTTTTGTCAAAAAACAGCTGGATCTCGTCATTTGTAACCTTAGAAACCGCCTTTACCGCATCCTGATTGTCCAGCTTTGTCTTGGTCTGTCCCTCGAATCTGGGATCCGGATGTTTTACGGATACAACCGCAGTCATACCGTTTCTCACGTCGGTACCTGTGAAGTTCGCATCCTTATCCTTAAGGGTTCCCAGCTCTCTTGCGTAGGAATTTATCACCGTGGTAAAGGTGGTCTTAAATCCCGTCAGGTGAGTTCCACCTTCTGAGTTGTAGATATTATTACAAAATCCGAGAATATTCTCATGAAACTCATTGGTGTACTGGAACGCCACCTCAACCTCTATTCCGTCACACTCGCCCTTGAAGGAGATAACATCCGTGACAGTCTCTAAGTTTTTATTGATATCCTTTACAAAACCCTTGATACCCTCCGGCTCGTGGAAAACAATCTTTTCCGTCTCCGGTCCGCGTTTATCCTCATATACGATGGTGAGGTTGGGATTTAAATATGCGGTCTCATGCATCCTGCTCTTGACATCTTCCTCATAAAACCGCGTCTTTTCAAATATCTCAGGATCCGGCAGAAAGTTGATCTTAGTGCCGGTCTTGCGGGTCTGCCCGATGACCGGCAGCAATCCTTTTTCCAGCTTTACCGTTGGAACGCCTCTCTCGTAACGGTCGTGATGTACCGCACCTTCCCTTGATATCTCAACATCCATATATGTTGATAACGCATTAACCACCGAAGAACCCACACCGTGGAGACCTCCGCTGGTCTTATAGGCATTGTTGTCAAACTTGCCTCCGGCATGAAGTGTTGTGAACACCACCCTGGCTGCCGAAACACCCTTTGCGTGCATGCCGACAGGGATTCCTCTTCCGTTGTCCTCCACCGTACATGAACCGTCTGCTTCCAATGTCACTTTAATGGTATCGCAAAAACCCGCAAGATGCTCGTCCACCGAGTTATCTACTATCTCGTAGATAAGGTGATTCAAGCCCTTTCGGGACACTGATCCTATATACATTCCGGGTCTTACTCTGACTGCCTCCAGACCCTCCAATACGGCAATACTGTCCGCGCCGTAATCTCCCACTGATCCTGCCATGGGTTGCCTCCTTGTCGTTAAATATACCAATTCGCCTTCGGCTTGGGTTCGTTAAGATATACCACATCCGATGACACTAAATTCGTCCTTCGCTTTGCTCGGTCTCATTAAGTGTCCCTGTATAGGTATCTCTAATCTCACCCTTCGCCTTCGGCTTGGGTTCGATAAGATATACCACTCCGATGACACTAAATTCGTCCTTCGCTTTGCTCGGCCTCATTAAGTGTCCCTGTATGGGTATCTCTAATCTCACCCTTCGCCTTCGGCTTGGGTTCGATAAGATATACCACATTTAGCGTTATGCCATAATATGCTACCACAATATCTGATCGAGTGCAAATAAAAAAACCTTCTCCCATTGGAGAAGGTTTTCGTGAAAATTTACTCTTACATTGCTGATTGTGTGAAGAAGTTCTGCATCTTGCGCTCTTCCTCTTCCTCTTTTTTCTTTTGAGCCATGAGAGCGTATGCCTGCAAAGTCTCCTGCTTTTTCTTTTCGGAAACTGCCTGCGGATAATCAAGATCCTCAGTGCGGCTCTTGGCAGACGTGATATCATAGGACGTCTGTGAGTTGGACATAAAAGCGTAATCCAGCGAATTTGACTGGGCGCCTATATTGCTGCGGTTCTCAGAGATCTTCGAAAGAGCCTCATCGATGGCTGCAATATTGAAATCCTTGGTCACATCAAAATCTTCGATACCCAGGCTCTTCAATGTAGCAGATCCGACACTCATAGACTGTGCATTACCGTTTGAATCTGTGGCAACCTTAAGATCCTCGGCATTTCCGTCCAAAAGTTTCTTGGTATTGAAACTCGTCTGCTCTGATATCTCAGATATGCCCTGCTTGAGCTGATCGATCTCATCCTGGATCGCACGCTTGTCGGAATTTGATAAAACCGCATCATTGGAAGCATATACAGCAAGCTCACGCATACGCTGTAAGCTGTCCGTGATCCTGCCGACTCCGCCGTCCGCAACCTTTAAGAGATCCTGCGCTGACTTTATGTTGGAAGCACCTGCCTCAAGTCCCTTGATCTGTGCGTCCTCTTTATTGATGATGGAAGTCTCAGCCGCACCGTCCGCTGCGCTGTTGATACGTCTGCCGCTGGCCAGCTGGGAATATATATTCGTGTTCATAGAACCGCCGATGGATGAAATACCACTCATACCGACACCTCCTGTAT
>JAILBP010000006.1:0-3502 GCA_024680835.1 Lachnospiraceae bacterium | reverse complement strand
TAATCCGCACCGTATTTGTCATAGTATTCGCAAAAAGAGTTCTCATATGTATGAACCTGCGCATTTCCGAATGTGCAGTCACCCGTTGCAGAGATCGTAAAGGTTATCTCCTCTTTGTCTTTCTTTTCTTTTTTGGGCTTTGTCTCTGCTTTTTCCGTCTCTTCGCCGTTGTCGTCTTTCATCGCTGAAATAACATCTTCAGAAGTAGGAGTCCCGTTCGCATTTTTGAATTTTATCACTCCGGTAAAGCCCAGCACAAAGATCAGTGCTACCACGAGGTCCAAGCCCAATATTGAATACAACACTATATCCAATATCTTCTGAACCCGGCGCGACTTAAGCTTCGCCATGCGCTTTTTATATTTCACCAGATCGGGATCGTCCTCCGGATCCCCATCCTCATCATCTTCATCCGCTGTATCCTGATCGTAATCCTCATCGGATCCATCCGGGTCTACAGGTTCATCCTCATCCGGGTAATGTTCCTCGGGATAGTCTTCCTCCCTTTCCTCCGGGTCATCAGATCCGTATTCCTCTTCATCGGGTTCTTCAGCATCTCCCTCACTGTCAGTGCCCGGATCCTGTGGCTCATCCTCATCTGCAGATATGATGTCTACCCTGATATCATCCTCATCCGGTTCGGATCCGATCCCGCCTGTCTCCTCGATATCCTCATCATCCTTTACAAGCCGAAGCTTCGGTCTTTCACCGGAATTATCATCTCTGTTTGACATTTAATAATTCTCCGTAGATACTATTATTTTTTCAATTCGGCCATTCTGGCCACGATGATCTCCTTGAGATCATATGCCTTATCTTTTATGTTCTGGGATGCGGAAGAATTGGTCAACACCCCTCCTATAAGTTTTCCGGCAGTATCGATATCATCAAAATGATATGCCATATAACTGAGCAGATAATCAAGCGTCACCTGATTCAGTCCCATTATCGGCGGATTTTCGTTCATGACAGCCTTGGTAAAACCATCGTATGCAAGCCTGTAAAAGCGCTCTTCGTTTTTCTTGCAATCTTCTGTAAGCCCGGTGCGCTCAGCCTCATTGGACAGACGGCCGACCTCATTTTCAACCTTACCCCTGTACAGCCATGCCAGGAGCATACAGATATAAGCCTTTTCCCCATCTTTTGCCAATTTTGAAGAAGCGCTCATATATGCGAGCTTGTGCATCTCTATGGCCATGTCATAGGTATATACCGAAGCTTTGCTCCTGTCGGTAGGATGATAAGCATCTGCTATATCTTTTTTGATATTTTTTATCTGAAAACCGCCAAGTTGGTCAAATTGGTTGTGCACAGCCGCATATCCGCAATTAGGGCATGCACATACTCCGTATTTTATAGAGTCAAAATCCTTGAAAACAGGACGCAGATCCATGTCACTGCCCAGTTTCCTGGCCTTTGAACTCTTCATAACTTTTGTTGTAAAGTGTGAATCGCAGACGGGACATACCTTTTTCTTGTCAAAGATAAAATCCACTTCCGGTGTAACTGGTATTTCCGACATTCCTATTACCTCGATCCTGCCGTGACAGAATCTCCCACACGGCTAAAATGCTTAAAACGTAGTTTTCTACTGTATCTTAAACGAACTCTTCAGTGATACTACCCTGTTGAACACCGGCTTACCGGGAACGGAATCCTTGTAATCCACACAGAAAAATCCGTTCCTCACGAACTGGAATCTGTCGAAAGCCTTCGCCTCCATGAGAGCAGGCTCAACCAGCGCATCTTCTATAACCTTAAGGGAATCGGGATTGAGGTTCAGAGAACCGTCTTCATTGTATACCCCCTTCTCCTCATCTACAAGATTCTCATAGAGACGGACTGTAGCATGTCCTGCGGTCCTTGCATTTACCCAGTGTATGGTGCCCTTGACCTTGCGTCCGTCGGGGCTGTTGCCTCCGCGGCTCTCAGGATCGTATGTGCAATGGATCAGCGTAACTTTTCCGGTTTCATCCTTTTCGAAAGAAACGCATTTCACAAAATATGCGTTCATCAGCCGGACTTCATTGCCCGGGAACATACGGAAGTATTTCCTGGGAGGTTCTTCCATAAAATCTTCTCTCTCGATATAGATTTCCCTTGAAAACTTCACTTTACGTTTTCCAAGCGATTCATTTTCCAGGTTATTCTCTATCTCCAGCTCTTCCTCGTTATCCTCCGGGTAATTGTCTATCACAACCTTTACCGGATCCAGTACCGCCATGAGTCGTGGACTCTTGAATTTCATATCTTCCCTTGCGCAGTATTCAAGGGCAGCGTAATCAGCCACGGCGTTGGACTTGGATATTCCGCTGATCTCCACAAAACGCCTGATGGCATCCGCGGTGAAACCCCTGCGTTTCAGACCTGCTATGGACACGAGCCTCGGATCGTCCCATCCGTCCACTATGCCGTCCTCCACCAGTTTTTTGATATAGCGCTTTCCGGTAACAACATTTTTAAGATAGAGCTTTGCAAACTCGATCTGTTTGGGTGATTCCTCCGGGGTATTCTTAAATCCGCACTCTATCACAACCCAGTCATACAACGGTCTGTGATCCTCAAACTCCAGAGTGCAGATAGAGTGTGTGATACCCTCTATCGCATCCTCTATGGGATGTGCAAAATCATACATGGGATAAATGCACCACTTATCTCCGGTGTTATGGTGTTCCATTCTGGCAATGCGGTAGATTATGGGATCTCTCATATTGATGTTGGGAGACGCCATATCTATCTTCGCGCGCAGAACCTTTGAGCCGTCCTCAAACTTTCCGGCTTTCATATCTTCGAAAAGGGCCAGATTCTCCTCTACGGAACGGTCCGAATAAGGATCCTTTTTACCCGGCTCGGTTAAAGTTCCCCTGTACTCGCGTATCTGATCTGCATTAAGATCCGACACATAAGCCTTTCCCTTTTTGATAAGATCTACCGCGCAATCATACATCCGGTCAAAATAATCCGACGCATAGAAAACCTCATCCCTGAAATCCGCTCCGAGCCATTTGACGTCGGACTTGATAGATTCCACGAATTCAAGCTTTTCCTTGGTGGGGTTGGTATCATCAAATCTGAAATTGAACCTGCCGCCGTATTCTTTTGCAAGACCGTAATTTAAGAGAATTGACTTGGCATGGCCGATATGCAGATATCCGTTGGGTTCCGGGGGAAATCTTGTGACTACATGATCCACACGACCGCTCGCCAGATCATCCTCTATGATCTTCTCAATGAAGTTTTTGGAGACGGTGCCCTCGGTTTCTGTGCCCGTCACATTTTCCGCAGATTCTGCATTATTTAACTCTGACATTTATATGTTCTCCCTACTGTAATATGTATCATCAAGATAAAAAACGAATCGTTACTATTCACAGCCAATATCGTGCAGTCAGACAGATTGACTGCTTGCAGGCATATCTGTCTGATTGCATGATATTGACTGGACTCAGTCACTTTACATACATGATACAGGCAGTCGCGATAGCGACAATAGAGCCCGACA
>JAILBP010000270.1:0-4192 GCA_024680835.1 Lachnospiraceae bacterium | reverse complement strand
AATTCTATGAGCAGACAAAACAGCAGGATGGAGGACAGATTTGCTATTAAAGCCATGAGTGGCGCTCTTATTGGCGTTGCAATCTGTCTGATGATATTTGCGCTTGATGGATATGATGCTCAGATCATCGAGAGTAAGTCCGGATTTATCGTGCAGATCCTGGGAAGCGCACTTTTAGGAGTTATCTGTAACGGTGGTGCGATCGCATATGAGATCGATTCCTGGGGTGTTACCAAAGCAACCCTTATTCACTATGTAGCTTCGCTGGGAGCATTTATGCTTGCATCCGGCCTGCTGCACTGGTTTCCGACTCAATACCTGCTGCTGGTATTTGTCATTTTCACAGTTCTGTATGCGGTTATATGGCTTATCAACTTTATTTCATGGAGAAAAGTGATCCGCCAGATGAATGCTGATCTGAAGCAGATGATCCAAAATGAGCAGGGAGGAGAACGTCAATGAATAAGATGGTAGATGTGGATGTGATCCTCGATGAACGGTATGCGGATCCTAAGGTTACCATTCAGACCAGAGAGCGCACCGCACAGGTGGAAAACATTATTTCAGCTATTGAAAATGCTGCCGAAAACGAATTTCCGCTTTTGCCGGGATATGACAATGAAAAGATCGAGCTTATATCTCAGAGAGATATCATTCGTGTATATACAGAAAACCGAAGGATCATCATACAGACAGCGGACAAATCATATTATTCAAACAAAACACTGTCTGCTGTGGAAGATATGTTGAATCCGGAAAGGTTTTTCAGAATATCACAGTCTGAGCTGATCAACTTATATAAAGTTAAGAGTTTTGAATTTACCATAGCCGGAACAATAGGCGTTGAATTTGAAAACAACACGAAAACCTGGGTCGCCAGGAGCAGGGTAAAGGCCATTAAAACAATGATCAAAGGGAAGCAGTAATACAGATACTGACATTGTTCGGATCAGGGGATATATGGTAAAACCGTCTGAAAGTGTTTCAAAATCATAAAAGAATTGGAGTGAAATATGGATCTGGATCTTACATGGATTACGGAAACGGGATTGGATATAGAGTCCGGAATTGGCTACACCGGTGAGAAGGGTAAATATTTGTCCGCAATTCGCCGTTTTTATACAAATTATGAAAAAAACAGAGATAAGGTCAGGGAGTATTATTCCGCAAAGGATTATGAAAGCTACATGATCACGGTTCATGCCTTAAAGAGTAATTCCAGGATGATCGGTGCGCTGGATCTCAGCAGTGCATTTGAAAGGCTTGAAAAAGCTGCGCGCGATGGCGATGCCACGACAATAGATACGCAGACGGATAATACAATGGCTTCGTATAAATCGCTTATAGACAGGCTCAAACCCATTGAGAAACTGGGCGAAATGTGTGCGGCAGATGAGATCTCCGGCGAGGTTGCAAAACAGACAGCGGATAAGCTGCTGGAAGCACTCGACGATTTTGACGATGATCTTTCCAAAGAATTGGCAGGCAGGCTTTCGGGTTATCCCTTCAGACTCACGCAGAAGGATATGTTGAAGAAAGCATCGGCATATATCGATGACTTTATGTATGATGAAGCGGCAGAACTGATAAGGGAGATCTCTGCTGCTATCGAGTAGGTAAAGATGACAGAAGAGTTTTATACTAAATCGCTATAGTTTTTGTTTGTATAAAGGAAGGTATTTGTGCTATACTTGTGGCAGAGATATTTTCAGCGTGTATATAAAACCGGAGAGTATAGCATGATCTATTATGACCATTTACCATTAGATAAAGACATATTGAAAGCTCTTGGGGAGTTGTCTATCAATTATGTTTTTCAACCCATTTTCATGCCGGACGGCAAAACCGTTTATGCATGGGAAGCTCTTATGCGGCCGACCGATATGACGGTAACGGATCTTATTGATGAATATGCAAAAAGAGACAAGCTGCATGTACTGGAAGTGGCAACATTCTTTGGCGCCATGCAGGCTTTTTTCCTTAGAGGATATTCGCAGAAGGTTTCCATAAATTCATTTCCCTGTGATTGTATGGCTCAGGAAGAAGCGGATGCTTTTTTGGAGTATTTCGGAGAAGAGATCCGTGGCAGGATGATCATCGAGAATCTTGAATATCCCTATTTTTCACCTGAACATTGGGAGATAAAGAGCCAATCAGTAAGATACATGGAAAATCTTTTGTCGGTGGATGACTTTGGGAGCGGGATCAATGACCTGAAAATGGTTGAGAGCATGTCTCCGCATATAGTCAAGCTTGACAGAACTCTTATATCCGGAATAGATCATATGAAAGAAAAGCAGGAGAAAGTAAGCGAACTTGTCCTCCATTTTCATTCAAAGGGAATTCTGGTAGTGGCTGAAGGTATAGAGGAAAAAGAGGAGTTTGATCATCTCATCGGACTGGGAGTAGATCTGTATCAGGGATATTACCTTGGCCGTCCGGCCTGATCGGATTTATCACCGGGATTGCCGTGATCCTGTTCATTGACACGGCATTGTGATCATTGATTCAAAAGTAGCGGGTAGTTGCGTTTCAAGCGTAGTTACCCGTTTTTTGTGTGACAACGAGCCGGATACAGATTGCCGTGCTTGCACGAGATGATCTGTATCCGGCGACTGTAGGACACCGAAAGGCTTTTGCCTTGAGGTGTACAACAGGGGTGTTATCAAGTAGGAGTCAGCCTACTCGATTTTTACTCTTGAAAATGACCGGCAAATGATGCATTATAGTGAAACGGCGAATAAAAAACCTGGAACTGAGTTTGGGGTATACATATGAAAAAAGAAGAAAAAACAAATGTGATGCGCGTTCTCGATGGAAAGAAGATTTCCTATGAGAGCCACGCATATGAGCCTGATGCGACCATGAGCGGAGAAGAGATCGCGGGGATACTTGGAGAAGATGCATCAAAGGTCTTCAAGACGCTGGTGACACAGGGTAAGAGCGGAGCATATTATGTTTTTGTTGTCCCGGTGGAATCGGAGCTGGATCTTAAGAAGGCGGCAAAGGCAGCAGGCGAGAAGGCTGTCGGCATGATCAAACAGAAGGAACTGCTTCCGCTGACCGGGTATGTTCATGGGGGATGTTCTCCCATCGGTATGAAGAAGCAGTTTCCCACATTTATTCATGAGACTGCTCTGCAGTGCGACAGGATACTTGTGAGTGCCGGCAGGGTCGGATTTCAAATAGAACTCGCGCCGGATGATCTGATTTCGGTGGCCGGATGCAAAACGGCGGACATTGTGGAGAAATGATCATGGTCATACAGATAGTAGAAGACGATAAAACACTTAGCTTGTCGACAGACTCAGGGTCGAGTGAGCATGCAGTGAACAGTCTCATACAGCTTTGGAAGTTTTATTGAAATAAATATATATGTATATTGTTTTGGATATTGTAAGAGCACCGGATGGAGAGTCGGTGCTCTTTTTGCGCGAAAGGGTCGGTAGCCGGCGGTTGTTGTAATACAGAAAGAAGGGCAATTATCGTAGGGAGGAACCATCATGACGAAGTCATGATTTGTAATGGTTCCGACCGATAGGGCAGCGTATATCATGCATGAGGCACGAGTGCATGATGCCATCCCGGCGAGGGATCGCGAAGCGACAGGTGATTCGTTTACGAATCGTGCCATTACATCTTATAACAGCAGTGTATATGTATGTGGTTGTGCCGGAATGAGTGCCATAGAAACGATCCGAAAATGGAGTATATGTGATGAGTGATATTGAACATGAGCTCTTGGCAGGTAAAGCCGTGAGTTTTAAGATACATGGCAACAGTATGTTCCCTCTGCTGGTGGGAGAGCGCGACCGTGTGGTGGCAGAACCTGTGAAGGGGCTAAAGCGCGGTATGGTGGCACTGTACCGCAGAGATGACGGCAGCCTGATACTGCACCGTATTCATCATGTTTCGGAGGAGGGCATATATATGGTGGGGGACAATCAGTCAGGCATCGAGGGTCCTCTCAGGAGATCACAGGTGCTGGGCGAGGCGACGGTTTTTATCCGAAAGGGAAAAAGGATCAAAAAAAATGATCCCGGCTACGTTGTGTATGCCGGGATCTGGCTTATGGCACGCCCTTTCAGAAGGATTTTTGCCAATCTGTATCATATATTCAAGAGAAGCTGATCTATTTTGACAAGCCGGAAGAAGAGGTCATGGCAGACATGAATGCCAGTTTTGAGAGAGG
>JAILBP010000246.1:0-14293 GCA_024680835.1 Lachnospiraceae bacterium | reverse complement strand
CACGATTCGTAAACGAATCACCTGTCGCTTCGCGATCCCTCGCCGGGATGGCATCATGCACTCGTGCCTCGTGCATGATATACGTTGCCCTATCGGTCGGAACCATTACAAATCATGACTTCGTCATGATGGTTCCTTCCTAAATATATATTACACCCTGTTTTCTGTTGAAAATCGGGGTTTGAATATCAGCCTATCGCTCCGAAAAGCTTTTTGAAAAAATTGATTATGGCATTTATGATCTGCAGGAAGAAATTCTGTGTCTCCTCGTCGATCTTTACATCCTTGAATTTTTCGTAAAGATCCTCTGCATATCCCATGATCTCTTCTTCATCGATATCTATGTCTTTAAGCTTGTCCAAAAAGCCCACGATGCTGTTGATCTCGTCGTCGCTCAAGGATACACCGTAAACCTCTGCTCCATCCTTTATCAGCTTTTTGATCTGGTCATCACTCAGGTCTTCGGAAAGCACCTTACCCTTTAAATACGCGATGAGTTCTTCGGCTTCTCCGCCACTCAATGCGTCATATTTTTCCCTGACGGAACCTGTCAGCACAAGCTCGTCGAGGGCTGTATCCAGCGCTCCGGTATCAATGGCTTCCCCTGTCATCTGTGAATAAGCCTTCATGGCTCCGATAAGAGCTGCCGTTCCCGAGAGCTCAAAGGGACCTGCCACTATAACCTCTGCATCCGTAAGACCTGCTGTTGCAAGCGCGTTTTTGTACATCCCGACGGTACAGAAATTTATATTCTTTGTAGAAACGCTGATACCGCTGCCGGCCCCTCCCTCCATTATCAAAACAGAAGATAAAGCCTTCGTGCCTATGGTGGCGGAATCGATATATCCGTCCAGGTACTGATGCTCCTCGGCATTTGTCACCGTCACCACATCATATCCCGACAGATCCTTGTCTCCTATACCCATGAGATCCAGCACCTTCTGCTTTTGATCTGCATTCAGGTCCGCTCCCAGTGCAAGGTAGGGCACATCATCCGATGTAACCTTCACATCGTCATCCTTATTGATATCTCCGGTCTTAGCGTCCTCATCCAGATTGACCTCGGTGATACTGCCATCCTCTCCCACTACCTTAATGACCTCATCTCCGGCAGATTCGGCATTTCCGGAATCTTCCACGCTCTCAGTTGCAGTGTTCTCTTCCGGAACAGCTTCCGAATCCTGCAACAAATCGTCACTTTCAACTCCACCCAGGATCTCAATATCACTCTCCGTAGCCTGTGCCTGCACTACTACCGGTGAAAAAGCCAACATAGATACAATCGCCATCACAAATAATCGTTTCATAATGATCACTCCCTCCTATAAAAAAAGAGGGCAGACGCATCGCCTGTCCTCTCATACGTGCAATATTACAGATTCTCACTCGCCGAGAATCTTTTTTATGGCCTCAAGAACACGGTCTGCCTGGAAAGGCTTAACAATAAAATCCTTTGCCCCGCTCTGAATAGCCTCGATAACCATCGCCTGCTGACCCATAGCTGAACACATAACAACATTGGCACCTGCATCGGCAGCCTTGATGCTCTTCAGACTCTGTATACCGTCGCAGTTAGGCATCGTAATATCCATGGTAACAAGATCCGGCTTAAGCTCTTTATACTTTGACAAAGCTTCATTGCCGTCTGCAGCTTCACCTGCAACCTCATATCCGCCCTTTGTCAGAATATCCTTTAACATCATACGCATAAATGCTGCATCGTCCGCTATTAAAATCTTTTTTGCCATTTTACCTGTCCTCTTTGTACTAATATTTTACAGCTGAATATAAGCCCAAAAAATCAATTAAATAGAGTTTACACAATTTGAAACCTTTTTGCAAGTATTTTATTAAAAAAGGTTGAACGATTTAAAAAATTCTGCCGGTTTCCCATGTACATGTTGTCAAATCAAGGAGAATAATGCTATAATCTTTCATCATACGTAAAGATCATTACCAATCAATATCCAACGTCCGGTTAACCATATCCGCAGGAGGTCCGGCTCACCGGACATTGGACATTGGCCGAAAATCACAAAGGAGGTGCGTCTCATGCATACATTTCAACAATACGAGCTCTCACAGATAGATTTCAACCCCTACACTCAGATCGGACACGACTGGATGTTAGTATCCGCCGGCACCGAGGAAAAAGCCAACACCATGACAGCCTCCTGGGGCGGTTTGGGTGTGATCTGGGGTGTGAATGCCGCAACCATCTATATCAGACAGTCACGCTACACCAAGGAATTCATTGACAGGGAAAAATACTTCACACTGAGCTTCCTTTCGGAGAAATACAGAGAAGCCCTGGCATATTTAGGCAAAGTCTCCGGCCGCGACGAGAACAAGATGGAAAAGAGCGGTCTCCACTTTGACTACAAACACGGGATCCCCTACATTGACGAGGCGAATCAGATACTGATATGCAAAAAGATGGCATCTGTCCCTATCACAGAAGAAAGCTTCTGCTCTCCCGGTCTGAAAGACAAATTCTATGCAGACGGCGATATGCACACCATGTATATCGGAGAGATCGTCGGCGCTTACGCCAGATGACCTTCGAACGGTTAAAGTTTGCAGGAAGACGTTCTTACTATTCACAGCCACTTTGCATACATTCTACAGGCTTGACTCATTATCACACAAAAATAATAAAAACCCGGTGGAGACATATCTCCCACCGGGTTATTTTTTTATTTTCAAATAAGTTCTGTTATCTCAGTCTGTATCGGTTTTATCCCTGATCTTCAAGCAGGTTCAGTTATCACTGTCTGTTTCAGTCTTTATCCCTGATTTTCAAACAGATCCTGTTATCACTGTCTGTCTCAGGCTTTATCCTTGATCTCGCCATGCCAGCTCTGGAGTGACTGGATCTCACTGCCACCGTTCTTTTTGAGAGCGGCGATGCCGTCTGCTGCCGCCTTTGCCGCAGCAATGGTGGTGATGTAGGGGATATGGGCCTTTACAGCCGCCTTTCTCAAGTAGCTGTCATCGTGAACGCTCTCCTTGCCCGAGGGTGAATTTACCACCAGATCAACATCACCGTTGGTGATCATGTCTGCCACATTTGGTCTTCCCTCATAGAGCTTCTTGACCTTGGCAGCCTCGATGCCTGCCTCATTGATCAGATCACAGGTGGTACCTGTAGCTAAGATCTTGAATCCGCACTCGGCAAATACCTTTGCAACCTCACAAACCTCAGCCTTATCTTTTCTGTTGACGGATATGAGTACGGTACCCTCCATTGGAAGCGGGCTTCCAACTCCCTCCTGGGATTTCACAAATGCCTCACCGTAGGATCTTGCAAGGCCCAAAACCTCGCCTGTAGAACGCATCTCCGGTCCCAGTATCGGATCAACCTCCGGGAACATATTGAAGGGGAATGCAGCCTCTTTTACGCCGTAATACGGAATGTGCTGCTCCTTCAATGACGGAACCGGTGAAGGAATCCCTGTCAGATCTTCCGTGATGATCTGTGTTGCCAGAGGTACCATCCTGATATTACATACCTTTGATACAAGCGGCACTGTACGGCTTGCCCTGGGGTTTGCCTCCAGCACGAATACCTTGTCATTCTCTATAGCGTACTGCATGTTCATAAGACCCTGTACATGCATCTCTTCAGCGATCTTTCTGGTATATTCCTTGATGATGTTCACATTCTTTTCGGAAATGTGAGCTGAGGGCACGATACATGCCGAATCTCCGGAATGTACACCTGCAAGCTCGATGTGCTCCATAACCGCAGGTACGAAAGCATGTGTTCCGTCACAGATAGCATCAGACTCGCACTCCAACGCGTGATTTAAGAAGCGGTCGATAAGTATCGGTCTGTCGGGTGTAACACCTACTGCAGCCTTCATGTAATCTGACATAGCGTCATCATCATAGACAACTTCCATGCCTCTGCCGCCCAGAACGTAAGAAGGACGCACCATTACAGGATATCCGATCTTTCCTGCGATAGCGATAGCCTCCTCCACAGTGGTGGCCATGCCTGATTCCGGCATCGGAATACCAAGCTTATCCATCATCTCCCTAAAACGGTCTCTGTCTTCCGCAAGATCGATCACTTCCGGTGATGTACCCAATATCTTAACGCCGTTTTTCTTGAGGTCCGCAGCAAGGTTCAGCGGTGTCTGACCACCGAACTGTGCTATGACTCCAAGGGGCTTTTCTTTCTCATATATGGACAGAACGTCCTCAAGTGTCAGTGGCTCAAAATAGAGCTTATCAGAAGTATCGTAATCCGTTGATACCGTCTCCGGATTGCAGTTTACTATGATGGTCTCAAAGCCCAGCTTCTTGAGGGCCATAGCTGCGTGTACACAGCAGTAGTCAAACTCGATACCCTGTCCGATACGGTTCGGACCGCCGCCTAAGATCATGATCTTCTTATTGTCTGAAACGGTTGACTTGTCAGGCGCATTGTAAGTAGAGAAATAATATGCGCTGTCTTTTGTACCGCTTACATGGACGCCTTCCCAGGCTTCGGTAACGCCGATGGCTTTTCTCCTGTTTCGGATATCATCCTCCGGAACGCCCAGGATCTGGCTTAAGTATTTGTCTGAGAAACCATCTTTCTTAGCCTTTGTGAGGGCTTCATCAGAAGGAACGGAGCCCTTTCCTGCTATGAGAGCTTCCTCCTCCTCTACCAGTTCCTTCATCTGCTCCAGGAAATAGTGCTTTACCTTAGTGAGATCAAAGATCTCGTCTACGCTCGCGCCCTTTCTCAGAGCCTCATAGATGATGAAATATCTCTCGCTGCAGGGTGTGATGAGAAGCTTCAACAGCTCATCTTTGGACATATCGCCGAAGTTTTTGGCATGTCCGAGACCGTAACGACCGGTCTCCAAAGATCTTATAGCCTTCTGGAAAGCTTCCTTGAAGTTCTTGCCGATACTCATGACCTCGCCAACGGCACGCATCTGTGTTCCCAGCTTATCTTCAACACCCTTGAACTTCTCAAACGCCCATCTTGCGAATTTGATCACCACATAATCGCCGTCCGGAACATATTTATCCAAAGTGCCGTATTTACCGCACTCTATATCTTTTAAGGTCATGCCTGTAGCCAACATTGCAGACACCAGCGCAATGGGGAAGCCGGTAGCCTTCGAAGCAAGAGCCGAAGATCTGGATGTACGCGGGTTGATCTCTATGACTATAACACGATCAGAGACAGGATCATGGGCAAACTGCACATTCGTACCGCCGATGACCTGAACCTTGTCCACGATCTTATATGCCTGCTCCTGCAAGCGTGCCTGAAGCTCCTTTGAAATAGTGAGCATTGGAGCCGCACAGAATGAATCTCCCGTATGAACGCCCAAGGGATCGATATTCTCTATAAAACATACGGTTATCATGTTGCCCTCGGCATCCCTGACAACCTCAAGCTCCAGCTCTTCCCAGCCTAAGATGGACTCTTCCACCAGAACCTGACCCACAAGGGAAGCCTGAAGTCCTCTCGCCATGACTACCTGCAGCTCTTCCCTGTTATATACCAGACCACCGCCGGCGCCACCCATGGTGTAAGCCGGACGCAGTACTACCGGATATCCCAGCTTGTCTGCGATGGTAAGACCTTCCTCAACGGAATAAGCAACTTCGCTTCTGGCCATCTCGATACCAAGCTCATTCATAGTGTTCTTAAACTCTATACGGTCCTCGCCTCTCTCGATGGCGTCAACCTGTACACCGATGACCTTCACACCGTATTTATCCAGCACACCTGCCTTGTAAAGCTCAGAGCAGAGGTTAAGTCCGGACTGTCCTCCCAGGTTTGGAAGCAGCGCATCCGGGCGCTCCTTTTCTATGATCTGCTCCAGACGCTTAACGTTGAGAGGCTCGATGTATGTAACATCCGCCGTCTCTGGGTCTGTCATGATAGTGGCCGGATTTGAGTTTACCAGCACGATCTCATAGCCCAGTTTCTTAAGCGCCTTGCACGCCTGTGTTCCCGAGTAGTCAAACTCGCAGGCCTGACCGATGACTATGGGACCCGATCCGATGATAAGTACCTTGTTGATGTCTGTTCTCTTTGGCATTTTTCTACCTCTTTTTTGTATGAATCCTCTCGTTACCCTGCAAAGGTAACATCCTTCCTTATTCGCAAACTTACTGTAGAAAGCCACCCTGCCCTTCACAGTAAAATTCGCAACCGACACATTATAGCATTTTTTTTACAAAATATGCAATACAAAATATCACCGGCAGGATGTACTGATAGATTCAATTGCTACAGCACCGCCTCTTACAACCTCTATGTTTTTGTAGCGGCTTTTCAGAAGGGTTATAAGCTCATTATTGCGGTGTTCCGTCAGCTTGCACTCCAGCAGAGCCGACCCCACTCCGATATCACAGATATCAACTTTGAATACTTCCGCGATCTTAAAAAGTTCATAGACGCCGTCATTGTCCATATCCTTGACCTTGACAAAGAGAATTTCCTTCATGTGTATGGGTACATTGGTCAGATCTATGACCTTGATGACCTCCACCATGGTGTTCAGCTGCTTTTTGATCTGCTCAAAAGTAGGATCGTCACACATGGCACAGATCGTCATTCGGCTCACGGTCTCATCCTCTGTTGTTCCCACCGTAAGGCTCTGCAGATTGTAGCTCTTCCCTGCGAAAAGTCCCGAAACCTTCGCCAGAACGCCAACCTGATTCTCCACATATAAAGCTATCCATCTCTTCTTCATCGTCTATTCTCCGTATCGATCTTATGTTTTTCTTAAATAATACTGTTTCTGCCCGGAACAGTGTTTTTTTTGTTCGCTGCTTTATTAGTACCAAGTCCTCCAACCTCTTTGAGCAGATCAATGTCTTTTTTCGAAACTTTGTTTTTAACCGTTTCTCTGCCGCTTATCTCCTTGCCTTCGGTCTGTTCCTTGCTAAGCCCATCATTTATGGCGATCATGTTTTTCGATATTCCGTGCACCTTTCCGACAGCCAGAGCCAGCATATAATTTCTGCCGCTCTTGATATTCTGATCTACAACCACATCCGCAGTCTTTCCTTCTTCACTGATAACATCGCCATAGACCTCACCCGCAAGGGACTCATATCTGCCCTTAAGGAGCTTATCTATGCGTTCCACATTAACCAGCTTATCCAGGGTAACGTCCTGCTTAATACCATCATTAGCTTTATGTTTGCGGTAAAGATTGATATCTTTTAATACCTTTTTTATGCCTTTGGCATATGCCTGTTCCGCTTTCTCTGCACTATCGTAATCCTTGTTGAGTATATTTTTAAGCTCTTCAATTCCGGATATTATTTTCTTGTACTCTCCGGAATTCCAGTTCTTGGATTTGGATTTTTCCAACATATCCAGGCATGTATCCAGCACGATCATCTCATCCATCTGATCTTTAAGATTTGTAAGATTTGTGTCCTCGCCTAAGGGCTTCACATAGACAGGTTCCTTATCCGTTCCAAGTTTGCATATCTTCTCATCCTGCTGTTTTACCTTATATAACAGATGACAGAATTCATTGAGCTTCTTTAGCGTATCCTTACCCTCATATCTGCCCTTACCCTCATTGAGTTCCTTGAGATTTTTGGTGTCCCAGGCCAAAACCTCCGGTCCTGCCACTTTTCTTCCACCAAGGTTTGACATAGAATCAAAAGCCGAATCAAACTCCTGTTTATTATCTAAGTAAAGCTGTCTTGCCTGATCAATAATGCCCATATCAAAGCCATAAACATTATCACGATCTTTTCCTGCTTTATTTAACGCATTTTCAAAGTCAAAAGGAATCACATCCTTCATGTTTTTTTCATCACCATCGATAGCAAGATCCTTGAAGCCGTTAACATTCAGCCATCTGCCGACACCAAAAGCATCGGTATCGCATACACCGAATTTCTTATCATCCGTCATTGACTTTTCCGCGATATTTTCTATGTCTTTAAGAGCTTCCATAGTAGCTTCGTACTGCTTTACATTGTATTTCTGCAAAGCCTTACAGCTTCCGGGGCCCATAACGCTCATGATCGCAAACTGAACCGGTCTCTCAGCCTCCCTGTAACTGTAGCCCTTTGAAGTGCAATAATCATCGTATGCCATGCTCTGTTCAAATTCTACTATGTCTATGCCTTTCTCTCTAAGCCTCTTTACCTCATCATGTATATTCTTTATCTGGGCAGGCGTCATACGAGGGAGTTTTCTCTCCTCTGCCTCAGCCTCCCTCGCAGCCTTCTCCTCAGCTTCGTCCCGGATCTTTCTGATCTCCCTGCCTTTAATCACCGCATCGACATATCTGTTGATCTCTTTTTCTTCATCTTCAGTCCAGTCCTTCGGACGGATCTCATCAAGATTACCGTAAAAATCTTTTTTTATGGTATGCAGATCCTCACCTTCGCCGACTTCAACTTCAACGCCATTTTGTCTGTAATAGTCCCGAATAGCCTGATCTACGATCAAAAAACTATCCATGGGCCTTTGACCCATTTCAGCCAGTCTTTTACTGGCTTCCCATTCAATCCAGCTTTTCCTGACTCTGTTACGCGCCGAATTCTTTATTAGTTCTTCCTGTTCTTCTTTTTTCCTGTTTTCTTCCTCTGTCTTTTTCCTTTCTTCAGCTTCAGCTCTGGCCTCTGCCTCCTCCATCATCTTCTCGATTTCTCTTCTCCTGCGCTCTTCCTCGCTGATGACTTCAGGGTCTTTGTCTCCCGCCTTCTCCTCGGGGATCTCCTCTTTCCGGTCATCTGCGTGAGCCTCTTCTTTTTTGTCTTCCTCAGCTGAATGAATAACGGTATTATGGAAAAACCCGTTATTATCAATTCCTTCCCAGTATTTCTCATGTCTCTCTTTTTCTTCCTGACGGTACTTCTCGTACTTTTCGTCATATTCTGCCTTGACCTTATCGTAAGCAGTCTTAAATACAGCGTAGGATTTATTATCTTCCTTTTCGATCTGAAGCTCATTAACCCGCTCTTCTACATAACTCAAAATCGAGTTTTTGTCTTCGATAGTATTGTAATCATATGCTGTAACATATGATAAACCGTCAACGTCATCTATGAAAAGATCAAAGATGGCGTACATGAGCTCGGTTTCCTCTCTGTTGCCTGTCCATCCATGCTCATTTACCAGCTGCTCTCTGAACGTCTTGAAAGAAAACAGGTCAAAGTCATCTTTTCTTTCAATATCAATACCTTCTAAAGCTTTCTTCTCATCCTCTTCTGTCCAATTAATCGGAAATGCCATATTCTTATCCTCCTTTTTAATCACCCGCTATTCTGTAATATTTCGATATCACTGTCTTTTCAATGAAATCATTCAGTTTTTGACAGCTTCGAAAACATACATCAGCGTTTTTTATTGTTCTGTCTTGAAAACACTATTTTCAAGACAAAGGTTGCATTAATTTTTATTTGTTTTTTTCTTTTTTACAAAGTAAACAATAAAATATACCGCCAGTATCAGCGCCAGAGCTATATCAACCATGCCGGCCAATACTGCAAGCCCTACAACGGCCCACATGTCAACTGCCTTTTTGTAGATCGCGATCCTGTACGGCTCGATCACCCTGTACTGTCCCGGATAGTATTTCACTTCGCTTTTGATATCGTCGGCAAACCCGGTTGTCTTCCCGTAGATGACAAGGTCCTGCAGTTTGCCATCCGTATCGTCTTTGTAAACCGCATCCGTCCTGATCAGCACATCCTCCCTGGAGCTGTCGATGAAGCTGCTGTGAAAAACATTATATCTTATATACTCCACCCCATCCAGAGTCACCGTCTCCTCCCTGGAACAGATGAACAACTCCTCGTCATATCCGGCTTCCTTCGCCTGCTGATACTCTTTTTGTCTGACTGAGATCGTATGTTTCTCGCTCGCCTGACATATGATATAGATCACCACCGTTCCCACTGCTATAAATGCAATAAGCCCCAGCAGGATCTTCCAGGCGATTCTTTCTTTCAGGGGTTTCATCAACTATCCTCCAAATATAAATATGATGATTTGAGTATCAAACTATCTATGATTCATTCTGTCTTTTGCTTAAATCACTCTATCGTCTTCTTTCGATGCCCTTTGTCTCATAATACTTTTTCTTTTCGGCATACATGTCTTCATCTGCAATATGCTCAAGATCATCTATAGAAGCATCTGCATGCTCCTCATGGGAAGCGTAGCCCACTGACATGCTGATCTCATCCGAATATATACCATGCCATTCGCCGGCCTTTTTCCATATGGCTCTGCGGATCGCTTCCGGATCTGCTGTATGAACGACCGCCATAAACTCGTCACCGCCGGTTCTGTATACCTTGCCTTTGTGGCCTACGGATAATGCCAGGCAATCCGCAGCTCCTTTGATGAGCTCATCACCTGCGGCATGACCCTTGGTATCATTTACTGTCTTTAATCCGTTCACATCTATGGAGAACAGAACAAAATCATCCTCCATTCCACCGTTTCTGAATTCCTTCAGATCCTCGTCATAGCATCTTCTGTTGAACAGCCTTGTCATCTCATCCGTCATGGAGATCCTGACAAGATGCTCCTCCCTGCGTTTCTCCTCATCCACATTTCTGGTGGTATAGATGACCATATTGGGTATCCCGTCCAATGTGGAATCAACCGTTATATACTGAGCGCGGAACCATCCCGAAACAACATCTATGAAATCCGCACTGATAAGCTTCTTCTGAGAGAGTCTTGCCCGCACAGTCTTAATGTTGGTGAAGTTCATGAAAGCCTCAAGCTGGTCAGGCATGACATGATTTTTAATCTGCTTGTTCATGAGGGTGTGGGTCTGTGAATCCATGTCTATGCCATGCTTTACGTACTCCACATCTCTGAGCGACATCTCGGTATTGTTGACAAAGTCAATGAGATTGACATTATTGTAGATCTCAGCCATGGAGCTCAGGATATCCATCTTTTCCTTCATGCTCTCCTTCTGCTCTTCAATGACCTTCTTTTGTGAAAACATCATCTTAAAGTAATCTGAAGTAAGCTTCCAGATGATGTATCCGGATACAAACATTATGAGTGTCTCAATGGTGAAACCTCCCATGGTATCCGCAAAGTATGCTTTCAGATCCGCTTTGTCCACCCTGAGAGCAGCGTCATAATCCGAACCCAGCAGCGTGACCGTAAACATCATGACATAGTTGAGCAGCGCTGCGTATATGTATATCGCGCGGTCACAGAACAACAGACTCAGCATAGGCACCAGGAACCAGGTGAGATATATGCTCACATGAGCGTAGGACATATATACGATCAGAAGATCCAGTGCAGTCAGCGCGAATACACAGGTAAAGATAGAATTTGGTATCTTCTTTAACAGTAGGAAATGTATTGCGGACAGCAATATGACCACCGCCGATATGCAAAAACATGTGGTGTAGGTTATACCCTCAAAGATGCCGCCCTTCACTCCCAGGGCAATGGCCGGGCCTGTTGCCACAAAGGTCCAAAGCACCGTGTTCAGGTATTTGTTTACCTTAGCGCGGTTCTCTCTTAAAAAGTTTTCGTATTCCGATGATACACTGTTCTTCATCTTATCATGCCTCGTACTCTAGTATTCTACAAGCTAAATATATCATCAGTATTCCCGTATGATCTCAGGCATTCAACCCTTAACCCACAGGTCGTCAGAACTGAACACCCGCCAAATATAGATCCTCGAAAATGACATTACAGCAACATATCCGTCATGTTCTGTCCCGGTTTTATCATAGGAAGCACCAGATTATCAGCTCCGGTCATAAATTCGATCACTGTACATCCGCCGGTGTTTCTTTTGGCATTCTCTATAGCAGGTATAATATCCTCATCCTTCTCAACACGGATACCGCAGGCGCCGTAGCTCTCGGCCCACTTCACAAAATCGGGGACATATGCGGGAGCGCTTATATTCCTGGTATTCTCCAGACAGGTTGCGGAATATCTCTTGCCGTAAAACAGCTGCTGCATCTGATGCACCATGCCCAGATAATGATTATTGATCAGCAGGACTATCACATTAATATCTTCGCAGACTGCTGTGGCCATCTCCTGCATATTCATCTGAAAACCGCCGTCTCCGGTTATACAGATGACCGTCTTATCAGGATTACCGATCTTAGCGCCCACGGCAGCCGGAAATCCAAAGCCCATGGTACCCAAGCCACCGCTGGTGATGAGCTGTTTTTTGCCGCCGTAATCCAGATACTGGCACGCCCACATCTGATGCTGACCCACATCCGTAGTGATGATACAGTCATCAAAGCTTTTATTGACTGCTTCCATAATGCGCTTTGGCGAAACTCCGTCCGCCTTGATATCCAGTGGATGCTCAGCCCTGTTTTTCCCAAGCTGCTCCACCCATCCGTCTATCTCCGACTTTGTTGCATAAGAACACATAGTGTGCAATGCCAGACCTGCATCGGACACAACAGGCACATCCACGCGCACGTTTCTGGATATGGATGAGGTATCTATATCAATGTGCACGATCTTTGCATTTGGCGCAAAACCCTTGATATTGCCGGTGATACGGTCGTTAAAACGTGTTCCTATGGAAAAGAGCACATCACATTTTGAGATCGCAGTGTTTGCGGAAAACTCACCGTGAAGTCCGCAGTTACCAAAATACAGAGGATGATCCGTGGGGATGACTCCCTTGCCCATGACCGTTGTGATGACCGGTATTCCTGTCTTTTCAACAAATTCCTTAAAGGTGGTCTCCGCATGTGAGATATGTATACCTCCGCCCGCCAGTATCACAGGACATTTTGCGGAATGTAAAAGCTTATACGCCTTCTTTAACTGTCCCAAATGCACCGAGGTTGCCGGTTTATAGCCCCTTATCATGACATTAGTCGGATATTCGGACGAGCCCTTCTCATTCTGGATGTCCTTTGGTATGTCTATGATGACAGGTCCCGGTCTTCCGGTCTTTGCGATATAAAATGCGTCCTTTAAGATCCGTCCCAGGTCATCCCTGTTGCGGACCGTAACTCCGTATTTGGTGACAGATCTGGTCATGCCCACAATATCAACTTCCTGGAAAGCATCATTGCCTATGAGAGGCAATGCAACCTGACCTGTTATGACAACCAACGGAATAGAGTCAAAATGCGCATCTGCCAGCCCCGTGATGATATTGGTGGCACCCGGGCCGCTGGTCACCATGCAGACAGCAGTCTTTCCGGTGGCTCTCGCATAGCCTTCGGCCTCATGTATCAGCGCCTGCTCATGCCTGGGCAGCACCACATGCATATCCTCTTCTTTGTATAGCTCATCAAAAATATCGATTATCATGCCTCCCGGATAACCGAATACCGTATCAACCTTCTCTTCCCTTAAAGCCTTGATCACAAGCTTTTTTCCTGCAATATCCATCTTGTCTCACCTCTGAGTTTTCTAATACATTCTGTTTTCGATTATAGCATTATGGCCTTCAAGGTGCAATGCCGCATTAATAAAAATGTGATCTGAAACGACCTTCCCCCCACAAAAAAACAGCAAACGGAAAAGCAAAATCCGTTCGCTGTAGATTTCTGTTTCGTATGTGATCTAAGCTTTCTTTCTGACATATGTTGTGAATGTATATATCAGATCAAAGCAGGTTTTTTCCTCGCTCTCTTCTGTAAGCTCCCAATCATCCGACGCATCGAGATCCGGGAAAAAGGTGTCCGCGTCATATGCGTAATCTATCTTGGTAATGAATGCAGTGTCGCACATCGGTTCCAGCAGCTTATATATGCTGCCTCCTCCTATGCAGAAAACGTCTTTTGTATCGTATCTCTCCAATACCTTGGAAAGCTCCTCCGTGTCATGTACTATAACCGCGCCATCGGCTTTATACGAACTGTCTTTGGTCAGCACAATGTTGGTGCGGTTGGGAAGGGGCTTTTTATTCGGAAAGCTCTCCAGAGTCTTCCTGCCCATGACTACCACTTTGCCTGTAGTGGTCTCCCGAAAGAACTTCATGTCCTCGGGAATGTTGGCCAACAGCTTGTTGTTCTTGCCTATTGCCCAGTTTTTGTCCACTGCTGCTATCAGGTTCATGGTTGTATCCTCCTACTATTAATGTAATGGCACGATTCGTAAACGAATCACCTGTCGCTTCGCGATCCCTCGCCGGGATGGCATCATGCACTCGTGCCTCGTGCATGATATACGTTGCCCTATCGATCGGAACCATTACAAATCATGACTTCGTCATGATGGTTCCTTCCTGTAATATGAATTGTTCTCTCAGAATTGCCCCCTCAGGCCTTCGGCCAGCTTCCCCGACACTCAGATGGCTATCGGTATATCCTTGATCTGCTCGCC